>JBDTZN010000082.1:0-8200 GCA_040005095.1 Thermoleophilia bacterium | reverse complement strand
TCCGTTCCGCCTCGCGTTCGAGCTCGGCCTGGAATGCACCGCCGCGCTCGAGGTCGCGTCCGGCGAGGACGAGTCGGGTGCCTGGCACCTCGGCCAGCGCCTGAATCAGCTCGCGCTGCCCCTTCACGTCACAGTAACGCGCGATCTCGCCGATCACGGGCGGGTCGTTGTCGGGCACCGAGCCGTTCCGGGGCAACTCGACGCCGTTGTAGATGACCCGGATCCGGCCCACGGGATAGCCCTGCCGCTCGTAGGCCCGCTTCGTGTCCTCCGAGACGGCGACGAGCGCGGCGGCGAGCCGTGCGGTCGCGTTGTCGAGTCGGGCGACCAGCGCCCGTGTCGAGGGGCGGAAGTGGTTCTCGATGTGCAGATGGGAAACGACCGGCACGCCGGCTGCGCGGCCGCCCAGACGCGAGAGCGCGTTCCCGGCGGCGAGGGTGTGCGTGTGGAGGACGTCGGCGCGCTCATGTCGCAGGAGCCGCGCGAGCCGCCATGCAGACGGCAGCTCGAACGAGCGACGAAGCGCGATCAGATGGACGCGAAAGCCCTCGCCCTCCGCCAGCTTGGTGAAGGGGCCGCGTTCCGGAGCAACGAACACGGCCTCGCCGCCATGTTCCCGCAGCGCCCGCGCGAGCCGCAGCGCGACGGCCTGACCACCCGCGACGTCGCCGCCGATCACGAGGTGGACGACCTTCACCGGCAGACCGCGACGATCTCGTTCGCGCCCTCGACGCCGTTCCGCGTGATCTCGATCTCGGCCAGCGACACCTCGGCCATCGGCGGCGTCCCCAGCAGCCGGGAGGCTGGACGGAGGAAGGTCAACCGTTTGCGCAGCCCGAGCGGGTCGAGCCGCTGCATCGTGCGATGCCGCGCGCTCTGCAGCCGCCGCTGGCCATAGAGCGTCACCTCGCCGAAGTGGGCGCGCAACAGGCGCTCGAGGTCGGCGGCCGAGAGCTCGACCGAATGGAACGGGTTCTCGGGATTGCGGGTGGTCTCGTCGACGCGCGGGGTCGAGACGAGGCAGACGCCGCCCGGCCTGGTGACCCGGCGGAGCTGTGCGACGAGCGCCTCGGGATCGGGGACGTGCTCGATCGTCTCGAAGGAGCAGACGGCGTCGAAGGAGTCACTCTGGAGCGGCAGCTCGAGCAGGTCGGCTTGCAGGAACTCGATCCGCTCGGAGCCGTAGCGCCGCCGCGCGTACTCGATCGTTTCCGGGTCGCGATCGACACCGACGACTCGGCGCGCAGCCTGCGCCAGATGCGCCGTCCCGTAACCGACTCCGCAGCCCGCGTCGAGGACGTCCTTGCCGCCGCAGAACGGGAGCGCAAAGTCGTAGCGCTTGAGGTGGAGGGCGACGATTCCCGGCTCGGTCTCGTCCGGGACGATCCGCTCTGGGTGACTCACAAATGCCTCACAGGCCGAAAGTATCCTTGCAGCCGCCGTGCGCGACGCCCTCCCTCGTCCTGGAGTTCTCGCGCTCGAGCGCGCAATTCAGCTGGCAATCGTCGCCACCGTCGTCACAGCGGTGCTCGCCGCTGGTGCCTTGCTCTCCTGGCTGGAACCCGCCCGCAAGCTGCGCTGGGCCGCGCTGCTCGTCCTGCTCGCGCTCTCGCTCGTGGCCGCGCGACGTGCGCGGCCGTCGTTCCACCCGGCGAGCACGTACGGCGCCGCCGCAGGCCTCGGCGCGCTCGCGCTTCTCTCCGCAGCCTGGTCGTCTCGCCCGCTCTCGACCGCCGCTCACGCAGCCTCCTTTATCGTCCTGCTGGCAGCGTGCGTCGCCCTCGCCCAGGCAGTTCGAGGCCGGCCGGAGGCCATCCGCGCGGTGCTCGACGGGGTGCTCGCCGGCACGGCCGTAGTGGCGCTGGGGGGGCTGCTCGTCCTGCTCTTCCGTCACGACCGCGCGCTCGCACCGGCGACGACCTCACTGCCCGTTCGCTACCAGGGCCTGGGCGGCGGGCCGGACACAGCGACGATGGTCATGGCCGTCGGTGTGCCGCTGGCCGCGCGAGCGCTCGCCGACGCGCGGCGGCGTGTGGCCGGTCTGCTTCCTGCCGCGCTCCTGCTCCTCCTGCTCGGCTCGATCGTCGCCTCCGGCTCGCGCGGAGCGCTGCTGGCCGCCTTCGGGGGGCTGCTGGCATACGTGCTCATCGGCTTCCGCGGCGCACGGCAGCGGACCGTGCTCGCGGCCGGCGTCGCCGCCGTGCTCGTGCTCAGCGTCCTGTTGACGCGCGTGCCGAAGCCCCTCGACACGCCGCCGCCGGCGGCGCAGCCGGTCACGACGTCCCCGGCTGCCGGCCTGCCGAAGCCGCGGCCTGGTTATGTCGACGCCAACCTCGTGTTGCGGCTGAACGACGACATCGGCCACCCCCTCCCGGGAGTTGCCGACACGACGCCGCGCCCGAGAACGCTGTTCGGGACGAGCGGCCGCGCGGAGGCCTGGCAAGGAGCGCTCGAGCTCGGGGCGAGGAGACCCTTGCTCGGCTACGGGCTCGGACGCGAGGATCAGGTTTTCGTCGACCGGTACGTCGACTTCAACTCCAACCAGCCGGAGAACTCGTACATCGGGCTGTTCCTGCAACTCGGAGGGGTTGGGGTCGCCGTCTTCCTGCTGCTCGTCGGGAGCCTGGCGGTCCGTGTTCTCCGTGCGCCTGCCCGGCTGCTCGAGCGCGAACGGCGGCTGGTTGCAGCGTGTGCCGGCGCATTCGCGGCCGGGCTCGTGCTCGCGTTCTTCCAGTCCTACATCTACGCGGTCGGCAGCAACGCGGCGGCGGCGGTGTGGATCTGCGCCTTCATGCTCGCGGCAGCCGCGACGCTCAGGGACACGTCTGCCCGTGGCTGATCCGGCCGCCGCGGCCGGCCGCCGCCCGCGCATCCTCGTCCTGAATCAGTACTACTGGCCCGGCGTCGAGGCGACCGCCCAGCTCCTGTCGGAGCTCTGCAGCGCGCTCGTCGACGAATTCGACATTACGGTCGTGACCGGAATGGTTCCTGACGCCCACCGACCGGGCCGCGAGCGTCACGACGGTGTGGACGTGATCCGAGTCCGCTCGACCGCCTTCGACCGGCGTCGGCTGTCACTCCGTGCCGTCAACTACCTGACCTACCTCGTCCAGTCGGCGTGGACCGGATTCTCGGCGGAGCGGCCGGATGTGGTCCTGTCCATGACCGACCCGCCCGTGATCGCCGACGTTGCGCTGTTCGTAGCGCGGCGGTTCGAGGTTCCGCTCGTCGTAGTCAGCCAGGACGTCTTCCCCGAGGTCGCGGTCGAGCTGAAGCGCCTCGAGAATCCCCTCCTCGTCGGCGCCTTGCGCATCGCAATTCGCTACTACCTCCAACATGCCGACCGCGTCGTCGCGATCGGCGAGACGATGCGGCGCCGGCTGGAGGAGAAGGGCGCCAGATCGGAGCGGATCTCCGTCATCCCGAACTGGGTCGACACGCGGCGCCTCCGGCCTCAGCCACGCAACAATCCGTGGTCGCGGGAGCACGACCTGGACGGCAAGTTCGTCGTCATGCACTCCGGGAACATCGGGCATGCGCAGAACCTCGACGCGCTCGTCCGCGCCGGGACGTTCCTCCGCGACCTGGAGGACCTCCGGATCGTGGTGATCGGCGGCGGCGCGCGCCGGGACGAGCTGAAGCTCTTGGCTCGACTCCTCGAAGTCGACCCGATGCGCTTCATGGGCTATCAGCCACGCGACGTGCTGCCCGAGTCTCTCTCCTCCGCGGATCTTCACGTCGTCGGCCTCGCCCGTGGCCTGGCGGGCTACGTCGTTCCGAGCCGCCTGTACGGGATCCTCTCGGTCGCGCGGCCGGTCGTGGTCGCGGCCGACGCGGAGAGTGAGACCGCGCAGGTGGTTCAGCGAGCCGGTTGCGGCGTCGTCGTGCCGCCGGGACGCCCCGAGCTGCTCGCGGAGGCGATCCGGCGCGCGTACGACGGTGAGCTCGACCTCGAGGAGCTCGGCCGCCGCGGCCGGGAGTACGTCGTCGAGACCGCCGACCGGGCGGTTGCCGTCGAGCGCTACCGCTCGGTCCTCCGGGAGCTGACCGCGGAGGCGGCGGCATGAGCCGGAGGCTCGCACTTTGGGCGGCGGCCGGCATCGTCCTCGTCGCCGTCCTCGTCGCAATCGGGCGGTGGGAGCGCTCGCATCGTGCGGCGGATCAGAGCCGTGGGATGCGGGAGGTCGCGCGGGCGGTGGGACCGCTCGATTCTCCCTCCCTCGACGCCTTCCGGGTCCTTGGGAACTTCGACTGCCTGCTCTACAAGCGCGGACTCAATCCGTTCGCGCTCGAGCTCTGCGTCGATCGCTCGGGCCGGATCGTCGAGGCGATCGACCGGCGCGGCGGAGCGGTGCGGGTCTGGAGCCTGCGCGACGATCCGACGCGGTCGACCGTGCGCGTCGATCGGGCCGAGGTGGAGCGGCTGCTCAACAAGATGATGGTGCGGCCGTCCTAACTGCGCTCAGGAAGGCCTTCGGCGGTTCGACCGGTCATTTCAGACGGACGCGCGGATCGCCCGCGCGCCCTGACGGTCGGCAGCGCAAGCGCCGCCTCGGAAGTCTGCAACTCCGCCGGCAGCTCGAGGGCGCGATCCAGGTGCTCGTGGCGACGCTCGTCTTCGCGCTGGCGGCTGCGTCGAGCAACGTCTACCTCCTCAACATCCCGGTGGGCCGGATCGCTCGCTGGGTACTGCTGGCCATCCTCTGCGCGCTGGCGCTCCTCTATGCGGCTACGAGCGCGCGCCGGCGCCCGCGCCTCGGCCTGCCCGCGGCCCTCGGCGGAGCGATCGTCGTTCTCGCGTTCGCGTCCATCCTCTGGTCGCCGGATCCGCGGCTCACGCTGGGCCGGACGGTCACGCTACTTGTCCTCCTCGTCACCGCGGTCGCGCTCGCCTACGGCACCGAGGGACGACCCGAAGCAGCCGGCCAGATCCTGCTGGCGATTCTCGTCGCCGTCCTGGCGGTAGCGGTGGGGGGCCTGATCGACCTCGCGGTTCGGCCGAGCCTCGCCTACATCCCTGCGACGACGCAGTCTCCGCTTCGCTACAGCGGGCTCGGCGCGAACCCCAACACGATGGCGATGGTCCTCGCCTTCGGCATTCCGATCGCCGTCTGGGCGGTCGCCGAGGCCGGCGCGCGGTGGACGAAAGCGACTGCCCTGGGTGCGCTGCTCCTCTTCGACGGGTCGATCGTCGCGGCCGCGTCGCGTGGAGCCCTCCTGGCAGGCCTGCTCGGCGTGGCGGTCCTGATCCCGGTCCTCGCCGGGACCCGTCGAGCCCGGATCGTCCTCGCGGCGATTGCGATCTCCGTCTTGGCCCTCGACGTGGCGGTGATGGAGCTGCCTCAACCGGCCACGACGAATCCCGTCCTCAACAAGCGGTTCGGCAGCTACGTGCCGCTCGGGCCGAAGGACGCGCAGGGGTTCCGTCCCTTGGAAAGCGACCTCGGGTTTCCGAAACCCGGCGAGACGCCGTTTCGCCGGTCACTCTTCGTGACGAGCGGCCGCTTGCCCGCCTGGATCGGCGCCTCGCGCCAGATCAGCCAGCGGCCGCTCGTCGGGTACGGGTTCGGCACCGAGCAGACGGTCTTCGTCGATCGGTTCTACCTCTTCTACTCCTCGCTCGTCGAGAACTCCTACCTCGGGACGGCGCTGCAGCTGGGGTTGGTCGGCCTCGGGCTCCTGCTGGCGCTGCTCGCCGCCATCGCGCGTCGCGGCGTCGAGGCGCTCAGGCGGGCCGACGAGGCGGGCCGGCGTGTCGCAGGTGCGTGTGCGGGCGTCGCGACGTGCGGCGTCGTCGTTGCGGCGACCCAGTCCTACCTGACGTCCGTCGGAAGCCCGACCGCGGCACCGTTCTGGCTTTGCGCCGCTCTGCTTGCCGGCTTGGCGCCCGCGGCGGCGCGCCGGCGAGCGAGCCCGTAGAGCTCGGTCGCGGCCAGCACCCCGAGCGCGAGGAAGAGGCCGCGGACAGGGATCGTGAAGCGCGCTTCTACGTGGTGGGTACCGAGGACGAGCGTGTATGCGGCCAGGAAGACGACGACTCCGGCCGCGGCCCCGCCGCGCGCGAGCGCGAGCGCCGCCCCCACGAGAGCGAAGAGCAGCACGATCCAGTCGAGCACGATCATCGCCGCGAGCGCCGCGCCTTCCGGCTGGTACCAGTCGTTGTGTGGAGCCCAGAGGAAGTACATGCGGTACACGTCCTCCCACACCACCTGTGCCGGCTCGTCGCGAAGCCGCTCCCGGTAGCGCGCCGACGCCGCACGTCGGAGCTCACGGTCGGCGCGCTCGAGGTAACGGGGATGGGCCTGCGGGTCGCGGCGGAGCTCGCCGAAGGACGGAGCGAATCGGTGCACGGCCCTCAGGTCGGCGGCGAACACGGGATCCTCCTCGACGTCCGCGAACGACCGCCCGTGTCCCTCCCCGTTTGCGGCCAGGAGGAAGTTGAAGCCTTCGCCCCAGTTCGCGAGGACGGGGCGGCCGGTGACGTGATTCGTCCACGCGAGCCACGGTGCAAGGAGGGCGAGCGAGCACAGGGTTGCCGCCGCGACCCGTCTGAGCCGGGCCCCGGGCGCCCCCGCCCGAATCGCGGCGCCGAGCACGACGAGCGGGATCGCGACGACGAAGACCGCACGCGTGAGCGTCAGTGCTGCCGCAGCCGCGGACGCGAGCGCCCACCACCCCGGCGAAGAACGCTGCCAGGCGCGCGTGAACGCGTACGCGCCGACGAGCACGAGTGTGCCGGCAAGCGTCTCGCTCATGATCAGCCCGACGTAGTGCTTGGAGTACGGGTCGAGCGCGTAGGCCAGCGCGCCGAGGAGGGCGACCCGGTGACCCCACCACCGTCGCAAGGTCAGCGCGAGCACGAACGCGCCGATCGCAAACAGGATTCCCTGAAGGAGGAGCTGGAGCTTCAGGGCGCCGCCCCAGCGACCTTCGCCGGTTGCCGCGAGGAAGAGTGGATAGCCGGGCGGGCGGAAGGCCTGGCGCTCCGGCGCGTTCCAGACCGGCCCACGGGGGACCGGCAGCGCGGTCAGGTCGTAGAACCGGTTCGGGTACGTGAAGTACAGGCCGTCGCGGATCGGCGTCGAGTAGCTGCCGGAGAGGAGCGCCGATCCGGCCGCGCGGTAGCTCGCGCTATCTGTGACCACGTTCGTGCTCATCAGCGGCGCGTAGAGGAGGCCGTGGAGGCCGGCCACCACCGCGATCACCAGTGCGGCGTGCTTGAACCGTGCGTCAGCCATCGAAGAGGAGCGCTGCGGCCAGCCGCGCTGACGGCGACTGTAGACGATCGGGCCGGCGGGCCCTACCGCTAACGTCACGCGGGCCGTGCGCGTCCGGCTTGCCCGCGCAGACCCCCACCTCGTCCTCGCCGCGTGCGCCGCGGCGGTCGTCGCGCTCGAGTACGGCTACCAGGCCGCGACCTCAGATGCGTGGCTGCTGCTCGAAGCCGCGGTCGCCGCAGCCGGCCTCCTGTACGCGTGGCGGTGCCAGCACCGTCTTCGGCTCGCGCCGCTGCTCGGACTTGCGCTTGCCTTTCACGCCGCCTGGATCGCCCTTCATCTCGGTCTCGACGTACGCGGCGACGTCGACACCCGCACCGTCTTCCGCCGCCAGGGCGACTCCCTCCTCGACGGCCGATACCCACACTCCGAGTACCCCGTAGGCGCTGTCCTGCTCTTCGCGCTCGAGTCCTGGCTGAGCGGCGGCGGCACCCGAACCGCGAATGCGATCGCGATGATCCCCTTCCAGCTCGGATCCGTCTACGCGATCTGGGCCACCCGCGCCCGGCTCGCCCCTTGGCTCGCCGCGGTAGTAGCGCTCTGGCCTCTGAACGCGTACTCGTGGGAGTTCAAGTTCGATCTGGTCCCGACCGCGCTCCTCGCCGCCGGGCTCGTGCTCGCACTGCGGGGACGGTGGAGCCTCGCAGGAGTCGCGCTCGGCGCAGGCGCGCTCGTCAAGTGGACGCCTGGACTCGCCTTCGTCGCGCTGCTCGCGTGGCTTCTCGCCTCGCGGCGCTTCGTGGACGCGCGCCGGCACGCGCTCGCGTTCGTCGCGACCGTGGCGGTCGTCTACGCGCCATTTCTCCTCTGGGATCCGGGCGCGGTCGGCGCCGCCTACTCGCGGCAAGGCGGCCGCTCGATCACGGCAGAGTCGGTCTGGTACCTCGTGCTGCACCCGTTCGGGCTGGCGCACCTGCGGAGTC
>JBDTZN010000024.1:0-26874 GCA_040005095.1 Thermoleophilia bacterium | reverse complement strand
TGTCGCCCTTCACGGCCGCGTCGATCCCGACGAACACGCGCGGGACAGGGTCGGCCGGATGCCGGACAAGCTCCGGCGTTGCCGCCGGGTCGACGCAGGCGTCCCAGCTCTCGGCGTCGATGAACGCCTCCTCGCCCGACTGCCACAGGTTCAAGTGCAGGCGCGCGTAGGTGCCCGGTCGGAGCGTCGCGGCCTGCTCGGCGTAGTAGTCGCCCATGGCGCGGGGATCTCCGAGCCAGCCGCGCCGCTGCGCCTCCTCCCCTGGTCGATAAACGCCCACAGCTTCCCGCTCGTGTAGATCGGCAGCTCGTCGTGGATGCGCTCGCCTTCGAGGGCGCGCTGCCAGACAGCTTCCAAGATCGGCGCGTCCCCGGCGAAGCCCGCGTAGCTATCGACGATCCGCAACGAGCGCCGGTTCGGGATCGGCGTCAGCTCCTCCCACAGACGCACATGCCCTTCATGCCGGTACGCCCACAGCTCCGTCCACGATGTGATGCCGAAGACGGCACCGGCGGCACCGGCGAAGTCCGCCGGGACCGCCACGATCCGCGAGCCCGTCTCCGGGAAGACGATCTCCGACCGGGAGACGACGGCGGCCCCGCTGCGGACGAGACCCATCGCCCTGGCCGCCTTCGCGATCCGCTCGAAGACGCGCTCCTGCGCCTGCTCCAGGTCGTTGGCGACCGCGAAGACTGTCTCCGGCGCGGGGAACGTCAGCGCGGCGTACAAGGTCGCGACCGCGTTCAACTCCGTCTTGCCGGCCTTCTTCACGGTCGAGATCAGGAAGGTCTCGTGCGGCGACGGCGAGCCGTCAGGCGGGAAGATCGCGAGCAGCGTCTCGCGCTGCCACGGCTGCAGGACGATCGGCCGCCGCGTCTCCGGCAGGATCCAGTTCGTCTCCGCCCACTCGACGACCGTCACGACCGGCTAGAGCCTTGGAGGGTGACGACCATCGACGCGTCGCCGCGGGCGCGGAAGTGCTCGTCCAGGCGGGCGAGCGCGAGCCGCTCCGCGTTCAACATGCTGACGTACAAGCGGGCGAACCCGCGCGGGTTTCCCTTCCCGTCGAGCCAGCCATGCTCGGCCGCGTACTCGTCCATCAGCGCAAGCGCCGCCGCGGCCCTGGACCAGTTCACGAGCAACGCCCGGCCGATCGAGTCCAGCTCCGAAGCTCGCAGGCCGATTTGGCGCAAAAGACGCCGTTTATGGCGTGCAGCTCGTGGGGCGATTTGGCGCTCAGACGTCGCGCCGTGCCGAACGGCGAGGGTGTTACCGACCTCCGCCGGTTTCAGGTTCGAGACGTTCCCCACGGCGCATCAGCCCTTTCACAGCGTTTCCAGCCGCACGATCGCGCTCCGCCTCAGCTTCGGCCAGCGTCCGGGCGAGAGCTTCCGGCTCGGCCGTCACGCGGCCCCCTGAGGTCGTCGTCGACGTACAGCGAGGGGTCGATGTCGCGAACTAGCGCGCGGTAGGCAAGCTCAAACTCGGCCTGCTCGCCACGCTCGGCGATCGCTATGACACGCTCGAGCTCGGCGTCGGTGCGGATCACGCCGGGGTGGAGCTCGGGCGGGAGCTCCACTCCGGCGATTTGGGCCACGTGTTCGAGCTGTCGGCGTTCGTCGGAAGTCACTGCGTCATCGCCTCTTGGATCAGGGCTTCGATCGACTCCGGGCGGAACCTGAGCGGCCCGGTCTCGGTCAGCCGCACCGCGGGCAGGCGTCCGCCGTCGACGAGCCTGTACAGCGTCCACACCGAGATCCCGAGCCGTGCGGCGGCGGCGCGGGAGCTGAGCAAAGGGCGCGAGTCGGTGGCGGTCGTGGTCATCACTCTTAGTATCGGCGGAAGCCGCCGAAACACGTTTCGCCCGGATTTTCGAGGCCACAGGAGCCGTCCTAAGAGGCTCCCAGGGAAGCGGCCAGGGCGATTGAAACTGAGATTGTCCCGGCGCCGGGATATTTCGACGCGGCGCGAAGCTGAGATTTTCCCGCCGGCGGGAAATTTCGACGCGGTCGGCCAAGGCGATCGAAGCTGAGATGCACCTGGTCGGCGTGCTGCTCGTCGAGTTGCTGCCGCCGCCGCCGCGGGAAGGGCAGGGCACGCGAACCGACCTAGGCACAGAACTTCTACCGCGCGCGCGGTAAAGGTGCCGTTGCCGCAGCAGCGCGAGTCGGAGTACCTCCTACTGGCCCGGCACAAGGACATCGCCGAGCGGGTGCCCGTCTGGCGGCGTGTGGCCCCCTGTGTGGCCCCCCCACCGTTTCCGCCGCCCAACCTGACAACACAAGCCAGGGAGAAACCGCCGTGTTTGCAGCGCTTTTCTGATGCCGGGGGAGGGAGTCGAACCCTCACGCCCCACGAAGGGACACCTGATTTTAAGTCAGGCGCGTATGACCAGTTTCGCCACCCCGGCGGACCGAACGATAGCCCGGGCGGCCGCGGCCTACGTATCGGTCGGGAAGGCGTATTTCTGCGGGATCTGCGCCGGCGGCTTGCCGAAGACGAGCGCGATCTCCTGATGCGACTTCAGCTCGAGGTTGGCCGGATTGCCCACGTACCGCTTCCCGTTGACCCACATCTTCACGCCGTTCGCGGCCGTGCTGTCGCAGAGGTCGGAGATGCAGCTCTTGTTGAGCCGCACTCCCCAGACGCCGAAGAACTCGCCGAGGCTGAATCTCCGGTGCTCCGGCGACTCGACGTGTATCAGGCCGGTGTTGTCGTGCGTGTGGATCGACGTGATGTAGGAGCCCGGCTGGATCCCGATGAAGGCCGGGATCTTGACCTTCTTCCCGTTCACCCAGAGGTCGAGATGCTGGTGGATGTGGACGACCTGGCCCTCGCTGCCGAGCTGCGGCAGGCCGAGCGGAGCCAGGCGGTCGTCCAGGCCCGCAGCGCCGGTGTCCCACGATGGCGCGCCGGTCTGCAGGCCGGGCAGGGTCGAGAAGTCCACGGGCTTGGGAGCTGCGGCGGAGCCTCCCGCGCGCGTGAGCAAGAAGATCGCCAAGACGAGCCCGATGATTCCGAGCGCGGAGAAGGCAGCCAGGTAGGGCAGAGCCTTCCGCGCATCCGCATCTGAGCGCTGCGCCGTGCGAGTCTTCGGGACCTGGACGCGCCTCGGAGGCGGCGGGGTGCGGGACTTCTTGGCCAAGGGATTGGCGATGGTACCAGGGGCCATCGGAGCACCGTTCAGGGCCGCGAGCGCACGAAATGTTCGCTCCGAGCGACATTTTCTCGATCCGGGCCTTGACCTCTCCTCCCCCCACGTCGTAGTCTCGTCGAGTCAGATCCGATGGACCCCCGGGTTCGTCGGGTCTGACGTTTTTTTGCCTTTTTATGCGGGTTTGAGGGCTCCGTCCGGGCCCATCTCTAACGTTTGTTGGCCCGGATGACGACCATCGCCCTCATCGTTGCTCTCGCCCTCGGCCTGGCCGCGGCTCTGGCCTGGCTCGTGCGCGTCCTGCGCACCGAGCTCGGGGCCTTGCGCAGCGAGTCGACCGCGCAGCTCACCGAGCGGAGCGCCGAAATCGACCGGCGCCTGAGCGGCGTCACCGAGACGATGGACCGGCGGCTTTCCGAGCTCGACACTAAGGTCGACCGACGCCTCGAAACCGCCGCGGTGACGACGAACCAGATCCACGAGCGGCTCGGAAAGGCGAACGAGGCGACCGCGCAGATGCTCGAGCGTGTCAAGGACCTGAGCCGGCTCGAGAACGCGCTGCGTCCGCCGAAGGCACGAGGCGGGTTCGGCGAGCTCATGCTCGAGAATCTGCTCCGCGACCGTCTCCCGCAGGGCTCGTACTCGATGCAGCACACGTTCCGCGGCGGCGAGCGTGTCGACGCGGTAATCGACGTGGGCAAGCTCGTCCCGATCGACGCCAAGTTCCCGCTCGACAACTTCGAGCGGATGGTCGAGGCCGACGGCGACGACGAGAGGCTTCTGCATGAGAAGGCGTTCGCCCGCGACGTCAAGGGGCACGTCGACGCGATCGCGACCAAGTACATCCGGCCCGACGAGGGCACCTACGACTTCGCGCTCATGTACGTCCCGGCCGAGTCGATCTACTACGAGCTCACGTGCGGCAAGACCGGCGCGCTGCTCCAGTACGCGCACGACAAGCGCGTTTTCCCGGTCTCGCCCACGACGTTCACATCACAGCTGCAGGTGATCGCGCTCGGGCTCAAGGGGCTCCAGATCGAGCAGCACGCGCAGGAGGTGATGTCCTACGTCGCCGACCTGAACCGCGACTTCGATCGGTTCCGGGCCGACTTCGAGGTCGTCGGTAAGCACTTGGGCAACGCGCACACCAAGTACGTGGAGGCCGAGAAGCGGCTCGACCGCTTCGACGGCAAGCTCGAGCGCGCCACCGAGCACGAGGCGCCCGAACTGACGCTCGAAGCCGAGCCGCCCGCCGTGGCCGCCCTCGACGCCGCTTAGAACCGAAGCAAGGCGCCGATCCCGCCGACAGGCGCGAGATCCTGGCTATGACTCAGCGGCACGACGGAGCCGCCCATCGCAAGCGTGAGGCGGACGGCCAGGTCGAGGCCCTCGTCGGGCTCCATCAGCGTCCCGTCGAGCGGACAGTCCCCGCCTTCGAGCTGTGCGCGCCCGCACTTCGGGCACTCGAACGCCGGCTGCTCCGCCCCGTCTTGGACGAGCAGCGTCTCCACGGCCGCGTCCGAGGCGGCTTCGAGCGTCTCGGCCCAGCCCGAGGCGGCGCGCCCGCCCTTGCCGGCAGCTTCCTTCCAGGCCTCCACGAGCTCCGTCTCCTCCTCGGCCCGCGCCTCCTCGAGCAGCGGCATGGCCGTTTCGAGCAGCTCCGCCGCGTTCGCGTGGGCCTCGGCGTGCGTCCAGCCGACGACTGCTTGCTGCGTCTCCTTGGAAAGCTTCTCGATGAAGTCTGACTTCATCTCCTCGGGGCCAACCAGGACGATCCTCGGGGCGCCACCGCGCCGGCGCTTGTCGAGCTCATCGGCAACCGTCTTCAGGTGCTCGTGGACGAGCTTGTCGATGTGCCGCTGGTACCGCGCCTGCGACCAGCCGCCCTGGTCGTGCTGGTCGGGGGTGTCCTCGGTGTGGTCGGCGACCTCATGCAACTGACCACGGTCGAGCCGGAAGAATCGCCCCTGCTCGCGCCCGACCTGGACGACCAGCGTCCCGTCGAGGCCGCGCAGGAGCGGCACCAGCGGCGAGAGATGGAACTCCTTGTTGACCTTGACCGCGTCGTTCACCGCCTGCGGCAACCTCAGAGTGCGCCAGACGCTGTCGAGCTGCGACGCGAAAACCGCCATCCCGCGAACGCCGTCGCGGTCAAGCCCCTGGAAGAACTCGTCGATGCGCTCGAGGTCAGCCTTCAGGGCTTCCCGCTGGTCGTGGGACAGGCCGTCGGCGTCCACCTCGCTGCGGGCCGCCGACAGGAGCGAGTTTGCCCTCGTCTGGACGTCGCCCGGGTTGATAGCCGCGCTCGGGTCGAGCGCGACGTAGAGGCTGATGGCGCGGCCCTTCGCGGCGCGAAAGCCGGCCAGATCGCGCAGGACGGCAGTCGTGGCGTTCTCAGCCATCTACGCTCCTACATGCCCGCGGCACCCGAATCTAGTCCTCCATGTGGTCCCACGGACGGGAACGTCTATCCGCCCTGATTCGTTTAATACAGCGAGGCCGAAATCCGGCCCGTAGTCTTTTCGGAGGAAACGTGAACAACAACGAAGTACGAGAGCTGATCATCATCGGCGGCGGCCCCGCCGGCTACACCGCTGCGCTCTACGCGGCACGCGCGAATCTCAAGCCGCTCGTGATCGAGGGCTTCCAGTGGGGCGGCCAGCTGATGATCACCAGCGACGTCGAGAACTATCCCGGGTACGCCGACGGGATCATGGGCCCCGAGATGATGCAGGACTTCCGCCGCCAAGCCGAGCGCTTCGGGACGGAGTTCCTCACCGACGACGTCACGCGCGTCGACTTGTCGGCCGAGCCGTTCCGCGTGTGGGTGGGCGACGACGAGTACCTGGCCGAAGCCGTGGTTGTCGCGACCGGCGCGACCGCCCGCAAGCTTGGGCTGGCGAGCGAAGAGTCGCTGCAGGGCCGCGGCGTCACCTACTGCGCGACCTGCGACGGGGCCTTCTACCGCGAAAAGGAGGTCATCGTCGTCGGCGGCGGCGACTCGGCGATGGAAGAGGCGAGCTTCCTGACGAAGTTTGCGTCCAAGGTCACGGTCGTCCACCGGCGCGAGGAGTTCCGGGCCTCCCAGATCATGATCGACCGCGCCCGGTCGAACCCGAAGATCGAGTTCGTCATGAACGCGGTTGTCGACGAGGTGCTCGGAGTCGACGAGGGCAAGATGACCGGCGTCAGGCTGCGGAACACGATCACCGACGACACGTGGACGATTCCCGCCGACGGCTTGTTCGTCGCGATCGGCCACGACCCGAACACGGCGTTGTTCGTCGAGCAGCTCGAGCACGACGAGGCGGGCTACCTCGTCACGCAAGCGGGCTCCACCGCGACGAACATCCAGGGTGTGTTCGCCGCCGGAGACGTCCAGGATCACACCTACCGTCAGGCCGTCACCGCCGCGGGCTCCGGCTGTATGGCCGCTCTCGACGCGGAGAAGTTCCTCGCTGCCCGCGAAGGGCATCCCGGGACCGCGGCTACCGCGCCGCGGCCCGAAGCCGCAGAGGTCTAGCCAAAGCGAGGTCGAACCTCGCGAGGTGGCCGAATTAGCACGCTGGGTCGACCTGCTCGACCCTGACCGGACGCAGCTCGAGGAGGCGCTCCCGGGCAAGCTTGCCGACCGTTTGGTCGAACGCGTCCTCGAGCCGCATACGCACGACGACGAGCCGCGTCCGAAGCTCGAGTCGCACGGCCAGTACGTCTTCGGAGTCTTCGTCGTCGCCGTGGACGAGCCCCAGAACGATCGCATCTACTACCAGGAGGTCAACCTCGTCATCACACCCGACGTCGTCCTCACGGTGCGCAAGACGCCGCCGGACGCAGAGCCGTTCGATCCGCAAGACATGCGCGAGGCGTGCGCCCAGCCGAAGCCGCCGGGGATGATCGCCTACCACCTCGTCGACACGGTCGCCGAGCGCTACCTCGACCTGATCGACGATCTCAACACCGAGATCGACGAGCTGGAGGACAGCGTCGACGAATGGCCTGCCGACAAGGTGAGGGCGCGCATGTCGCATCTGCGCCACGACATGCTCCGAATTCGCAAGACCGTCGCGCCCACCCGGGACGCGGTTCGGCGCGTCATCGACGACCGGATCGAGCTCGAAGGGTACGAGCTCTTCCCACCCGAGATCGACGTCCACTTCTCGGACGTGTACGACAAGCTTCTGCGCGCCAGCGAAGGCTTGGAGCTTTCCCGGGATCTCCTCGGCGGCGTCCGCGACTACGCGCAGTCGAAAGTCTCGATCGACCAGAACGAAGTGACGAAGCGCCTGACCGCCATCGCGTCGCTGCTGCTGTTGCCCACGTTCATCGTGGGCGTCTATGGGCAGAACTTCCACCACCACTTCCCGGAGCTCGACTGGCAGTACGGCTACCTCTGGTCGTGGGGGCTGATCGTCGCAACGACGATCGGGCAGCTCTGGTATTTCCGCCGCAAGCGCTGGATCTGACCGCGCCGGCCGTGCCTTCCTGGACACTTGCGCTCCCAGGTGCCCCTAGCCTCCTCCCCGCAGCGAGCGTAGACCGCTTCGAAGGCGGGCCGCTAGTGGCCGCGCGTCACGAATGTGCGCCGGTTTTTCCACAGCTGTCGAAAAAGGCACCGTCGCTACGCTGAGCGCGTGCCGATTTACATCTGCCCGAACTGCAAAGAGCGGTCGATCGACGTCGACGGGTACGAGGAGTTCTCCGACCGCGCCCCCGCCTGTCACCGCTGCGGCTTCGGTTTCCTCTTCGAGCTCATGGACGACTACTACCCCGCGCCGAACGCCGGACTCGTCGTTTGCGACCAGGAGGGGCGCGTGCTCGCCGCGGGCCGTGGCGTCTTCGAACTGAGCGGCCTCGGTGAGGCGGAGTTGCTTGGACGCGACGTCGTCGACGCATTCGGGCTCGCGGGATTCGAGGACGGGAAAAATCCCGCGGCGGTCGCGCTCGAGTGGGGCGTCCGCCGGCTCGGCGAGCCGCTCGAGCTCGAGACCAAGTCAGGCATCCGCAAGCGCGTGACAGCGGACTTCTTCCCCGCGCTCGACGACGACGGCGGACTGCTCGTCGTGCTCGCCCCGCGGTCAACTTAGTAACAGTCTGTTACTCGGGCGGTTCGGGGCGGAGTGCGGGGACCACGTCCACGCGGCTCGAGCGGCACACATCCGTCAGCACGCATTCCTCACACAACGGGCGCCGCGCTATGCACACGCGCCGGCCGTGCCAGATCAGCAGGTGCGGGAGGATCGCCCACTCCTCGCGCGGCACGAGCCTCATCAGATCCTGCTCGATCTTGACCGGATCCTCCTGCTTCGTGAGGCCCAGCCGCTGAGACAGGCGGCGGACATGCGTGTCGACGACGATCCCCACCGGCCTCCCCCGCTCAGCCGAGACGACGTTCGCCGTCTTGCGCGCAACTCCCGGGAGGCGCAGCAGGTCGGGAAACTCGTCGGGCACGCAGCCGTCGAACTCCTCGATCAGCATCTTCATCGTCCCGCGCAGGGCCTTGGTCTTCTGGCGGAAGAACCCGGTGGCGAAGATGTCGCGTTCGAGCTCCGCGGGCTGGACAGCCAGGTAATCCTCAGGCCGTCTGTACTTGTCGAAGAGCTTCTCGGTGACCTTGTTCACGTTCACGTCGGTCGTCTGCGCGGAGAGCATCACGGAGACCAGAAGCTCGAGGTCGTTCGTCGAACGAAGCGCGATCCCCGCGTCGGGGTGCGCGGCCTTCAAGCGCTCGATGATCGGACGGATCCGCTCGCGCTTCGGGCCGACGCGCCGGCGAGCTTCGCGTAGGTAACTCCGCGGCATCGGCGCGACGTTACCGATCGCGCAGCTAGCGTCCGAGCCGTGCCGACCCTCCACTTCATCCGTCACGGCGAGACTGACTGGAACGCGGGCCGGCGCGTGCAGGGCAACACGGACGTCCCACTCTCGGCACGCGGCCGGGAGCAGGCGCAGGAACTGGCGACACGACTCGCTGACCGCCCGATTGGCGCGGTCTACTCGAGCGACCTCCAACGCGCGCTCGACACAGCCCGACCGCTCGCGGAGCGCCTCGGCCTAGAGCCGATCGTCGATCCCATCCTCCGGGAGCGGAACTTCGGCGCTTTCGAGGGACTCCTCGACTCCGAGGTCGAAGCCCTGCTCGACGATCCGCACGTGTTTTGGCGCGATGCCGACACCCGGCCGGACAGGGGCGAGAGCCGGCGGGAGGTGTGGAACCGCGTCACCTCGTTCCTCGACCGGCTGCTCGAGAATCCGCCCGCGGACGAAATTGCGATCGTGAGCCACGGCGGGCCGATCCGGCTCGCGGCCGCCTATCTCGCCCGCGAAGACGTCGAGTCGATGACCTGGCGCGAGGTCGCGAACGTCAGCGTGACGACGGTCGAAACCTAGAGCGTGTCCTTCGATTCCGGCCTTCCGGTAAGGGAGCGCAGACGGACGCACGGGCAAAGCCTGCACGCCCTGAGGCGGCGCCGCCGAGTCGGCGCCTCGGGCTAGCGCATCGCAAGTTCCGGCGTCGCCGGCGGCGGTGGCGCGCTCCGTAGCCGCGGCCCGGCGCAGACCAGATCGAGCGCCGGGCAGGTTGCGCACACGAACTCGCTCGGCGTCGGGACGAACTCCCCGGCCTGGATCCGCGCGATCGCGGCGGACAACTCGCCTTCGAGCCCCACCGCCTGGGCCTGCGAGAACGTGGTCGAGACAACCGCGTCGGGACGCTCGAGGAAGTGGTAGACGACCTCGACCTCCTGCGCGCCGGCCCGGAAGCACGCGATCGTGTACACGAGGCGCTGCAGCCGATAGTCGGCCTCGACGATCTCCTCGGGTGTGCCCTCCGCCAGGGAATTCGTCTTGTAGTCGAGCACGAGGGCGTGGTCGCCGCCGACATGCACCACGTCGAGGTAGCCGTGCAGCAGCACGCCGTCGTGCTCGAACGTGAAGTGCCGTTCCTTGGCCGCGCCGTCCAGCTTGGCGATCCGGGCCGCAAGCTCCGATCCGCAGTAGCTCTCGACGAAGCCCGCGATGCGCGCGAGCTCCTCTTCGGAGACGGTCGGATACCAGGCGCGCACCTGCTCGACGTCGGGCGCGGCCGGCGCCGAGAGGTCGACTTGCTCGAGCAGCTTGTGAGCCGCATCGCCGATCTCGGTCGCAGCGAGCCCGCCGGGTCCCGTTCCTCGCTCGGGTCTCCGCTCGCGCATCCCCACCACCCGCTGCGCGTAGTAGCGATACGAGCACTGCTCGAACAGCGAGAGGGCCGTGAACGACAGCCGGCGCACGCGATGCACGGGGGCCACAGGAAGCGGCGCAAGCGGCGGGAGGAGGGGAGCCGTCCGCTGCGCGGGAATCTCCCCAGGGTCGGCGAAGAGCGCGAGCTGGCCCGCCTCGGCGACCACGTCGCTCGGAGCGAGCGCCTCGGCGCGGTACCGGTCGATGCGAACGAGCACCGACGCGCCTCCGCGCTCCAGATCCAGCGGCTCGTGGCCCGCCGCCTCGAGCTCGGCCTCCGCGTCGAGCCGGCCGAGCACCCAGCCGATCGGCGTGTTCGCGTCGGCCGGCTTGCCCCGGTCGATCGCCCCGGAGACGATCAGGCGCTCCTTCGCCCGCGTCATGGCCACGTAGTAGAGACGGAGCTTCTCGGCCTCCTCCTCAGCCTTCCGCGTCTCGCGCACCGCCTCGTACTCGAACGCGCCGCGGCGGGTGCTCGTGCTCGGGTCGGCGACGCGGAAGCCGAAACGGCCGTCGGAGAGCGCGAGGATCTCGTCGGAGGCGGGCGGGGCCCTGTCGCGACCGGCGTCGGCCACGATCACGACCTTGAACTCGAGTCCCTTGGCGGCGTGGATCGTCAGGAGCCGGACCGCGTCGGCGCCTTCCTCCTCGGCGACCGCCTCGAGCTCACGCGCCCCGACGGCGTCCTGGGCGGCGACGAACCGGATGAACCCCTCGACGTCGGCGCCGCGCAGCTCCTCGTACGAGCGCGCGAGACGTGCAAGCTTGCGCAGGTTCGCGTAGCGGCGGCGGCCGTCCCACTGGGCCAGAACGGCCAGGTCGTAGTCATGCGCCGAGACGATCGCGTCGCAGAGGCGCTCGAGCGACAGCCGCCCCATCGCCCCCGCCAGCCGCTCGTAGCGCTGCAGAAACGCCTTCAGCATCCGCGCGTCGTCCCCGGCCAACGCCGGCGGCAGCTCGCGCTCGATCCCGGTGAACAGCGGCCTGCGGGGAGCTGCGTCGCGAATCAGCACCAAGGCGTCGTTCGACACGCCGACGAACGGCGACGCGAGCACGGTCAGCAGCGACTCGTCGTCGTAGCGGTTCTGCAGGAGGCGGAGATATGCGAGCAGGTCGACGACCTGCTGCTGGCCGAAGTAGCCGCGCCCGGTGGCGCGGTACGTGGGCAGGCCGAGCGTGCGCAGCTCCTCCTCGTACCACTCGGCGTCGGTTCCGGCAGCGAACAGCAGGACGATCTCACCCGGAGCGGCGGCGCCCGTTTCGACGAGCTCCTGCACGCGCCGCGCGATGTGCTTCGCCTCGCCGCGCCGCCAGTGCTCGCCCGTCTCCGCGTATGTCGACTTGTCGGTGACGAGCAACTCGACGGGATGGCCGAAGACCGGGTCAGGGAACTCGCCGGAGGCCGCGAGCGGCTGAAATTTGTCGCCGAAATGCGAGCCGAAGAGGAAGTTGACCGCCGAGAGCACCTCGGGGCGCGAGCGATAGTTTCGGGTCAGCGGCAGCCGCTGGGCCGCGCGCTCGCGCCGCTCGCGGAAGACCTGCACGTCGGCGTGGCGGAACCCGTAGATCGACTGGAACTCGTCCCCGACGAAGAAGACGTCGCGCTCGTCGAAGCCCTCGGTCAGCAGGTCGATCAGCTCGGTCTGCAACCGGTTCGTGTCCTGGAACTCGTCGACCATGACGGAGCGGAACCGCAGCGCCTCGCGCTCGCGGATCTCGGGCCGGTCGCGCAAGAGGTCGCGGGCCGCGAGCTGGAGGTCCTCGAAGTCGAGCGCCGCCTCCCGCTCCTTCGCAGCTGCATAAGCCTGAGCGAAGCCGTCGAGGAGCTGCTGGAGCAGATCACGGTCGCGGGCCGCGGTCTGGTCGAGCGCCGCCTGCTCGACACCGCGCCGCGCTTCCTCGTAGGTGGCGGCGCGCTCGCCGCGCGCGCGAAACGGAGCGAGATCGATCAGCCGGTCGGCGCGCGGGTCGTCGAGGAGCGGCAGGACGCCGGTCGCCGACGCTCGCTGAGCGTCCGTCGCAGCGGCGTCGTCGACGAGGCACCGAGCCGCGTCGTCGAGCGCAGCCACGCTCTCCGTCAGCTCCGGGCGCTCCCCGAGCTCGAGCACCAGCTCACGGCCTGCGGAGCGCAGCGTCTCGTAGATCCCGATGAGCATCCGCCGCAGCCCGGCGGTGCCGTACGTCGCGAGCAGCTGCAGGCGAGCGGGATCGTCGCCGGCGCAGAACTCCGCCAGCGCGGCGTCGAAAGCCTCCTTGCGGATCACCATGCCCTGCGCGTCGTCGAGCTCGCGGAAGCGCGGATCGAGCCCGGCTGCGAACGGATGCGCCTTCAGCAGCCGCAGGCAGAAGCCATGGATGGTCGAGATCCAGGCGCCGTCGAGCTCGCGCGCGAGGTCGGGGCGTTGGCGCTCGTGGAGCGCGGCGCGAATGCGGGAGCGAAGCTCGGCTGCGGCCTTGCGCGTGTAGGTGATGACCAGCAGCGAGTCGACGTCGAGCCCGTCCTCGCAGACGGCGCGGACGAAGCGCTCGACGAGAACCGACGTCTTGCCGGTGCCCGCGCCCGCCGAGACGAAGACCTCGCCCCGCGCCTCGACTGCCGCGAGCTGCTCGGGATTGAGCTGCTGCGTCATGCGCGCCGGATCCGGCACACGCGCCACAGCGAGCACCAGCTCGGGCACTCGCCGCCCTTCGGGTCGTGGCGGACGTCGCCGGCCTGGATCCGCTCGGCGAGCTCGCCCGCCTTCACCTTCGCGCCCTCGACCTGCTCCCAGAACGCGTCCTCGTCGAGGTAATCCGTCTTGACGTAGCCCGGCAGTGTCTCGCCGTCGGCGGCGCGCAGGAGTCCACGGGCGCGCCTTTCGCCCGCCAAAGGCCGGTAGACGCCGCCGAGCGGCTCGATCCCGACGAGATCGCGCAGGACGAGCATGTACAGCGGGATCTGCAGGCGCAGCTCGGTCTCGATCTCGCGCGCCGAGTGCGCGTGCTTGCCCGACTTGTAGTCCTGGACGATCCCGCGCGCGCTGAAGGGATCGACGTCGATGCGGTCGATCTTTCCCGAGAGCTTGATCCCGTCGATCTCGAGCCCGCGCTGCAGCTCCTGGGGCGCGCGGTCCGAGCCGAAGAGCACCTCGAAGCGGCGCGGCACGAGCGGCCGGTCGTCCTGGGCCTCCTCGCGGACGAGCGCCTCCAGATCGCGCCAGAGCGACTGATCGAGCTCGCGGCGCTGCATCTCGGTCATCTCCATGCGCACGCCGGAGAGCGCGTGATCGAGGCACTTGCGCATAAACCGCACCGAGTCCTCGACGCGCTCGGCCTGCACGCCCTCTGTCCCGACCTCCTTCGGGAGGCCGGCAAAGAAGCGGTGCAGGGCCGTATGGGCGACGCTGCCGCGCAGCTTCGCGTCGACGTCCGCGTCGATGGTCTTCGGATCGAGGAAGCGCTCGACGAACCAGGCGGACGAGCAGTCGGCGAAGCGCTCGAGTTCGGTGACGTTGAACGTCGTGCGCTGCGCGAGCCGTTCGAGCACGAGCGGGTGCGTCAGGCGCGTGCGCCGGTCGAAGGCGCGGAGCGCGCGCTGCAGGCGGCGGTCCCAGGCGTAGGCGCGCGCGACGTGCTCGGCGTCGTCGCGGTCGGTGGCCGCGAGGGCGGCGAGCCCGCGCAGCCGCTCGCGCTCCGACGGCGCGGTCTCGAGCGGCCAGGTGAGGGTGGAGAGCGGGCGGCGGCGCGTCCAGCGAACGACGTCGTCGTCGGGGAAGAGCGACTTGAGCTCGTCCCAGAAAGGGCTCGCCTCGCGCGGGCTGCCGTCGTCGGTGGCCGCCTCGCGAACGAGATACAGCCGCTCGGTCGCCCGGGTGCACGCCGTGTAGAAGAGGTAGCGGTCTCGGCTCACGCTGTCGGGCCGGAGCAGCCGTGCGCCGCGCTTGTCGGCGAGCTCGCGCCGCCGGTCGTCGTCGAGAAACGGCGACTCGCGGCCGCGACGCGGGAAGGAGCCCTCCTCGAGCCCGAGCAGGAAGACGGCCTCGAACCTGCGCGTGCGGGCACGCAGGACATCGGTGACGGCGACTCGCCCTTCCGCCGCGGCGGCCAGCCGCACCTCGGTGCGCTCGAGCGCACCAAACACGTCCTCGCGCGACAGGTCCTCTCCGCGCCGCCGCCAGGCGTCCAGCTCCTCGAGCGCCCGTTCCACGGTCGCGGCCGTGCGGAGGTCCGCCCGCGACGACTCGCCGACCGGCGGCGCCTCGAGCCCGTAGGCGGCCCGGAGCATCGCGGGCACCAGGTCGCGGACCGCACTGACGACGTCGGCGCCGTCGCGCAGAGCGTCCAGATGCGGGATCGGCGCACCGCGCAGGTGCGCGAACTCCTCGACGATGCGCTCCGGTGTGTGCACGGCGCGGCCTCGGAGTCGCCCTTCGACGAAGTCGACGCCGGGTCGCGGGATCCCGGAGTACGGACTGCGCAGGAACGAGAAGAGGTCGGAGCGGTCGCCGCCGAGCCACGCGAACCTGAGCAGCGCGAGCAGCGCGCGGCCGAAGGGCGTCTGGCCGAGCCGCCCGTACCCTTCGAACGCAAACGGCAGCGCAAGCGTGCCGAGCGCCGTCTCGAGCGGCGCGCGCAGCCGGTCGAGGGACGGACACACGATCCCGATCTGCTCCGGATCCATCCCTCCGCGCAGCAGCGTGGCGACCTCTTCGGTCACGAGCTCGAGCGCGCCGCGGGCTCCCGCGCCTTCGAAGAATCGGATCGAGCCCTCAATCGGCGGCGCCTCGGACGCGGGTGCGTCGCTAAACAGGTGCCGTTCGACGTACGCAATGGCGGGATGGGCATACTCGGACCACTTCGGCGGGAGCTCCTCGACAGCGCCGTTCGCGAGCCCGGCGAGATCCTCGGCGGTGCGAGCGAGTGACGCGAAGGCCGGTCGGCCGGGCTCATAGGGAAGCGACACGGTCACCTCGGCGCGCGCCGAGAGCGCCTCGAGCAGCGACCACTCGGCGCCCGTCAGGTCTTCGAACCCGTAGGCGAAGACGGGCTCGCCGTGCCAGGCGTCGAGGTCGGTTGCAAGCCGTTCCGCGGCGTGCCGGCGCAGGAGATCCGAGTCCCAGAGCCCCAGACGGTCGAGCTCCTCGCGGTAGGCGGCGTACAGCCCGCCCAGGTCGCCGTCCAGCTCGGACGGGTCGAGCAGGCCCGATCCGAGCTCGGACACTGCGGACAGCAGCGCGTCGGCGAACCCCCCGAAGCGTGCGGACCGCGAGAGGCCGTTCAGCGACGCGTGCGCGATCGCGCGGCGGACGACGAACAGCCGCTGGAGCTCGGTCGCAACGGGCAAGGCGTCTGGCGAGGAGCGCGCGAGCCGGCGGAAAACATCGTCGAAGGTTCCGATTTCACCCGCCAGCAGCGCCGGCCGGCGCCGCACGAGCTCGAGCTCGATGCGGTTGACGTCCGCCCGGTTCGGCACGATGAGAACCGGCGACCGATCGAGGGCGTCAAGGTACCGGTCGAGCAGCAGCTCCACCTTTCCGGCGTTAGCCGGACCTGCAAGCAACCTCAGACCCACCCACCCAGGATAGAGCTCGGGTTGGACGGCTTCGCGCGCGCGTCCCGGAGAAAGCCGGAACGTGCGCGAAAGGGCGTCAGGGGGCCTCGACGAACGCCGCCGGCGGTCCGACCGTGGCGATGAACGCGCACGTGTCGCACGGCCAGCGCAGCTTGCAAAGCCGCACGTCACAGCGCACGTCGACGCCGTCGAGGCGCAGACGGGCGCGCACGAGGTGCTGGGTCGAGTCGCCGTGGAGCAGCGCGACGTCTCCCGGCCCGAGCTCGCGTGCGAGCCATTCGGCGACCTCGGAGGGGCGCTCAAGGGCGACCTGCGTCGTGCCGAGCGCGGTTCCAACCAGCAGCTTGCGGTACGGCTCGGCGCACTCCCCGACTGTGACGAGAACGTCAGCGGCATCACGGAGGAGGAGTGCCGGCTTGCGGTACGTCTCCACGGTCGGCGGCTCGTTCTGGATCCTTCCGAGCACGGCGATCCGGCGCCCGCCGGTCGTCGCCCCGAGCGCGCGAATTGCAGCCCGCGCGCTGTGCGGCCGGCTCTTGTAGTCGTCCGCGAGGACGATCGAGCCGTTCGGGCCGGCGACCGGACGCATCCGACCGTCCTCCGGCACGAAGTCGGCGATCGCGGCCAGCGTGCGTGCCGGCGAGACGCCGACGGCTGCCGCGGCCGCCACCGCAAGTGGAACGAGCGGGGCGAGGTGCAGCGCATGCAGCCCGACCCGACCGCTCACCTGCTCGCCGAAGGCGTCGAGCGACACGTCCAGGCCGTCAGGCCAGGCGAGCCGGGCATCCAGCAGCCGGACGTCTGCGTCGTCCCGCGTCCCCGTCCTCACGACCTCCGCGCGGAGTCCCTCCGCGGTCGCACGGCAGAGCGGGTCATCGGCGTCGAACACCACCGTTCCGCTCGCGGGAACGCGCTCGAGCAGCGCGCGCTTCTCGCGGGCGACTCGCTCGACGGTCCGGTAGGCGATCGCGTGGTCGTTCGTGAGCATGGTCAGGACGGCCACGGTCGGTTCGAAGAGACCGGCCATCCAGGCCATCTCGCCCGGCTGGTCCCCGATCCCGGCCTCGATCACGGCGAACCTGTCCTGCGGCGTGACGCTCATCAGCGTCGCTGGGACGCCGTCGAGGCCGTTCGCGGTCCCCGGTGTCTTCGCGGTCCGGCCTTCGGTCGCGAGTGCCGCAGCGATCAGGTCCTTCGTGGTCGTCTTGCCGAGCGATCCCGTGACCGCGACGAACGTCACGGCGGGGCACCGCGCGACGTGGCGGCGGACCGGCGGTCGCGCCAGAGCGCGGCGAACCGTCCAGCGGACCGACTGCGGGATCGCGCCGGTGACGCGAGGGCGCAGCACGAACGCATTCAGCGCCCTCAATCGGAAGGATGGGCGGGGCGAGCTCGGTCCGCCCCGCCGGACTGTCGGCAAGCTGGTTAGACGGAGAGCGTCGCGGACTTCGGCCGGCGGCCGCGTCGCGCCGCCGCGTGGCCGGGCATCTTCGCCGCGCAGTCGTCGCAAAGGTCAGCCTGCCTGGCGCCGCGTCGCGCGTCAGTGAATGTCATGCGCATGGTTGCGCCTTTGTTGTCTCCGACTTCCTTGCCGCAATCGTCGCAGACGAGCACTGTCTTTCGAGCCAAGATTCCTCCTTGAGATTCCTGAACGGGGCAGCTCACTTTACCGCAATTGCCCAGTGCTAACTAGGCTGCCGCGCGCGCACGGCGAATTCGCCAGGAACGCAGCAAGCTGAGCAACGCCTCCTCCTCACGGTCGAGCCCGGTATCACGCGCCTTGACGACGCGTAAATGCCGGGGACGGAAATCCTCGATCGTGCGACCGTCGAGATACTGCTCGATCACCGCAGGGCTAACGTACGACGCGCGTGTGACCGCGGGCGTATTTCCCAGCCGCTCCGCCACGCGCCTCATCACTGCTGCCGTTCTTCGCTTCGCGTCGCCTTCCGACTCGGGAGCTTCGCCTTCGGCAAAAGCAATCGCGGCCAGCAGCGTGCCTCCCCACGTGCGGAAGTCCTTGGCGCTGAACTCTTCGCCGAGATAGTCCCGAATGTACTCATTCAGGCGCCTCGAGTGCAGGTTGGAGATCCTCCCCTCCTCCTCGTACCGGAACACCCGCCGCCCGCCAGGAAGCTTGAGCAGATCACGCATCGCGTCGGCAAGCTCGGGATCGACGAGCGCGGTGCGAACGCGCACGCTGTGCTTGCCGCGAAAGCTGAACGAGATCCGCTTCCCGCGCACCGAGACGTGCCGTCTGCTCAGCGTCGTCACACCGTACGTCCTCGATTCCCTGGCATAACGCTCTGAGCCGGGCCGGAACCAGGTCTGGTCGATCAGCCGGACTGCGATCGCGGACACGCGCAGCCGGTCGTAGGTGTCGCACTCCATGTGCTCGACCATCGCGGCGCGAAGATTCGGAAGTGCCTCCGCAAAGCGGATCAGCTTGTCGTACTTCGCCTGCTCCTGCTGCGCGCGGAATTCGGGGTGGTAGAGGTACTGGCGCTGTCCAGCCGCGTCGACGCCGGTCGCCTGGAGCTTCGCACCCGCCCGCGGCGAGATCCAGACGTCCTTACACGCCGGAGGAATCACGAGCGCCTCGATCCGAGCGAGCTTTGCCTCGTCGCCGATCGGCTTTCCGCGCGCGTCGACGTAGCGAAATCGCCGCTTCGAGCCCTCCCGTCGCCAACCGCCTTTCCGCGCCATAGGCACCCATCGTGTCCGCGTCCGGGCCGCGCTAATCGCGCCAGTACAATCGCGCCGCCATGGACGCGAACACGATTGTCGTCCTCGAGGGCGACCAGACTGGTCAGGAGCTGCTCGAAGAAGCGCTGCGGGTGCTGCAGCGAGACGTGATCGGGCTCGAGCTGGAGTTCCCCTGGTTCGACCTTTCCCTGGAGTCTCGCCGGGCGACCGGCAACCGTGTCGTGTACGAGGCCGCCGCGGCGATCCGCGAGCACGGGCTCGGCCTCAAGGGAGCGACCGTGACGCCGGAGGGGCGCGACGACGTCGGCTCGCCGAACCGCATCCTGCGGGAGGAGATCGACGGACAAGTGATCGTCCGAACCGGCCGCCGCATCCCCGGCGTCGTTCCGCTCGGCGGCGTGCACGCGCCGATCTCGATCGTGCGCATGGCGGTGGGCGACGCCTACGGGGCGAAGGAGTGGCGCGAGGGCGAAGGGGACGACGAGGTCGCGTACCGCACCGAACGGATCGAACGCCGGATCTGCCGGTCGGTCGCCGAGTTCTCGTTTCGCCAGGCCGAGCGCACGGGCGCCAAGGTCTTCGGCGGCCCCAAGTACACGGTCAGTCCCACCTACGAAGGCATGCTCAAGGAGGAGATGGACGCCGCCGCCGAGCGCCATCCCGAGGTTCCCTACGAGCCGCAGCTGATCGACGCAACGTTTGCGCTGCTCGTCGCGTCCACCGGCGCTCCGCTCGTGATTCCCGCGCTGAACCGCGACGGCGACATCCTCTCCGATCTCGTCCTGCCGCTCTTCGGCTCGATCGCGGGGTCTGAGTCGCTGCTCGTCGCCTTCAACGACGAGTACGCGCCCAGAGCGGTCATGGCCGAGGCAGCGCACGGCACCGCACCGTCCCTCGCGGGCAAGAACGTCGCGAACCCGATGGCGATGATCCTCGCCGGCGCCGCGCTGCTCGCCTACTGCAGCGAGGAAGCGCAGCAAGCGGGCCGCGCGATCCGCGAGGCGTGCCTGGAAGCGGTCTCCGAAGGCGTGCGCACGGCCGACCTCGGCGGACACGCCGGCACGTCCGAGTTCACCGACGAGGTCATCCGGCGCACGCGCACAAAGCTCGAGGTCTGGGCGACTCTCTGAACGCGTCCAAGTAACAGACTGTTACTTGGATCAGGCGGCGCGCGCGTCCGAGCAGACCGCGACGAACGCCGAGGCCAGCTCAGGATCGAACTGCGAGCCGGCACACCGCTCGATCTCCAGCAGTGCCGAATGCGGCGTGAGCGCGTCGCGGTACGGCCGCACCGACGTCATCGCGTCGAAGGCGTCCGCCAGCGCGACGATGCGTGCGACCGCCGGGATGGCGCGACCTCGCCGCCCCGTCGGATAGCCGTCGCCGTCCCAGCGCTCGTGGTGGTAGAGGACGCATGGAAGCGCCGCACGTGCGGCGAGCACGGGTGCGATCAGCGTCGAGCCGACCACCGGATGCGCGCGGATCTGTGCCCACTCACGTGGATCGAGCGCACCCGGCTTCGCGAGCAGGGTCTGCGGGAGAAGCAGCTTGCCCACGTCGTGGAGCCGGGCCCCGATGCGTAGCGTCGCGAGTTGCTGCTCGTCCCAACGCAGCCGAACCGCGACCGACTCGGCCAACTCGGTGACGCGCTGCGCGTGGCCCGTCCCGAAGGGATCGCGGTGGTCGATTGCCTGAGCGAGAGCGTCGAGCATCCGCGCGGCCTTGATTCCGGGCGCGCCGGTCGAACCCTGCTACTTCCAGATCCCCGTGATCGGCTTCGCGCGCGCCGACTGCCCGACCCGGCGCAGTCCCCAGGCGTCCTCGATCGTGCGGAGGAGCCCGTAGTGGTTGAGCACACGCGCGTACTTCGACCCCGGCCGAACCGCAGGACCGAGCACGAGCGCCAACGTCTCGCCGCCTCCGCCCACGCTGGTCGAGCCCTCGTCGAAGACCACGAAGATCACGCTCCCGGCGAGCTGCGAGCTTGCGAGCAACGGCTTCGTCACGCGGGCCAGCCATGCATCGCCGGTGCTGACCGGGCAGTCGTGTGTGCTGTTGCAGAGGTCTGGGACCACGAGCGCGAAATCGGGCAGGCGCTTGCTTGAGAGGTCGCGCCACAGCTGCGCAAGGGGGACGACCCGGTTTCGCCGAGCCGGCTTCGAAACGACGTTCCGGAAGTAGAGGAACGGGTTGTGCTTCTTCGCATAGCGACCGCTCGCGGGGCCGGTCCAGCCCGGCGACGGCAATCCCTCCGCGTAGGTCTTCCAGGTCTTCTTCAAGCGCTCGAGGGTGTCGGCGAGGTTCGGAGCATCGACGATGCAGTCGGTGCAGTCCGAGGTGATCCCCTGCGTCGAACCCGAGACGAGAGCGAGGTAGTTCGGCAGGCTCGGATGGGTCACGCCTCGATAGCCCGTGAGCTGGGCGTACTTCGCGCCCAGGGCGTCGAAGGTGGGCGCGGATCCCAGCACCGACGAACGCTCCTTGTTCTCGAAGACGATCACGATCACGTGCTTGAACGCCGGCACCGGGCGCGAGCCTGCGGAACCACCGGGGACGAGCACCAGTGCAACGAGCGCGCCTAGGAGGAGCCTGCGCATCGAATCAGGCTAGCGGCGGAACTCGACGGTCGGCGCGATCACCGCAGGCGCAGTGAGCACGTCGAAGGTGCAGATTCCGTTCGGACTCGGCGGGGCGGCGGGGATCGTTCCGCTCCAGCGTCCGGATCCGTCGAGCCGCACGCGAGCGTACGGAGCGTCGTTTCGCCGCAGCTCGACGTCGTCGGGGAGCGGGCCGTGCAACGCCAAACGCAGTGATCCTCCCCGGCAGCCGTACGCGAGCACGCGCACGTGGCCGGCGACGCGCTGCGTCCAGAGCGCGATCCGCGCAGGCGGGTCGAGCCGCCAGAGGATGAGTCCGCCATCGACGGTCGCGACGGGCTTGCCGACGAACGCGACCGGATAGAGCGAGACGAGATAGGGAGTCGTCACGCCGGCGAGCCGACCGTCCGGCCTCGGCTCTACGCGGGTCTGCGGCATCCCGCCGGGCACAACCACCTCGCCGAGGTCGTAGACGCCCGCGATCCGGCGGTTCCAGAACACGTTCTGCCAGACGGCCGGCCAGTTCGTGTCGCCGATGAACAGGTAGGACACCGGTCCGCTCGCGTGGCGGTCGATCCAGCGGCGGTTCGGTCCTGTCGACGACGCCTGCACCTCGCGGTCGCGCTCGACGATCTCGCGGCTCGAGTCGATCGAGATCCAAACGAAGACTGCTGCGAGCACCGCCGGGAGGATCGCGACGAACCGACGTGGCACAAGCGCGAACGCCGCCGCCAGCACCGCGGCGGCGAGCGTGGCAAACAGGTCGACGTGCGCTCCCGGATGGGCGATCAGCGGCTCGAGCGTGAAGCCGTTCGGAAATGCCTCCGGAGTTGCGAACCTGGACATCGGAAGCGCGGCGACGAGCGCGACCGCGCCGGCGGCCACGAGTGCGGTGGCGACCCTCGGCCTTGGAGTTCCCCGGTCGAGCCAGACCGCGAGCCCGACGAACGCGACCGGCGCGAGTGGCAGCAGGTTTCGCTCGGCGAGCAGTCCAACATGCCGGGACGCGAAGATGCCGACCTCGACGACGAGCCACGCGCAAAGAGACAGGGCTGTCGCGACGTATGCCGTCAGCCCGCCGTCCTCGCGCCGGAGGCTCACGAGGATCACGGCCGCGCACAGCGGCACGACGCCGGTCATGAGGACGAGGTCGCCTGCGTGGTAGAGGGCGAACCGAAGAGCCTCGCCTGCGGGGTAGCTCGTCTCTCCGGCCGGCGAGTAGGCGCCGAAGACAGCGCTTAGGTTGCCGTCGGCGGCGAGCCGCCAGCCCGCCCAGGCACCTGCGAGCGCGACCAGCCCGGTGGCCGCGGGCCACAGCCGAAGCGCGTCGCGGAGGCGGGCGTCAAGCGCGGTCTTGAGCGCGACCGCCGTTACGAACACGGGCAGGAGCACGAAGGCCTGGAGCCGCGTCATCGCCGCCAGCGCGCACGCCGCGACGAGCCAGCCCTGGTTCGCGAGCATCGGCCGTTCGAGCGCGCGCGCGAGCGCCCAGGCCGCGAGCACGAGCGCCGGGTAGAACGCGACCTCGGTCATCACGAGTCCCGAATAGGCAAGCCCGGGAATCGCGACGGTCAGCCCGGCGGCGACGAGCGCCCAGGAGGGGCGGGCGAGCGAGCGCGTCCAGAGGTACACCGGCACCGCCGTCAGCGACATCACAAGCGCTTGCAGGAGCTTCAGCCAGTGGTAGCCGCGCTCGAGATCCGAGACGGACAGCGGTCCGCCGACGAGCGCCGGAACGACGAGCCCGAAGAAGCCGATGTGCTCACCCAGAACCTCGAACCGGCCCGAGTGGTAGAGGCTCTTCCCCAGCTCGCCGTAGATGACCTCGTCGGCCATGATCCACGGCGTGTGGATGCCGCGCGCGGCCGCGAAACGCACGATCGTCGAGCCAAGCACAAGTGCGCCCAGGAGGTAGCCCGGGCGCCGAAGCCGGCTCATCACCTCGCCGGCTCGAACGCGAATCTCGTCGTCTCGACCGGTGCGCTGGTGAGCAGGTCGAACGAGCAGAGCCTGTGACCGGGTGGCGGCGACGCGGGCACAGTGAGCTCAATCGTCTCCCCCGTCCCGAGCTCGAAACGGCGGAACGCGCCCTCGTTCAGCAGCAGCCGCACGCTCCGCGAGCCGGGTGCCCGCAGGGCGATGCGGAAGACGCCCCGGCGGCAGTCGTAAGCGAAGATCTTCGCGTGCTCGTCCACGACGCCGTTGTACTGGACGTTCTGCACCCACGTGGCCATCCGGAAGGGCGGATCGAGGCGCCAGAGCGCGAGTCCGGCACTCGAATCGGCGAGGCGGGTCCCGCGCCAGGTGATCGAGTTCGACGCGACGACGTAGGGCCAGCGCAGCCCTTTTCCATCCGCCGTCACGACCCGCCCGTCCTCCTCTGGCCCCACCGACGGCTGCGGAAGCCCGCCCGGAATCTGCGCCAGCAGGAGGTCGTAGACGGCCGTGATCCGGCGATTCCAGAACGCGGTCTCCCAGACGGAGCTCCAGTAGACGTCACCCGTGTAGACGTACGCGACCGGGCCGGTGGCGGCCTTGTCGATCCACCGCTGGTCGGAGCCCAGGGTGCCCGGCTGAACCAGGGCAGCCTGGCCGGCGACCACGCGGCTCGCCGAGACCGAGACCGCGGCGAAAACGACCAGCAGCACCGCCGGCAGGACGACCCCGAGCTGTCGTGGAACGGCGACGAACGCGGCGACGCCGACCAGGAACACCGCGCCGGCGACCAGCTCGAGGTTCAGGTGCGGATGGTGTACGCCCAGCCGGTAGAGCGGGATCAGGGTGAACGTGTCGGGGAGCGCAGGCAGCGAGACGAACCGCGCGACGGGGAGTGCGAGCAGCAGGACGACCGCGCCGAGGGCGACTGCAAGCGTCGGGATTCTCGGACGCGGCAGGCCGCGCTCGATCCAGAGCATGAGTCCAAGGAAGTACAGCGGCGCGAGCCCGAAGAGATTCCGCTCCGCGAGCAGCCCGACGTGGCGCGAGGCGAAGATCCCCACCTCCGCGACGAGCCAGACGGTCAGCGCCGCGGTCGTAGCGAGGTACGCACGCAGCTCGGGATCCGGGCGGGCGCGCACCGCCTGCACCAGCAGGAGGACGAAGGCGCAGACGGGCACGACACCGGTGAAGACGAGCGTGTACTCCGCGTGGTAGAGGACGAAGCGCAACGCGTCGGCGACCGAGTAATGCGTCTCCCCCGCCGCCTGGTAGCCGCCCAGCACCTGACTGAACGGGCCACCATGGCGCAGCCGGTACAGGCTCCAGATCAGGGCCAGCAAGGCCGTGCCGGCCGCGAAGGGCCAGAACCGCCGCATTCGCCGGAGGTCGCACGCGAGCAGGAGATCGACCGCGAGCGCCGTGAAGAAGACCGGGAGGAGCACCGCAGCCTGCAGGCGCGTCAGCGTGGCGAGCGAGACCGCGCCGAGCGCGACGAGTTGCGAGCCGACTGTGCCGCGCACGAGCGCCCGCGCGATCGCCCAGGCCGCGAGCAGGAGGATCGGGTAGAAGGCGACCTCGGTCATGATCAATCCGGAATAGACCAGCCCGGGAATCGCGACCGTGAGCGCCGCGGCGGCCAGCGCCCCGAATCGCGTCAGGAACGCGCGCCCCCAGAGGTAGACGGGCACTGCGGCGAGCGACATGGCGAGCGCCTGCAGGCCCTTCAGCAGGTCATAGCCGGTCTCGAGGCTCCCGATCCGCAGCGGTCCGCCGACGAGCGCCGGGGTCACCAGGCTGAAGAAGCGCGTCGGCTCGCCGAGCAGGTCGAGGTTGCCGTGCTCCCACAGGCTGCGGCCAAGCAGCCCGTACAGCAACTCGTCCGGCGCGATCCACGGAGTTGGGATCCGCTCCGCCGCCCACCAGCGCAAAGTGGTCGAGAGGCCGACGAGCGCCGCGAGGGCGATCCCGGCTCGAAGCGGGCTCAGCCGCGGCACGACGACGAATGATGAACGAATAGAGTTAGCCCCCGTGAGGATCGGGGTCCCGAGGGAGTCGGCGGACGGCGAGCGGCGCGTCGCGCTCGTCCCGGACAGCGTCGGACGGCTCGTCCAGAGCGGTTTCGAGGTCGAGATCGAGCCTGGCGCCGGAACAGCCGCTTCTTTTACCGACGAGGCGTACGCGGAGGCCGGCGCAACCGTAGGAGACGGCGCCTGGGATGCGGACGCGGTCGTCAAGGTGCAGAAGCCGAGCGCCGACGAGGCCGCCCGGCTGCGCGACGGCCAGGTGCTCGTGGCGTTCCTGCAGCCGCTCACCGACCGCGAGGGAATCGAGCGCCTCGGCGAGCGCGGTGTGATCGCCTTCGCGATGGAGTCGATCCCGCGGATCACGCGCGCACAGGCGATGGACGCGCTCTCGTCGCAGGCCACGGTGTCCGGCTACAAGTCTGTGTTGATCGCGGCCGACCGGCTGCCGCGCTTCTTCCCGATGCTGATGACCGCGGCGGGAACGGTCGCTCCCGCGAAGGTGCTCGTGCTCGGAGCCGGCGTCGCGGGCCTGCAGGCGCTCGCGACCGCGCGGCGCCTCGGTGCGGTGGTCGCCGGGTTCGACGTGCGTCCGGCCGTGCGCGAACAGGTCGAGAGCCTGGGCGCGACGTTCCTTGATCTGGGCGTCACCGGCGAGGAGACCGAAGGCGGGTACGCGCGGGAACTGACGGCGGAAGAGCAGGAGCGCCAGCAGCAGGAGCTCGCCCGCGTGATGGCGGACTACGACGTGGTGATCACGACCGCGCTCGTCCCGGGGCGTCCCGCGCCGAAGCTGATCCCTGCGGCCACGGTCGCCGAGATGCGGCCGGGCTCCGTGATCGTCGATCTCGCGGCCGAGGCGGGCGGCAACTGCGAGCTGACCGAGCCGGGCTCCGAGGTCGAGCGCGAGGGCGTGACGATCGTCGGGCTGACGAACCTCCCGGCGACCATGCCGTACCACGCGAGCTCGCTCTATGCCCGCAACGTCACCGCGCTGCTGCAGCACCTGGCGCCCGAGGGGGAACTCGCGCTCGACTTCGAGGACGAGATCACCGCCGGCGCCTGCGTGACGCGGCGCGAAGAGGTTCCCGCGTGAGCCACGGCGCTCTGCTCGTTTTCGAGATCACGATCCTCGTCCTCGCGATCTTCCTCGGCTTCGAGGTGATCTCGAAGGTCCCGACGTTGCTGCACACGCCTCTGATGTCAGGCACGAACGCGATTCACGGGATCGTGATCGTCGGAGCCATGCTCGTCGCGGGCCTCGACCACAAGGACACCCTCACTACCGTGATCGGGCTTGTTGCGGTCGTTCTCGCGTCTGCGAACGTCGTCGGCGGCTTCGTCGTCACGGACCGGATGCTGGAGATGTTCAAGAAGAAGGATCCGCCGACCCGCGATTCCGGTTGAACCAGAACCTCACGAACCTGCTCTACCTGGTCACGATCGTGAGTTTCATCCTCGCGCTGAAGTTCCTCTCGAACCCGGCCACGGCGCGGCGGGGGAACTGGATCGGCGCCGTCGGGATGCTGATCGCGATCGCCGTCACGTTCGCGCAGAGCGAGGTCGTCAGCTACTGGGAGATCGGGGTCGGGATGCTCGTCGGCGGAGTCTTCGGAGCGGTCGCAGGACGGCGCGTGAAGATGACCGCGATGCCGCAGATGGTGGCGCTGTTCAACGGCGTCGGCGGTG
>JBDTZN010000081.1:0-8295 GCA_040005095.1 Thermoleophilia bacterium | reverse complement strand
CCCACGACCCTCAGCTTGGGAAGCTGATGCTCTACCAACTGAGCTACGCCCGCGAAGAGGGACATTCTAGCCCGGGGCAAGATGTGCCGAATGGCGGACGATCTTTCCGAGTTCCTTGGCGCAGGCGGTGCCCGGAGGCATGCTCCGGGGATGCGGCCGCTCGTCGTCCTCGCCGTGGTCCTCACCGCGCTCGCCGCGGGCTGCAGCCTGCGCCGCTCCTCCGCGCCGCCCTCGCCGTATTGCCGCTCGGGCGACCCCCTCGCCGGCGTCTACCATCCGTCGCGGCTGCACGTCCGCAGCAAGTGCCGCGTCGTCAGCGGCGTCGTCGACAAGGTGAAGTTCGAGCAGTTCGACGGCGACGTGCACATCGACCTGCGCCCTGACGATCCGAAGCTCGTGTCCGATGGGAACGCCTCGGTCGGCGGCGATCTCGTCGTCGAGGTGATTCCGCAGGACCGCGCGCGAGTGGCGATTCCGGAGCCGGGCCAGCGCGTCTGGGTCGTCGGCTCCTGGGTCGACGATGACCGCCACGGCTGGCGCGAGATCCACCCGGCCGTCTGGATCAGCGCGGGCACGATCCAGCCTGCGACGCCCAGCGAGCTGGCGGCCGCGCAGAAGCTTCTCGCGGGCCAAACGAACGATTCGAGGTAGGAACCGGAGGGGCAACCGCCGCAGCGCCACCCCTCCGGCCGCCGATCCTAAACCGCCCGACGGCGAAAAGGAACTGTCTCGAGCGGACAGGCGCGGCTGCACGCGGCGCGCGGGACCGAAATACTTTTCCCGACACCGAGAGCTCAGGAAGGACAAGGGGAACATGGCTGCAGAGGAACTGGAAGCAACCGCACGCGCGCTAGTCGCCGAGGGCAAAGGGATCCTCGCCGCCGACGAGAGCGACGGCACGATCAAGAAGCGCTTCGACTCGATAGACGTCGAGTCCACCGAGGAGACCCGGCGGGCGTACCGCGAGCTCCTCTTCACCACCGAGGGCGTCGAGGACTACATCAGCGGCGTCATCCTCTTCGACGAGACGATCCGCCAGTCGGCCGCCGACGGCACCCCGTTCCCCAAGTTGCTCGACGGCAAGGGGATCATCCCGGGCATCAAGGTCGACCAGGGCGCGAAGGCGCTGGCGCTCGCCGAAGGAGAGACGATCACCGAAGGCCTCGACGGCCTGCGGGCGCGCCTCGCGGAGTACCGCGAGCTCGGCGCGCGCTTCGCGAAATGGCGCGCGACGTACTCGATCAGCGACACGCTGCCCAGCGAGTACTGCATGTGGACGAACGCGCACGCCCTCGCGCGCTACGCGGCGCTCTGCCAGGAGGTGGGACTGGTCCCGATCATCGAGCCCGAGGTGTTGATGGACGGCGACCACACGATCGAGCGCAGCTTCCACGCCACGTCACGCGTGCTGTTCGCGGTGTTCACCGAGCTGGCCGACCAGAAGGTGCAGCTCGAGGGGACGCTGCTGAAGCCGAACATGGTCCTGTCCGGCTACCAGGCGTCGGGCCGGGCCGGTGCCGACGAGGTGGCTGAGGAGACGATCCGCTGCTTCAAGCGCCATGTCCCCGCGGCCGTGCCCGGGATCGTGTTCCTGTCGGGCGGCCAGTCGGACGAGGACGCGACCGCGCACCTGAACGCGATGAACAAGCTCGGCCCGCATCCCTGGCAGCTCTCCTTCTCGTACGGGCGCGCGCTGCAGGCGCCCGCGCTCAAGGCCTGGGCGGGCAAGGACGTCGAGGCCGGGCAGCGGGCGTACTACCACCGGGCGAAGCTGAACGGCGCCGCGCGGACGGGCATGTACGCGCCCGAGATGGAGCGGGACGGCGCGACGGTCTAGCGGATGCGCACGACGAACCAGCCGTCGACATTGTCGCAGAGGACTTGCTTAGGCCCTTCGTGCGCGTACGTGTACACAGCGAGCCCGTTGAACGTGACCTGGCGCTTGCCGCCTGGGCGACGGATCGTTCCAAAGGCGCCGCTGATCCCCGCTACGTGCTTCGGGACGGTGCCCTTCGCGAGCAGCGGCGGCCAGGCGACCGCACACGCACCAACGCAGCGGATCTTCCCGTGCGCGCGCTTCTCGACGTTCCACGTGTAGAGCGCGTTCTTCGCCTGCGTCACGAGTATCAGGCCGAACTTGCCGTCCTGATACTTGATCGCCGGCACGCGCGTTGTGGCGTCCGTGAACCCGACCAGGACGAGCGCGGTGGCGGCAAGCAGAAGGATTCTCACGGGCTTCTGTCCGCCGAACAGGCTCTCGCGTTACAGCAGCTGAGCTGTTCCGATTACGAGCGGTACTCGATTCCGGAGTAGCGGGCGAGCTTCTCCGGCTGATGCTGGCCCTCGATGCGGCGGACGGTGCCCGAGCGCGAGCGCATGACGATCGAGTCGGTGATGATCCGGCCGCCCTCGCGCCGTGCGCCGCGCAGGAGGGCGCCGGTCGTGACGCCCGTCGCCGCGACGAACACGTCGTCGCCGGACACGAGGTCGTCGGTCATCAGCACGCGCTGAGGATCGAGCCCCGCCTCCTCGAGCTTCCGGCGCTCGTCGTCGTCCCTGGGCCAGAGCCGGCCCTGGATCCCGCCGCCGACGCACTTCAGGGCTGCGGCCGAGATCACGCCCTCGGGGGTCCCTCCCACGCCCATCAGCAGGTCGACTCCGGTGCCGACCTGCGCGGCGGCGATCGCCGGGGCGACGTCGCCGTCCCGGATCAGGTTCACGCGCGCGCCGGCTTCCCGCAGCTCGGCGATCAGCTGCTCGTGCCGATCGCGCTCGAGCACGGTCACGGTCACGTCGCGGACGGCGATGCCCTTGGCCTCGGCCACCCGCTGGACGTTCTCCGTCGGCGAGAGCGTGATGTCGATCGCGTCGATCGCCTCCGGCCCGGTTGCGATCTTCTCCATGTAGACCGCGGCGCCCGGGAAGAACATCGTGCCGCGCTCCGCGACGGCGATCACGGCGATCGCGTTCGGCTGGCCGAGCGCCGTGAGCCGCGTTCCCTCGAGCGGGTCGACCGCGACGTCGACCTCGGGACCGTTGCCGTCGCCGACCTCCTCGCCGTTGAAGAGCATCGGCGCCTCGTCCTTCTCGCCCTCGCCGATCACGACGACGCCGGACATGTGCACGGAGTCGAGCATGATCCGCATAGCGTCGACCGCGGCCTGGTCGGCGGCAATCTTGTCGCCGCGACCCGCCCAACGCGCGGCGGCCATCGCGGCGGCCTCCGTAACACGGACGAGGTCGAGCGCGAGGTTGCGGTCGGGAGCTTGGGCGACCCCGCCCTCGGTGCGCCCCTCAAACGCTCCCTCGGTCACCACGCCATCCTAACCCGGCGGGACTTTGTGGCTCTGAGCCACTAGCTCGGATTCGGGCACAGAGCTGGCACAGTTTTGGCCCCGAACTCCCGGTACGTGCGGGCAAGGCTCGATGCACGGACACGTCTCTCGAAGAGTTTGTGGCTCTGAGCCACAAACTCGCGGGAATCCGCGACGATGGGGCGATGAGCCTCGCCGCATGGGAATCGCGTGCGCTTCAGCGCGTGCGCTCGTGGAGCCCCGCCCGGTGCGCCGTCGCCTTCGCCGCCGCGATCGCGGTCTTCCACCACCTCCCCCTGCTCGCGGGCAAGCTCGAGCTTCACGACGCGACCGACCTGGTCACTCCCTTCGTCGTGATCGCTGCGGCTCTCGCAACGCTGCTTTCGCTGCGGGCTCCGCCGCGGGCGCTCGCGGTCGCGTTCGTGGGCGCGATCCTCTACGTCGACGGGCACGGGATCCACCTCTCCGCGAACGCGGTCAACAACCACCCGATCTCGGGTGACGCTGCCAGGTCCGCCCACTTCTGGGACGAGCAGTTCGGCCACGTCTGGTGGCATCTCGGCTGGTTCGTCCTCATTGGCGCGATCTGCCTCGCCGAGGTGGATCGGCACGTCACGCTCTCCCGCCGCCAAGCCGCGGCGATCGTCTTTCTCCTCGGCACAACGCTCTTCACGAACACCATCGAGGGCGGGGACTGGTGGCTCGAGCTCGCCGCGACCGCCGTCGTCGGCGCCTGGGCCCTCGCCGCGCGGCGCGCTCTCCTCACCGCCTTCGCCGGCGCCTTCGCCCTCGGCGCCGCGCTGATCGGCGTCTGGGCCCTCTGGCACGGAGGCGTGCCGCAGTTCAGCGAGCTGGGCTGGATCTAAGAGGAGGGCTACATCCGCTCGGGCGCCTCGACCCCGATCAGGTCGAGCGCCTTCGCGATGACCGACTGCGTGGCGCGGACGAGCGCCAGCCGGAAGGCCTGCGCATCGCTCTCCAGCACGCGGTGCTCGTGGTAGAAGCGGTGGAAGTCGTCCGCGACCTTGATCGCGTAGATCGGGACCGCGTGCGGACCGCGCCGCTCGGTCGCCTCCGCAACCACGCCCGGGAACTCCGCCAGCCGCTTGATCAGGTCGCGCTCCTCGGGCGCCAGCTCGGCCGGCGGCTCGGCCGACACCTCGGCATCGCCCGCGTTTCGCAGGATCCCCGCCACCCGGGCATGCGCGTACTGGACGTAAAAGACGGGATTCTTTGCCGAGCGCTCGGCGGCCAAGTCGACGTCGATCTCAATCGGCTGGTCGGGTCCGCGCGAGACGAGGTACCACCGGGCCGCGTCCACCCCGATCGCGTCCAGCAGCTCGTCCAGGAAGACCGTGTCGCCGTGCCGCTTCGACATCTTCTTCGCCTCGCCGTGCTCGAGCAGGTGGACGAGCTGGTAGATCAGGATCTCGACGCAGTCGGGGTCGAATCCGAGCGCGCCCGCGAGCCCCTTCAGCCGGCCCACGTACCCGTGGTGGTCGGCGCCGAGGACGTAGATCAGCCGGTCGAAGCCGCGCTCGACCTTGTCGCGGATGTACGCAGCGTCCCAGGCCACGTACGCCGGCTTGCCGCCCTTCTCCGCCGAGCGGACGATCACGCGGTCCTTGTCGTCGCCGTGCGGCGACGTCTTCACCCAGACGGCGCCGTCCTGCTCGTACGTCTCGAGGGCTGCGATCGCATCGGCGATCGCCGACTCGAACGACGATTGCCGCACCCACGAGTCGAACTCGACGCGGAAGCGCTCAAGCGTCGTCCGCAGCGACTCCAGCATCCAGGCGATCGGGTCGTCCTGCTTCGCCACGTCCCACATGTAGGCGCCCGTGTAGCCGCCCTCGGGAGGATCGCCGCCTGCCTTGATCGCCTCCACTGACGCGAGGAACTGCTCGGCCTGCGTGCCCGCGTCGTTGACGTAGAACTCGCGCTCGACCGTGTGACCGGCGAACTCGAGCAGCCGCGCCACCGAGTCGCCGTACGCGGCGTTGCGCGCCGAGGCGACCGTCAGCGGCCCGGTCGGGTTCGCCGAGACCATCTCGACCTGCGTTCGCTCCGGCGCGGTCGCCGAGCCGCCGGCGTAGTCGGCGCCGCGCTCGAGGATCTCCGCGAGCGCCTCCCCGTACCAGTCCCGCCCGAGCCGGAGGTTCACGAAGCCCGGCCCCGCGACTTCCGCGCCCTCGACCGCGCCGAGTTGGGTCACCTGCTCCGCGAGCTCCTGCGCCAGCTCGCGCGGCGGCCGGCCCCGTACCGGCGCGAGGCGCAGAGCCGCGTTTGTCGCGTAGTCGCCGTGCGCCGGGTCGCTCGGCCGCTCGAGCTCCACCTCGGCGCCGACGAGCTGGGACAGCTCGGCTTCGAGACGCTCGACTGCGCTAGCGGGCAACGGCTTCCCGCGGGGCGAAGTAGTCCTCGAGCTTCCGCAGCTCGTCGGTCGTGCCGACGCTGATCAGCACGTCCCCGACCTCGAGGCGCGCGTCCGGAGATGGCGTCGTGTCGAACGTCCCGTCGTGCTTGCGCACGGCGACGATGATCGCGCCCGTCTCGTCGCGAACCCGCAGGTCGCGGATCGACTGCCCGGCACGCGGGCACGACGACGTGATCTCGATCTCCTCGAGGTGGAAATCCTCGCCGGAGGCGCTCGTGACGACGTCCAGGAACGCGGCGACCTGGGGCTTCAGCGCGAGATTGGCCATGACCCGGCCGGCGGTCCCGTAGGGAAGCACGACGCGATCCGCACCCGCCAGCTTGAGCTTGCGCTCCGCGTCCTCGTCGGAGGCTCGCGCGACGATGATCAGGTCGGGACGAGCAGAACGCGCCGAGAGCGAGATGTACAGGTTGTCCGCGTCGGAGTCGGCCGAGGCGACCAGCCCGACGGCGCGCTCCAGCCCGGCCTTGCGCAGGTCCTCGTCCTCGGTGCCGTTCCCCTGGATGAACAGCTCGCTCTGCTCTCGCGCATACGCGATGGCGTCGTCGTGGAAGTCGAGCACGACGTAGTCGACGCCCGCAGCCCGGAACTCGCGCGCCACGCGGCGCCCGACCCGGCCGAAGCCGCAGATGATGAAGTGGTCGCGCAGCTTGTCGATCGTCCTTCGCCTCCTGTGTTCTGCGAGCGCCCCGCTGAGGAGCCCGCCCGCGATCGTCTCGACGACCACCGCGCCGACGTAGGCAAAGATAGTCACGCCGGCGAGGACTACGACGATCGTCCACAACCGCCCGGCGGCTCCGACGGGCGGCGAGTCGAGTCCGTTGAGCGACGCGGTGACGACCGTCCGGTAGAGCGAGTCGAGCCAGCTCTCGTGAAGAATTAGCCTGAAGCCGACCGTCCCGGCTCCCAGCACGCCGCCGACGGCCGCGAACATGCGGATCATCCGGCTCGGGGTGAACCCCTCGGTCACCGGTGTATCGTAGGCGCGTGGACGCCGAGGGCCCCGAGCGCCAGCTCAACATCCACCTCGACCCCGAGAAGATGGCCGGCGTCTACGCGAACTTCGCGAACATCAGCTATTCCGACTACGAGTTCACGCTGACGTTCGCGCGCATCGACCACGAGGTCGAGGAGGGCGACGTCCCCGGAGTCGTCGTCGCGCGGATCAACGTGGCGACCCCGTTCATGCGCGAGCTGCTCGACGCCATGCAGGACACCTGGTCGAAGTACACGACGGTCAAGGGGATCCAGGACTTGCCTGAAGCCCCGTCCCGCGAAGACTCTTAGCCAGCTCGAGCCGCTGCTTCGTGGACGGGTGGTCCGCGAAGAGCACGTATGCCCAGCGCGGCGGGTCGGGTTGCAGAGCATTGCTCAGGGCAAGATCGCGGAAGAGATTCGCCGCGGCGCCGGGATCTTGCGTGCGCTCGAGCGCGATCCAGTCCGCCTCGCGCTCGTAGCGGCGCGAGATCGCATTCGCGAGCGGCAGCGCGGCAAGAGCGACGACCGCACCCGCGAGCGCCGCGCGCGGCAGGAGCTCGGCACGGTCCGGCCGTGTCGCGCGGCCGACGAGCCACAGCCCGGGCACGAGAAAGAGCAGCGTCCAGGCGAGCCCTTTCGCGATGTGGCGCCTGTCGAGGTGCGCCCGCTCGTGAGCTGCGATCACGGCGAGCTCGCGCGGCGGGAAGCGCAGGATCGTGTCCCAGAAGACGATTCGCTGGGTCGGGCCGATGCCGACCGCCTCGGCGTTGGCGGCCCGGGTCTCGTCGTGGACGCGATCGACCTCGACTCGCACACCCGCGAGTCCGAGCGGCGGGTGCTTGAGCGGCGCGCCGCCGCCGAGCAGCGGGTTGAGGAGCGCGTAGACACCGACCGCGGCGGTGGCGACGACCGCGACCCAGAGCCACCACCGGGAGATCCGCCTCGCGAATGCGACGACCATCGCACCGGTGATCGCCCCGCCGGCGACCCAGGCCAGCACCGACGGCAGGAATGCAAGCGTCCACGCGCCCCAGCCCTGGAGGGAGATCCCGTACCGGCGCTGCCACCACTGGGTCACGACGGCCGACGGCGCAGCTGCAAGCCAGAGCGCCAGCCCGAGAGCGGCGCCCGTCAGCGAGGCAGGGAGTCGCGGCGGCCTGAGCGCGAGCAGCGTGAGCGTCCCGAGCTGCAGCGCGAAGGCCCCGAGCGCGGCGAGCCGGATGACCCGCACGTGTCCGTCCGCCCGCCGAAGCTCGGCCGGGGTGAAGAAGTCTCCCAGCGAGACGTACGTCCGCGGCAGCTGCGCCGGAACGCGCGTGCGCCAGAGGAGCGCAGCAGCCGTCAGCCAGAGCCCGGCGAGGACGAGTAGCGTTCCCGCCCTGCCGATGCGCGTCGCCGTCGTGTCCGACATCCACGGAAATCTGCACGCGCTGGAGGCGGTCCTGTCGGCCGTGGACGCGTTGAAGCCCGACGAGCTCTGGTGCCTCGGCGACCTCGTCGGCTACGGACCCCGCCCGAACGAGTGCTGCCAAGCCATTCGCGAGCGCGCTTCGGTCTGCCTCGCGG
>JBDTZN010000023.1:0-27122 GCA_040005095.1 Thermoleophilia bacterium | reverse complement strand
GCGCGCAACTCGAAGCTGCGGGCGCGGATGTCCTGTACCACGAGTCGCCGATCCCACACACGATCGACCCGGTGTTCCTGATGGAGCTGCGTCCCTGGATTCGGGACGCACTGAGTGCGGATGAGAGGACTTGAATCACCCGACGAAGTCGGCCTACGGCCTCAACTTCGTCGGGCTGAGGGATGCGGATGAGAGGACTTGAACCTCCACGAGGTTCTCAGGCGAGTGGCGGCACTTGTCCCGAAGTGGCGGCAAGTTGCTTTCCGCCTAGTGTTTGCCCGCAATTGCAGACACGAGCCCGCTTCTCTCCACGAGCAGGTTCCTAGGCGTTTAGGCGCGGAATGGGCGCGTCGAGACGGGAGCCGCCGCGAGGCTTTCCCGCCGTCGCCGTGCCATGCTGCGTGACTCCGCCGCGGCGTCCTGGAGGAAGTGCGAAAGCTAAGGAGCTCCGCACACGGCGATTGCGTCGAAGCTGACGGACGAACTGGAGAACAGCTCCGCGTACATGGTGACGTACCAGCCTGCGGAGTCTCGCGCGCGCGACTCGGTGACGAGATACGACCCGGTGAAGCTGGAGACGTTGTACCCCCCGCCGAGTACGCGTGTGCCCTGCGGGCAGGTCGCGACGGACGTACGTCGGTTGCCGACGGTCGCGGTTGCGCCTGAGCCCTCAACGTAAACCACCTTCGCAGGGTCGAATCCACCAGCCGGCCCGGCCGGGCCAGGAGCACCAGCGGCACCTTGAGGCCCCGGCTGTCCCGGCTGACCTTGCTGCCCCCGCAGACTGGTCTTCGCGGTCGCGCTGAGGTCGACAAGTCCGATGGAGCCGTCCTTGATCTGCTTGCCGGTGATGAGCTTGGTGATCGCTGCACCCGCGGTGCCGCTGAGAGACGCGACCAAGGCGACCGTCGCGACGACGAGTGCTGTTGAGGGACGCGTTTTCATCTGCGTTCTCCTTCGCTGCGCTTCCGGGGGTGACCGTCCGGGACGCGTCCCATCTTGACATCTGTTCGGTGACCTCGACCTGATCCGCTCCGCGGTCAAGCGTGCCGCGGACGCGGTTGCGGCCGAGGATTCAGCCTTCGATCCTCTGATCCTCGGCCGCCTGGTGGTGTTCGCGTCCGACGTGGAAGAGGACGCTGACTCGATCAGGTCCGACGCGGCGAAGATCCTGCGGGACGCGAGGTCGATGCGGCCCTAAAGCGGTGCCCGACCGCCTCAACCACGTGCAGGTCCCCGTGCGACTACCTCGGAAGCTGCGATGGTCAGCGAGGCCGCGCGTGGCCGCTCACCGTCGAAGTCGTCGCCTACAGCTCCTTTGATCCTGTACCTAGCGAACCCAGTGCCTCCCCCTTCCGCGAGCCGCCAGACATAGCCCGCTGAGCCAAGCGACCACACACGCCGGCTCGCTACGTCCGAGGGATCGTGGGGGAAGCCGAGACCAACCATCATCCCGCGTTCCTGTCCGCGGTTGGAGGAGTTCTGGCATCCCGCGCCAATATGGTGTTTTCGCCCACGACTAGGAGGTGCAATGACATGGGTCGTACACGTCTGAGGCGGCCGTCGCCCGCGATGGTCGTTGCCTGCATCGCGCTGACCACATCGCTCGCAGGGACAAGCTACGCAACGGTGTCCCTGCTCGTTCCGCGGAACGCGGTCGGAGCGGTGCAGCTGAAGGACAACGCCGTCACGTCGGCGAAGGTCAGGGACTTCTCGCTTCGGCTTTGGGATTTCAAGCGCGGTCAGCTGCCGCGCGGGCCAGCCGGCCTGCCGGGCCCGCCGGGCAAAGTCGGCGACCTGATCCTGCACGAGAGCTCGGTGACGGTGCCGGGGAACGCGCCTGGAAACGGACTCTACGCGTCGCGGTCAATCCAGGTTAGGTGCAAGCCCGGCGAGCGCGCGATTGCCGGCGGCACGACCTGGTCGAACGACGCGGACGATGCCGAGCTGATAACTGTCTACAGTCGGCCGCTCGTCGAAAGCGGGCAGACCGTCGGCTGGGGCGCGAGAGGCGGCTCGGATATGAGAGCCGACCGGATCTTCACCGTGCAAGTTCTCTGCACGGTCGCGTAGCCGGATTGCGGACCGCGGGGGAATCCTGGTTCCCCCCGGTCCCGCTTCGCAGGAGCCGGCCGGCCGCTCTACCAGGGAATCCCCCGTTTTGTAGCACTTACTTGATGGGCCCGCCTGGTACTCGAACGTCCCTGCAAATAGCCTTATTCAGACTCTGGGGGTAGCACACGGGGTAGCACCGCACGAGCAGATCCGTCTCGATTCCGACGTCACGGACGCAAAAAGCCCTTGCGCCACTGGTGGTACCCGCGGTGACAGTCGGAGCACAATGCGGTCAAATCCTCGGGCAACTCGTGGCCGACGCGGTCATACGTGCGGTGATGTGCCTCGAGGCTCTCGTCGGCGTCGCACAGTGCGCAGCGGCCGCCGAAACGTGCCTTTGTCGCCTCAGCGCGTTCGCGCCATTCGGGCGTTTGTAGGTAATCCTGATACGACTTCCGAAAAGGGGGCGGTTCCACAGCCCCAGAAAGGGATTCGCGCTCGCGCGTCGCGATGATCTCGTCGCGAGCGTACGAGAACGCGGAATACTCGTCGAGTATGAGCAGGTATTGCTGATACTCCAGCGACGCATACACCTCGTCGTCGCTCAGTTCGTTGCTCATTTCAACATCGTTCTCGTGGTTGAGGCTCGCGCTCGTTCAATCACGCATGTCGAGGCACTCGTCCTTGACATAGAGGGGAAGCCACGTATCGCAGGCGAAGACGATCCCGAACGGACCAGCTCGGTCTCCTCCATCGCTAGTGCCTCCCTTCAGCGGAAGAATGTCCGCGTACAGACCACGGCCGAAATGGATCAGCAGTTCGCCGATCATCTTTTCGACGAGACGTGCGAGCGCTTTCACGAGAGTTACGCCCCGACTAGAAACCCGACGATCGGCAGCGACCTCGAGCGTGCCCTGCAACGAGTGAGAAGAGCCTGTTGACGCCCTTGCCCTGAAGCAGCGGCGACTCTCGTCGCCTCCGGGCGAGGAAGCCAAGCGCGCTTCGGCCAGCTCGTCGGCAAGTGACCGAGAGCGCCCGCCGCGCCAGGCCGAGCCGCCGGACGAGCGAGACCCGTTTAGGCGCGGATCGGGCGCGCGAACCGCTTGGTTTGGCTATGCGGATGAGAGGACTTGAACCTCCACGAGCTTGCGCTCACACGGACCTGAACCGTGCGCGTCTACCAATTCCGCCACATCCGCGGGCGCGCGACAGCTTAGCGGGGCACTGCGGCGTCCCAGCCGGAGCGAATAGGAGCCGAAGGCGAAATTCGCTCCGGCGACCGCCACATCCGCGTGGGGGCGGAGATTGTAGCGGTGGTCAGAACTGACCTGGATGGCGTTCCGGCGTCTTAGAGATACGATGCTCGACCTGCGGAGGGGTCTCCTTTTTCTGGCTTTGCTCGCGCTCGCAGCGGCGTCCAGCGCGCTTGCCGCGCCCGGTCGCGTCGGCGGCGGCAAGCCCGCCATGGTCGAGGTCGTCGTCACGCTCGACGCGCCCCCGCTCGCGCAGGCGCGGCTCACGAACGCGTACGCCGCCCGCGCAGGAGGCCGCCTGAGTCTGCACACGGCCTCGAGCGTCGCCTACCTGGCAACCCTCGCGACGGAGCAGGCGAAGATCGAGTCGCGGATCGAAGCCGCCATCCCGTCCGCCGAAACGCACTGGCGCTATTCCGTCGTCCTGAACGGCCTCGCCGTCGTCGTCCCGGCCACCGAGGCAGCGCGCCTCGCGCGAGTCCCGGGCGTATCGCAGGTCTATCCGAGTGTCCGCTACCACGCCTTGCTCGACCGAACGCCGCAGCAGATCGGCGCACCCACGCTCTGGGGCCCGGCGCTCTCGACCGCGGGGAACGGGATGAAGATCGGGGTCATCGACGACGGCCTCGACCAGTCGCATCCCTTCTTCAGCCCGGCCGGCTTCTCGATGCCCGCCGGGTTCCCCAAGGGGCAGACCGCCTACACGACCGCCAAGGTGATCGTCGCCCGCGCGTTCCCGGCGCCGGGAATCACGTACGTGGATCAGAACAAGCCGTTCGATCCGCGCAACTCGGAGCATGCGACGCACGTGGCGGGGATCGCGGCCGGGAACAACGGCGTCGTCGCGACGACCGGCAGCCGAGTCTCGGGGATCGCGCCGCGCGCGTACCTCGGCAACTACAAGGCATTGGCCGTTCCCACGCCCGGCGTGGGCCTGAACGGCAACTCCCCGGAGATCGCCGCGGCGATCGAGGCGGCCGTAAAGGACGGGATGGACGTGATCAACCTGTCGCTGGGCGAGCCCGAGATCGAGCCGACTCGTGATCTCGTCGTGCGTGCGATCAACGCGGCCGCCGATGCGGGCGTCGTGCCGGCGATCGCCGCCGGCAACGACTTCGGCGATTTCGGCCGCGGATCGGTCGGCTCGCCCGGTTCCGCATCGAAGGCGATCACCGCCGCAGCGGTGACCTCGAGCCGCGGCAGCACCGCCGGCCAGATCGCGGACTTCTCGTCCGGCGGGCCTGCGCCGGTCTCGCTCCAGCTGAAGCCCGACGTGAGCGCGCCCGGCGTGAACGTCCTGTCCTCCGTCCCGGAGCGCGTGGGATCCTGGGCCATCTTCAGCGGCACGAGCATGGCGTCGCCTCATGTGGCCGGCGCCGCCGCGCTGCTCAAGCAGCGGCATCCGACGTGGACGGTCGCACAGATCAAGTCGGCGCTCGCGCTCACGGGAAAGGCGGTGCGCGGGGCGGGCTCGACGACGGAGGTTGCGACGACCCGGGAAGGCGGCGGACTGATCGACTTGCCGAACGCCGACAATCCGCTCGTGTTCGCTGAGCCCAGCTCCCTGTCGTACGGGCTGGTGCGACGCGGCGCGCAGGCCTCGCGTTCCGTCCAGCTCTCCGACGCCGGCGGCGGGGCCGGAACGTGGAGCGTCACGGTCGAAAGCCAGTTCAACTCCTCGCCGCTGACCGCTCCGGCGACCGTCACGGTGCCCGGCTCCCTCCAGGTCGCCGTCAATCCGGCGACGGCCACGGTGGACGACGAGCTGACCGGCTTCGTCGTGCTCTCGCGCGGCGGCGAGCGGCGGCGCATCGCGTACTGGCTCCGCGTCGAGCAGCCGAAGCTCGCCTCAGAGCCGCACCGCACGGTCACCGCGCCCGGCGCCTATCGCGGGACGACGGCCGGCAAGCCCGCGCTCGTCACGTCGTACCGGTATCCCGAGGAGCCGCGCCCACTCTCAGACACGTCGCTCGCAGGGCCGGAGCAGGTCTTCCGCTTCAACCTCAAGCAGCCGGTCGCGAACTTCGGCGTCGTGGTGACGGGCACCGGGCCTGGAGTCACCGTCACGCCGCGGATCGTGCGCGCCGGCGACGAGAACCGGCTCACGGGTTACGCGGGGCTACCGCTCGTGCTCAACCCATACCTCGATCGCTTCGGGGACACTGTTGCCGCCGCGTCGGCGACCCGACCCGCCCCGGGCTCGTACGACATCGTCTTCGACACGCCGAGCCGAAACGGGGCAGGACGCTTCACCTTCCGCTTCTGGGTCAACGACATCGCGCCACCACGGATCCGCTTGCTCGACCGCACGGCGCGCGCGGGCGGACGCATCCGATTCTCGATCGACGACGGCAAGGGCTCCGGGCTCGAGCTGAACTCGGTGCAGATCCAGGTGGACGGCGCAGCCCAGCGAACGAAGTACATCGGGGGCACGCACACGTTCTTCGTCTCCGGGTTCGGGCGCGGAACGCACAGGCTCCAGGTGACGGCAGCCGACTACCAGGAGCTGAAGAACAACGAGAACGTCACGCGTATCCTCCCCAACACGACGGTCTTCCGCGCGACATTCAAGGTTCGCTAGCTAGCTAGCGGCGGTCGCGCTCCTCGATCGTCGGGAGGTTCTCCAGGTCACGCTGGACACTCGCGGCGAAGTCGTCCGAGTCGGTCTCCTCGACCACGCGGAACTTCTGCTTGCGCTTCGCCCGTTCGCGGCGGCGGCGCCGGTCGGGGCCGACGAGGGCGTCGATGCGCGGCCACTCGGCGGCGACGGCAATCGCGACCGCGCAGGCGAGCAGGGCAGCGAAGAGCCAGCTCACGATGCGATTCTAGCTCCCCGGGAGCGGTACCCTTGACGGCGTGTCCCGTGCCCTCCGTTTCGCGCTTGTCGGCGCCCTCCTGGCGCTCTGCGCTCCGAGCGGCGCGCTGGCGGCGGTGAACACGATCGTCCTGAAGTCGAGTCCGATCACGATCGGGCCGTTCGGGGTCGCACGTGACGTCCAGCGCGTCGAGTCACCGAGCGTGGACGGCGCGGTGGTCGGGATGAGCGCGGACGTGGTCGACATGGCCGGGAACCCGGTGCCGAACGCCCACGTGATGCTCCACCACGTCGTCTTCGTGAAGGTGCTCCATCCGGACTACACCTGCGCCACGTTCACCGGGTACGACGGCGTCGCCTCGCCCATCCCGGTAGAGCGGTTCTACGCGGAGGGCGAAGAGCACATGTCGCTGGGCCTCCCGGCCGGCTACGGCTATCCGAACAAGGCCTCGGACATCTGGGGACTCGTCTACATGCTGATGAACCACTACAACCGCACCGACACGGTTCGCGTTCGCTACACCATCCGCTACGCGACCGGCGAGAGCCTGCGACCGGTGACGCCCGTCTGGCTCGACGTGCGGAACTGCCGTGCTGATCCGATCTTCAGCATCCCCGGCACCGGCGGCCCGGCCTCGCCGTACGAGCAGCACACCGACTTCACGATGCCGGAGAGCGGCTTCTTCGTCGCCGGCGGCGCGCACATCCACGGCGGCGGGCTCCAACTCGAGCTGTCGGACCGCAGCTGGGGCGGCCGGCTGTTCACGTCCCTGCCCACCTGGGGCGGCGAGATGCCGACGCCGATGATGCACGAGCCGGGGCCGTCGCAGATGACGTCGTTCTCGACGGCGCCCGGCTTGCCGGTCCGCCGCGGCGACACGCTGCGTCTCTCTGCGCTCTACGACAACTCGGAGCCGCACACGCGGGTGATGGGGATCATGATCTTGTACTTCGCGCCCGGCTCCGTGGACGGCCTCCCGCCGACGAGCGTCCCGCTGACCGGCTCGCCGCAGCGGCCGCCGTACATGCCTCTACCGCTGCTGCGCCAGCCTCGCGGCCCGGTGGCCCGGGATATCCGCGGCACCCGGGTCGGGGACTACGCCTTCGGAAGCCAGCGCGTCTCGATCCGGCGCGAAACGACCTTCACCTGGCGCTTCGTCGGCTCAGTCCAGCACGACGTGACGCTCGCGAGCGGGCCGGTCGGCTTCGCCTCGGACTCGCTCCAGCGCGGCTCGTACAGCCATCGCTTCACCCGTCCGGGGACGTACCGGCTGTACTGCTCGCTCCATCCGACGCGGATGACGCAGATCGTCACCGTTCGATAACCAACGCGAGGGACTAAACCGAAACGCCCTTCGTGCCGAAATAGCGGGCATGACCGCACAATTCATCGGCCCGTACCTCGTGCTCTGGGCCACGCTCATGCGGGCGCTCGTCGTTCGGGCGAGGCTTGCCCCGCCCAGTTGTGCGCGTTGCGGCCGCGTGCGCGAGCGTTCCCACCTCGGCGAAGTCATCTGCCGTTGTCACTGATTCCTGAGGCGCCGACTCGGCGGCGCCGCCGCCAGCACTCGCAGGCTCTGCCTGCGATGCGTCTGCAATGACCTTCTGCCCCGCTCAAGGCTCTTCACTCGGTCGAGGGAATCGTGCAAGGTTCCGGCCTGCGCGGCGTCCTAGAGGCATGACATCCCTTCTCCTCCGCAACGAGCAGGGCCAGACGATGGCCGAGTACTCGGTCGTTCTCGCCGTGGTCACACTGCTCGTGATCGGTGCGCTGACGCTGCTGGCGACCGGTCTCGCCGGTCAAATCACGCGCATCGCCGGCTACATCTTCCAGTAGAAGACCGCGACGCCGACGGCGATTGCGCCGACCAGCAGAGCGACGATCCCGGCCCAGCCGATCCGCTCTTCGACCTGGTCGATCCTGTGCGCAATCCGCCGGAGGAGGCGCTCGGCCCACGCGAACTCGAGCGCGAGCATCGCGAGGCCGACGGCGACGAGCGGGAGTCCCGGGCCGGGGACGAGCGGGAGGCTGAGGATGATTCCGGCGAGGAGAACGAGGGCGGCGGCGAAGCCGAAGCCGATCCGGTGGAGCTTGTGCCGCTGGGCATGGCGCTCACGTCGCTCCTCGAGCCGGTCGATCATCGTGCGGGCCTTCCCCACCGAGCTAGCGTAGTCGCCGGGCTACGATGCGGCGGTGCGTGAGGTACTGACCGATATCGAGCGCTGGCGGGCCGCGGGAGAGCGCGTGGCGCTCGCCACGGTGGTAGCCACGCGCCGCTCGGCGCCACGGCCGATCGGCTCGAAGCTCGCGGTGTCGGAGAGCGGCGAGCTCGCGGGCTCGGTCTCGGGCGGTTGCGTCGAAAACGAGGTCTACGGCGTCGCGCGGGAGGTTCTCGGCGGCGGCGAGGCGCGGCTTTTGACGTTCGGGATCACCGACGACATGGCCTTCAGCGTGGGGCTTCCCTGCGGAGGTGAGATCGACGTCTGGGTGGATGAGCCGTCCGCAGCGGTGCTCGAGCCGCTGCTGGAAGTCGTCCGGGGCGAGGAGCGTGCCGTGGTCTTCACCGAGTTGGACGGCGGCGCCGTTCGGTTCGTGCGTCCCGGCGAGGATCCGCTCGCCGACGAGCTGCTCCGCTCGGGGCACAGCAGGGTGCTCGAGCTCGAGGGCAGGCGCGTGTTCGCCGACGTGTACGCGCCGCCGCCGCGCTTGCTCGTCTTCGGCGCGATCGACACGGCCGAGGCGCTCTGCGCGTCGGCGAAAACGCTCGGATGGCGCACGATCGTGGCCGACGCGCGTGCGCGATTCGCAACCTCCGCCCGGCTCCCGAGCGCCGACGAGATCGTTGTCGCCTGGCCCGAGGAAGCGCTGGCGCGCATCCAGCCGGATCACTCCACCGCGGTCGTCGTCCTCACCCACGACGACAAGTTCGACGTCCCGGCGCTGAAGGGCACGCTGGAGACCGAGGCGTTCTACGTCGGCGCGCTGGGCTCGCGCCGCAATCAAGCGCGCCGGCGCGAGCGTCTGCTCGAGGCCGGAATACCGGAGGACGCGCTCGAGCGGATCTCCGGGCCGTGCGGCCTGGACATCGGCGCCTCGACGCCCGCCGAGACCGCGCTGTCGATCCTCGCGGAGATCCTCGCGGTGCGGGTCGGCCGGAGCGGCGGAACGCTCAAGGACGCCGCGGGCCGCATCCACGCCGAAGTGGCGTAAACGTCAACCGGCGGACTCGGCTCTCGGAGCCGCGTCCCGGTGCCAGGCCCTCCACCGTGTCCGGACTGGCCATGCCGCCCGGCAAAGCGGCTCGGCAAGCGACGCCACAGCCCGCGACAGCTCAGTCCGTGGAGCGCGACTCCGTGCCGTCGAAGATGCGCATGGGGAGGCCTGCCAACGGCTCGCCACCGTCGGCCGTCACGAGCCACGTGTCTTGCATGTAAAGGCAGTCGCGCCCGTTCTCGGCGATCACGTGGGGATGCATGGAGAACACCATGTTCTCGCGCAGCTCGGTCTCGACGCCCTCGCCGATCTTCGGGAACTCGATCATCGTCATCCCGATCGAATGGCCGGTCACGTGCCCGAGGTGCCACCCGCGGTCGACGAAACCCTTCGAGACCGCCCGGTGCGCGTCGTGCGCGGTCGCGCCAGGCCGGAGAGCGGACAGGGCTGCCTCGAAGTACTCCTCGTATGCGTCGCGCATGCGCTCCACCTCGGCGTTCGGCTTCCCGATCGCCCGTGAGACCTCGACCCAGTGGCCGCCCGGGCCTGCGATCTCGAGCGAGGGAACGCAGAAGTCGCCAAGGACGGTCTCCGACCGTGCAATCGCGAACTCGGCGCCGACGAGCACCATGTTCATCGTCAGCCGCCCGCAACCGCGCTCGACGAACAGGGCTTCGGCCGGCGCGAGCGCCTGTGCGGCCGTGCATCCGGGCTCGTACGCCTCCAGGAACGCCCAGAAGCCGTCGGTGTTGATCCGAACGCTCTCGCGTACCGATTCCACCTCGACGTCGCTCTTCACAGCCCGCGCAAGGTCGAATTCCCAGTCGAACGGGACGAGCTCCACTTTGCCCTCGAGCGCCGCGAAATCGCGCACCGTCATCACGTAGTCGAGGCCGTACACGCCGACCCGCTTGCCCGCGAGCCGCTCCGCAAGCCAGGTCCCGGGCTGGTCGACGAAGACCTGATCCTCGATCCAACTCGTGCCGTGCTCGCCGACGTAGCGCGCCTCGGAGGGGAAGACGATCGACGGCTCTCCCTCCCGGGGAAGAAGGACGTAGGCATAACGGTGGACGATCTGGAACCCCGACATGTACGTGACCGCGCCCTCGAAGCCGGTGTACTCGCTCCCCGCGACGACGACCGCGTCCACCCCGGTCTCGTCCATCGCGGCCCGCACGTTCGCGTACCGGCGCTCGACCTCCTCCCGGGGAATCACGCCCACGAGGCCTCGAGCCCTTTCACCAGCGCCCAGACCGCGGCGTTCAGGGGCGTCGGCACGCCGTGCTCGGCTCCGAACCGGACGATGCCCCCATTCAGCCAGTCGACCTCGGTGGGACGGCCTGCCTCGACGTCCTGCAGCATCGACGACTTGTGGTCGTACGCGACCTCCGGCTTCGCCGCGTGGTCGATCAGCTCCTCCGGATCCGCATCGAGCTCGATTGCCTGCGCGCCCGCCACCGCCTTGCCCTCGTCGACGAGCCCTGTGACGAGACGCCGCAACGGCTCACGCTCGCACACGCGCCCGTGCGTGAGTCGCGTGAGTGCACCGACGGGATTCGTCGCCGCGTTGAAGATCACCTTGCGCCACTGGGCGCCGCGCGCGTCAGCAAGCGCTTGCGTGGGCATCCCCGCGCGCGTGCACGCGTCGGCGAGCCGCTCGACCTCGTCCATGCGGGCCGGCTGCGGCTCGAACGGCCCGATCGTCGTGTCGCCCTTGACGTCCCACTGGACGTGTCCCGGCTCGACGATCCGGCCTGCTGGAAAAGTCGTGCCGCGGACCACCCGCTGGACGTGCCGCGCCAGCGTCTCCTCGTTGCCGATCCCGTTCTGGACGGTGGCGACCGCGCCGTCCGCAAATGCGTGGGCGGTCGCGCTGATCGCCGGCTCGGTGTGCATCGCCTTGGTGGCGACGATGCCGAAGTCGCACGCTGGCAACTCGGCGGCGTCGCTCGTCGCGCGGAGACGCCCGACCACCTCGCCCGCTCCCGACAACCGCAGCCCGTCGCGGTTGATCGCGTCCACGTGCGGCTGGGAAAGGTCGTAGGCCCACACCTCGACGTCGTCGAGCTGGGCCAAGTTCGCCGCGAACAGCGAGCCGACGGCGCCACACCCAACAATGCAAATCCTCACCCGGCCATCTCCTACTCTCCCGAGCGAAGCGAAGGGACTAATCCATTCCGCCGAAAATGCGCAGCATTTTTGGCGGTAATCATGCGTAGGACGCCTCGCGCCCCTGCACGAGCGCCCACATCGCGCGGTGCAGCGGCGCCTCCACCCCGTGCCGCTCCGCCTCGCGAACCAGCGCGCCGGTAATCAGGTCGACCTCCGTCGGCCGCCTCGCGTCGACGTCCTCGAGCATCGACGGGTAGTGCGCGCTGCCGCGCTGGGTGGCCAGGACGTTCATCTCCCATGGGTCGTCGTGCAGCTCGACGCCCGCCGCCGCCGCGACGCGCTTCCCCTCGTCGACGAGCCCATGCACGAGCCGCCCGAGGTCGTCCGGCCGGTCCTCCGCGGCGAAGTGCGGGTCGTGCGACAGTCCCGTCAGGGCCGCGACGGCGTTGACCGTAGCGTTGAAGATCAGCTTCGACCACTGGGCCGGACGGAGGTCTGGGAGCGCCTCCGCCTTCAAGCCCGCCGCGACGAGTAGGTCGGCGATCGACTGGACGTCCTCGTCGCTCATCCCGCGATAGGGCCCGAGCCAGGTGGGCGTGTCCAGGATGTACTCGACATGCGTGTCCGAGTGACGGGTGCCGCTCATGAACGTGACCGCGGAGACGAGCGGCCAGTCGCCGTGCGCCGCCACGATTTCCTCCGCCCCGAGCCCGTTCTGCACCGTCATCACCGGTACGCCCTCGAAGCAGCCGGCCAGGGCGGATGCAGCGGTCTCCACCCCGGTGGCCTTCGTCGCCACGATCACGAGGTCGGGCTGCCCGATCTCCCGAACCGCGTGAGTCGCCCGGACCCGCTGCTTGAAGTCGCCGTTCCGGCCGGTCACCCGCAGCCCGTCCTGCTCGAGCGCCCACGCGTGCTCGGGGCGCCGCGCGAGCACGGACACGTCGCACACGCGCGCAAGGTGGCCTGCATAGAGGCTTCCGATCGCGCCGGCGCCGACGATGCAGACGGAGTCGAGCTTCAAGCTGTCGCGGCGGCGAGGTGCTTGTCGCGCAGATACGCGAGGTACGGCTCGGGGTCGATCCGGCTACCCGTGATCCGCTCGAGCATTTCCACCGGGGTGAATTTCCGGCCGTGCCGGTAGAGGTTCTCGGTCAGCCACTCCCGCAGCGGCGCGAACTCGCCCTGGGCCACCTGCTGGGGGATGTCCGGGATCGCCTCGAGCGCCGCGTTCCAGATCTGCACCGAGATGACGTTGCCGAGCGCGTACGTCGGGAAGTACCCGAGGTGACCACTTGCCCAGTGCATGTCCTGGAGGACGCCGTCCGCGTCGTTCGGCACGTCGATGCCGATGTACTCCTTCATCCGCGCGTTCCACGCTTCCGGCAGGTCGTCGAGCGGCAGCGTTCCGGCGAGCAGTTCCTGCTCGAGCTCGAAGCGGAGGATGATGTGCAGGCTGTAGGTGATCTCGTCGGCGTCGACGCGAATCAGCGACGGCTTTACGGCGTTCACGGCACGGAAGAACGACTCCTCGTCGACGTCGTCGAGCGCTCCCGGGAACGTCTGCTGGAGCTCCGGGTAGAAATGGCTCCAGAACGGCCCGCTGCGGCCGACGAGGTTCTCCCACATGCGGCTCTGCGACTCATGTAGGCCCATCGACGCGCCAGTCCCGAGCGGCGTCCGCGCGAGCGCCGCGTCAATGCCGTACTCGTAGATGCCGTGCCCGAACTCGTGCATCGTCGCGAACAGGGAGCGCAGGCCGCTGTCGCTGTAGTTCGTGGTGATCCGGATGTCCTTGTGGCCGGGGGAGGACATGAACGGATGCGACGTCGGATCGAGCCGCCACGACATCGGATCGAAGCCGAACCGGTCGAGGACGTGCATCGCGAAGCGCTCCTGTCCCTCCTGGGGAAACGGGCGATCGAGCTGAGACGTATCGGCAGGCTCCACCGCCTGCAGCAGCTCGATCAGGCCTTCCTTGAGCCGATCGAACACGGCCCGAACCTCAGCGGTCTTCATCCCTCGCTCGTAATCGTCGAGCAGGATGTCGTACGGCTCGTCGGCAGGTTCGAAGCAGTCGATGTAACGGCGGCGCAGCCCGAGGTTGCGCTCCAGATGCGGCTTGAGCGCCTCGTAGTCGGACTTCGGACGGGCCTCCGCCCACGCACGCAGCGCGAGCGACGAGCTCCGCCGCATCTCCGCGGTCAGGTCCGGCGGGACCTGGCGCGCCTTCTCCCAGTCGTGCCGCCCAATCCGGATCAGGCTGGCCTCGTCGGAGTCGTACGGAAGGCTCTCCTCGTAGGCGCGAAGCTCCTCGATCAGGCGGCCGATCTCGTCGGACACGAAGAGCTGGTGGCTCAAGCGGCCGATCGTCGCGGTCTGCTCCGCGCGTGCCCCTGCCGCCGCGACGGGCATCTTCGTCTGCTGGTCCCAGAAGAGGAGCTGCCCGATTCCGCCGAGGTCGCAGATCGCGGTCAGGCGGTTCCGCAGGTCGTCGTACGCGGCGGGAGCGCTCACCGGCGCATCCTAGTCGGCAGGCCGAATTCGCGCCCCCCGGTGAGACCGGACGGACGCAGAACGAGCACGACCGTCATCAGCGCGCCGAGGATGACGAGCCGGGTCCCGCTCGGGAGGTCGATCTTGAGCCCCACGTGGATTCCCTGCTCCGCCTGGCTCAGGAACGAGTCGAGCCCGCTCACCGCGAGCGCTCCGACGACGGCGCCCCAGAGGCTCGTGAGCCCGCCGACTACGAGCATCGCGAGGGTGAGGAACGTCAGCTCGAGGTAGACCTGCTCCGTCGTGATCGACCCAAGCAGGTGCACGAGCAGGCCGCCTGCGAACCCGGCCAGCGCGCCCGAGAGCGTGAACGCGAGCAGCCGCTGGCGGTGGACGTCGACGCCGACTCCCCGGGCCGCGGCGGGATCCTCTCGCGTGGCGCGCAGGAGGCGCCCCGGCCGGCTGCGCTGATAGCCGAAGGCGACCAGGATCGCGATGATCGCCCCGACGGTCGCCTGCAGCGGCCCGACCGTCTCGGGCACGAGCGCGAGCGTCGTCGCCCCAGGCCCGATGCTCGTCCATTCGCGGAGAACGTTGTGCGTGATCTCGAGCACGGCCAGGGTCGCAATCCCGGCTGCGAGCCCGGAGAGCCGCATCAGCGGGAGGCCGACGACGAACGCGAACACGCCGCCGACCGCCGCCGCGAGCAGATACGAAGGCAGGTTGCCGATCGTATGGTCGCGCAGGAGCGGAAAGATCTCCGTCAGCACGCCGCGCTTCGACTCGAGCGGGACGGTCATGATTCCGGCCGCGAAGGCTCCGACGGCGACGAAGCTGATCTGCCCGAACGACAGGACGCCTGACGTCCCCACGAACACGTAGATCGCCACGACGATCGCCACCGAGACGAGCGCGTTCAGGGCGTAGATCTCGTTGGCGCGGGAGACGGTCGTCGCCACGAGCCCGACGACGACGACCAGCGCGACCGGGCCGGCGAGCTCGACAAGGGAGTCGATCCGCGACCTCATACGCGTTCCGCCGCAGCGTGCCGTCCCCACGCGAAGAGGCCGGCCGGCCGCAGCAGCAGGACGAGGATGACGAGCGCGAAGACCGCCGAAGGCAGGTACACGGTCTTGTCGGTCGGCAGGGCACCGTTGATCACGCCCGACGCGAAGCCGATCGTGAAGCCGCCGAGGGTGGCCGTCCAGAGCCTGTCGATCCCGCCCACGACGACGCCGACGAGCACGACGATCGTGTCCCGGAGGGCGAAGTCCGGCGAGACGAACGGGGCCTGAACCGTCAGCAGCACCGAGACCGTCGCGGCCAGGACGCCGGAGAGGAGCGCCGCGAAGCCGATCACCCGGTTGGCGCGAACACCGAGCAGCCGCGCGGTGCGAAAGTCACTGGCCGCGGCGCGCGTGTGGAGGCCGATGGTCGTCCGCGTGAGCAGGAGCGCGAGCAGCGCGAGCGTGACGACGGCGACCGCGATCGCCACGATGGTGATCTTGCGCACGTCCACTCCCCCGACCGACACGGATCGGTTCAGCGGAGCAGCCGACGAGGCGATCTCGCCGATCGTGTTGTCGCGGAGGTCGACGATCAGCGCGATCGCCTGGAGCACGAAGGCGATCGCGAAGGTCGTGACGAGCATCACCGCGGGAGACTGGCCGCGCAGCGGACGGAAGACCGCGCGCTCCATCGCCAGCGACAGCGCGACGACGACCGCGAAGCAGGCGAGGATGCTCCCGGCGACGGGCCAGCCGGAGGTAAACGCGAGCGTGTAGGCGCCGGCCATGACGAGCTGGCCGTAGGCGAAGTTCACAAGGCGGAGCACACCGAAGACAAGGCCGATCCCGACGGCCATGAGCGCGTAGATCGCGCCGAGGCCGATCGCGTCCGACAGGGTCTGGAAGTCGACCGAGGCGACCATCATGACGCGAGGTAGGCCGCGATGATCTTGTCGGTATCGTCGACGTCGGCCGGGCCGAGCGTCATCCGCTCGAGGCCGCCGACGAGCACGTGTGTGCGGTCCGCGAGCGCGACGGTGCGCTGTGCGCGCTGCTCGACAAGGAGGATCGTGACGCCGCGCTCGCGGATGGCGCCGAACGCGCCGAAGACACCGTCGACCGCCGTAGGCGCGAGCCCGAGCGACGGCTCGTCGAGCAGGAGGAGATCCGGGTCGGCGACGATCGCGCGCCCGATCGCGAGCTGCTGCTGCTGGCCTCCGGAGAGCGCGCCGGCCGAGCGCCGGCGGAACTCGCGCAGCATCGGAAACAGTTCATAGGCGGCCGCAAGCGGGTCGCCGCCGTTCGCCGACCTCCGCCCCGCGAGGCCGAGCCGCAGATTCTCCTCCACGGTGAAGTCGCCGAAGATCCGGCGTCCTTCGGGAACGAGCGCCACGCCGGCTCGCGCGATCGACTCCGGGGAGCGGCCGGCGACGGACACACCGGCGACTCGGATCTCGCCCGCGGCCACCGGAAGCAGGCCCATGATCGCGTGGAGGGTGGTCGACTTGCCGGCGCCGTTCGGCCCGATCAGCCCGACGATCTCGCCGCGCTCGACGCGCAGGGAGAGCTCACGGACGACGGTCACGGGGCCGTAGCGCACCTCGAGCCTGTCCAACTCGAGCGCGGGCTCAGCCATCGCCGTCCGTCACCGCGGTCTCGCCGAGGTATGCGGCTGCGACGTCGAGGTTCTCGCGCACTTCGGCCGGCGTGCCCGCCGCGAGCGTCCGGCCCTCGTCGAGCACGTGGATGCGGTCGCAGACGCCCATGACGAGCGCCATGTTGTGGTCGATCAGGAGCACCCCGACGTGGTGGTCGTCGCGCACCGAGCGGATGACCTCAGCGAGCTTCGGCACCTCCGCTTCCGGCAGGCCGGCAGCGGGCTCGTCCATCAGGACGAACGCAGGCTCGGTCGCGAGCGCACGCGCGACGCCGAGGCGCCGCTCGTCTCCCTGCGGCAGCGTGTCCGCGCGCGCTCTGGCACGGTCGGAGAGACCGAGCAGGTCGAGCAGACCGTCCGTACGCCGGCGCGCCTCCCGCGGACGAGCCCCCACGCCGAGCGCCGCGATCTCGACGTTCTCGCGCACCGAGAGGCTCCGAAATGCGTGGCTGTGCTGGAAGGTGCGGGTGACCCCGGCCCGGGCCCGCCGGTGGGCGCTCCAGCGCGTGATCGTGCGGTCGCCGAGCTCGACGCTGCCGTCGGTCGGAAAGTCGAACCCGGTGAGGACGTTGACGAGCGTGGACTTCCCCGCGCCGTTTGGGCCGATCAGGCCGACCACCTCGTGCCGGCGCAGCTCGAGCGAGACCTCCCGCAGAGCGCGAACGCCGTCGAAGGATCGCGAGACGGAGGAGGCCCGAAGAATCTCTCCGGGCCTCCCCTCCACGACGTCTACCGTCGGCAAGCTAGAGCTTGGGGATGACCTTCGCGGTCACCGCACCGACGTACTTCGCCTTGTTGTTCTGGATCTGGATCACCCGGTACTGGCGGCCGTAGACCGTGTGGAGCTGGGCCGAGAAGCTGATCTTCCCGCCGAGCACCTGCACCTTCTTGAACTTCAACAGCTGAGCCGCGAGCGCCGAGCCCTTCGTCGAGCCGTGAGCCCGCTGAATCGCCAGCGTGACGCCGTCGATCGCCGCCGCGCCCCCGACGAAGCCGCCGGTTCCCGGAGCCGCTCCCGCCTTCTTCAGCGACGCGATCATCGCGCGCACAGCCGCGTTCGGGTCGTCCCCGAACACCGACGCGTACGTGACGCAGTAGTAGTTCGTGATCTTCGGGCTCTGCGTCACCCAGTAGGTGCCGTCACCCGCCCACGAGTTGAGCACCGGCGTGTTGTTGCCGAGGGCCCGCAGGCCGGAGACGAGCGCCGGCAGCTCTCCGAACGACGTCGAGCTGACGATCACGTCGGCCTTCTTCGCGTTCAGCTGCGTCACCGCGTTGCCGACGTTGTTCGCGCCGGTGGCGTAGCTCTGGCGCGTGACGATCTTCCCGCCGAGCTGCGTGAAGCGCTTGTCGAACGCCGTGACGACGTTCTTGAAGTAGACGAGCAGCGTGTTCGTCGCGAGCGACGCGGTCTTCCAGCCGCGCCGATGGGCGTACTCCGCCATCGCCGAGCCTTCGTCCTGAGCCACGTTCCCGAAGCTGAACGCGAGCTTCCCCTTCGCGCCGAAGCGCTTCGGACCCATCTGGTCGGTCCCGATACAGGGAGCGATCGCGAGGATGCCGCGGTTGATCGCCTCCTGCACCACCGGCGTCGCATAGTCGACGTCGCACGTCGTGAAGATGATGTTGGCGCCGGCCCCGAGCAGGCTTGCGGCGCATGACTTCGCCTTGGCGGGATCGTTGTTCTGCGTGTCGCAGGTTGTGATCTGCAACTTCGCTCCGCCGACTCCGCCCTTCGCATTGATCTGCGCCACGCGGATCTTCGCCGCCGCGAGGGCCGGGTTGTCGAACGGCGCCATGTTGCCCTTGCTGTCGAACGCCCATCCGATCACAATCGGCTTCTTCGCCGACGTGGCCGCACGGCCGCCCGTCGTACCCGCAACTGCCGCGATTGCCGTAGCACCCAAGGCCACCGCAGCCAGCGCACCCCACCTAGTCGGTCGTCTCACTACACCCTCCTCATCATCGAAGCACGGGCCTTGAAACAGATATTCAAGTCCCTACGACCGTGTCGGGTCAATCGGATGCGGTCACGGCTGCGCGCAGCCGCTCGATTCCGGTCTTGGCGACCTCGCGTGGATCGTCCTTCCAGAGCGAGTCCGGAAGCTCCGGATCGGAGAAGATCTCGAGGTCGAACAGGCCGTCCCAGCGGAGGGCGTCGAGGATCGGCGCGTAGTCGATGACGCCTCGGCCGGGCAGCACGCGATCGTTCGTGTTGCGGGTCGGATCGCGCCAGTCGGCGATGTGAACGCCGTAGATGCGGTCGCGGTGACGGGCGATTTGCTCGAGGGGTTCGCGCCACAGGTGCCAGGTGTCGTAGATGAGCCCCGCGTTGGCGCCCGCCTCGTCGACGAGCTCCGCCGCCTCGTCGAGCGAGCTCACGACCGTCCAGTGCTCGGCGAACTCACGCTGGATCGGCTCGAGCGCGACGGGGATGCCGCACGCTCGCCCTTCGTCCGCGATCGCCCGAATCCCTTCGAGGATCGTGGGACGGTCGTCCCCGGGGCCTGTCAGGAAGAGGACGCAGGCGGGCTTGAACGGCGCGAGGCGGCGGATGCCGGCGCAGATTGCCTCGATGCGTTCGGCGGGATCGTCCGGCCCCTCCATCAGCGGCAGCGGGAGGATCGAGGGCACCGCCGGAATCGCGGCCGCCGCTTCAAGCCCGCTTGCGCGAAACCGCTCGAGCGAATCGTCCTGCAGCTTCATCTCCCAGATCCCGATGCCGTCGGCGCCGGCTGCCCGGTAGACGTCGAGATCGTCCGCGAACGACTGGGTCACCGTCGTGATCTGCGAGATCGAGAGCCGCGTCATCGGCCGAGACGCCCTCTCGCGCGCGCGAGCGCCCTGGCCGGCAGGGGCGGTTGGAGCAGCTCCTGTGCGACCAGGGTTCCGGAGCCGGCGCCGAGCCCGGGCCCGGGATGCGTGCTCGCGCCGATGTGGTAGAGCCGGTCGATCGGCGTGCGGTGCCCCGGCTGCCGGGAAAACGGACGCCAGAGCAGGTTCTGGTCGAGCGCGAGCGAGCCGCCGTAGGGATCGCCGTGGTGCAGGTTCGGGTTCGCCGCCTGGAGGTCCGCGGGCGAAAGCACGACCCGCTGGAGGATCGACGACTCGAGGTTCGGGATGTGCCTACCGATCCGCGCCTGGATCCGGTCGGCGTAGCGCTCGCGCAACTCCTCCGTCCAGGTGCCGTCGCCGGTCTCGAACTCGTCCGCCGCGTCTCCTTTCACGTGCCACGGAAGCTCCTGGAGCTGGACCCAGAGCAAGCCCTTGCCGGTGGGAGCCCGCGAGGGATCCATCGGCAGCGGTTGCCCGACGACGACGGTCGCCTCGGCGGGCAGCAGCCCGCGCTCCGCCTCGTTCACGGCGCGCGAGACGCCGTCGAGCCCCGGCGTCAGGTGGACGATCGCGGTCTCCCCCAGGCGCTCGTCGCCATCCCAGCGAGGCGGCTCAGAGAGCGCGAAGTGGATCTGCATCTCCGAGCGGCCGTACCGGAAGCGCTCCGCGCCCTCCCGGATGGGCTCGGGAACGCCGGCGCCGGCGAGCAACCGTCCGTAGAGCGCCTGCGGCAGCACGTTGCAGAGGACGGCCCGTGCGGCGGTGAAGGTCTGCCCGTCGGCGGTCTGCACGCCGACCGCGCGGCCGTTCCTCACCAGCACGCGCTCCACCTCGGCAGCGGTCTCGCAGACGCCGCCCCGGTCGCGGATCAGGGCGACGAGAGCGTCGACGAGCCGCGCGCCACCGCCGTGAGGGATCGGCATCCCGCCTTCCTGCACTGCGACCGCGATCACCTGGGTCATGAACCCGGAGACGGCGGCATCCGGGCCGAGCCCGGTGTGCAGGACCCAGGGCGCGAGCAGACCGTGCGCGCGCTCGGAACTGAACGTGGTCGTCAGCCAGTCGCGGCTCGAGGTCAGCACGGTTCCTGTGAACTCGGCAAGGCCCCGCCGCCCCAGCCGCCGGTAAGCCTTTGTCCCGAGCCCGAGGCCCGCTCCCGACCACAGCTCCGTCCCGAGGACGCCGAACGCGAGATCGGCGACCGGGAAAAACTCCTCCAGCATCCGGCGCCACGCGTCGCCGTCACCGGCTGCGTGCCGGTCGAGCTCGGCCGCGTTGGCCTCGGCCGTCCGCAGCACGAACGCCGCCTCGCCGTCCGGAAAGAGCGTCGCGGTCGGATACTCGGTATTGAGGTACTCGAGCCCGCGCGCGGCGAGCTCGTCCCCGAGCTGGGCGTGTGCGGCGCCGCCGACCCAGAGCGGGTGCCAGGCACTGAACACGTCGTGGAGGAACCCGTCCTGAGTGAGCTCGTCCGTCTTGATCGCGCCGCCGAGCCAGTCGTTGCGCTCGAGGATGCAAACGCTCCATCCGCCCTGCGCGAGGAGCGCGCCGGCGGCGAGCGAGTTGATCCCGCTCCCGACGATGACGGCGTCGAACTCGGCCACCGGCGCATTCAATACCCTGGCGCCGTGACCGAGCGCGTCCTCCGCTGGGCCGACTGCCTCAACGTCCGCGATCTTGGAGGTCACGCGACCGAGGACGGCGGCAGGACGCGCTTTGGCGCCGTCGTGCGCGCGGACAGCGTCGCAAGCCTCACCGACGAGGGCTGGCGGCAGGCCCTCGACTACGGGGTCCGCACCGTCATCGACCTGCGGATGCAGGCCGAGCGCGACGCGGACCCACCGCGCGAGATGCCGATCGAGGCGCTTCATCTGCCCGCCTTCGGCGACTGGGACGAGACGATCGAGGCCGAGATCGAGGTCATTGCCGCGACGGAGAACGACACGCCGTCCCGCACGGCGGCCGTCTACCTGGAGTTCCTCGAGCGCTTTCGGCCGAATTTTGCCCGCCCCGTATCGGCCGTCGCGAATGCGCCGGCCGGCGCTGTCATCGTCCACTGTCAGGGCGGCAAGGACCGAACCGGCCTCGTCGCGGCGATCATGCTCCGTCTCGCTGATGTCGGAATCGACGCGATCTCGGAGGACTACGCGCTCAGCGAGGTCCACCTCGCCCCGCGGCTCGAACGGTGGCTGACGGAGACCGCCGACGAGGATGAGCGCGAGCGGCTGCGCGAGACCTCGAGGACGCCCGCCTCCTCCATGCAACGCGTACTCGCGGAGCTCGAGCGACGGTACGGCAGCGTCGCCGCCTATCTCGAGGCGGGCGGCGCGTCGCCCGAGGACGTCCAGCGCGCTAGGTCTCGCCTGCGCGGCTGACGAGGTCGCGGAACTCGTCGTCGGTGACGAGCCCGCGCTTGCTCGCGCCGAGATCCTTCACCTGCGCCAGCAGCTCGGCGCGCCGCTCTTCGGGCACATCGAGTCCGAGCTCCTCCGCCTTGATCCGGATCGAGTCGAGGCCACTCTTCTTTCCGAGCACGATCTTGCGCTCGGCGCCGACGAGCTCGGACGAGTACGGCTCGATCGAGGGCGGATCGTGGAACTGGCTCGCGACCGCGCCCGACTCGCGCGTGAACAGGTTCTCGCCGACGACGGGCTTCCAGGGCTCTAGCTCATAGCCGGAGAGCTCGCGGACGCGCGCCGATACGTCGCGCAGGCGCGCGAGGTCGAGGTTCGTCGAGATCCCGTAGAGCGCCTGCAGCGCCAGTGCGACCTCGCCGAGATTCGCGTTACCCGCTCGCTCGCCCATCCCGTTGATCGTTCCGTGGACGACCGTCGCGCCGGCTTGAACTGCGGCCACGGCCGCAGCGGTCGCCAGGCCGAAGTCGTTGTGACCATGCCAGTGCACCGGAATGTCCTCGCCGAGCCACTCGGTGGTCGCGCTGACGAGGAACGCGGCCGCTTCCGGGGTCGCGACGCCGATCGTGTCGACCACGACCGCCTCCTGGGCGCCGGCCTCGATCGCCGTCTTGTAAGCCTGCTCGAAGAAGCGCAGGTCGGCCCGCGTCCCGTCGACGCCGAAGTACGCGACGCGGATGCCATTTTCGACGGCGAAGCTCACGGCTTTCCGGATCCGGCCGAGCATGTCCTCCCTCGACAAGCCGAGCGCGGCCAGCTTCAAGTCGGAGATCGGCGACTCGACGACGCTCGCGGTGACGCCGAGCTCGACCAGCGCCTCGACGTCGGCAGCAACCGCGCGTGAGAAGCCCCAGATCTCGGCGCGCAGGCCCGCCGCGGAGATCAGCTGGACAGCCCGGTAGTCGTCCTCGGAGACGCGTGGGAACCCAGCCTCGATCCGGTCGATCCCCAGCTCGTCGAGGAGCCATGCGATCTCGAGCTTCTGCTCTGGATCGAGGACGACGCCCACGGTTTGCTCGCCGTCGCGGAGCGTGGTGTCGTACAGGCCGACCGGGCCCTTCACCTGCGGCTCCAGCGCGCGGCGGTTGAGCTCGCCCGTCCAGACCAGGTCGCTCATGCGCGCACGATTCCGTCGGGGAAGGGGCTGAGCTTCTCGGCGCCGTCCCCGGTGATCAGGAAGTTGTCCTCGAGCCGAAGTCCGCCGCCACCGTCCCAGTAGATCCCCGGCTCGATCGCCAGCACCATGTTCTCCTCGATCGTGCCCGTCCCGGCCTGATGTGCGTACGGCGGCTCGTGTGCACGGGCGCCGACGCCGTGGCAAACCGGGTGCGACGGCTGACCGGGGTAGCCCGCCGCGGCGATCCCGTCGCGGACGAGCTGGTCGAGCTCGGGCAGGCTCGCGCCGGGCCGGCAGTGCGCGACCGCCTCGTCGTACACCCCGGTGAGCTGCTGCTCGACCTCGACGTAGCGAGGGGTTAGCTCGCCGAGAACGAGGTTCTTCGTGTGATCGCACCAGTAGCCGTCGACGCAAACCCAGATCTCGAACAGCGTCGGCTCGCCCTCGACGACGGGCCGATCGGTCGTGGCGGTGAACGTGCGGATCCCCGGGCCTGACCAGACGAGCGAAAACCCGAGCGCGAGCTCGACCTTTCCGCGGTAGCCGGTGCCCGCGCCGTGGACGAAGCCCTGCCAGAGCGCGGCGGCCTCGCTCGCTTTCATCCCTGTGCGGAGGTGGCCTCGGACGTATTCCATCGCTTCGGCGCAGAGGTCGTTCGCCAAGCGGATCCGCTCGACCTCCTGCGCGGTCTTCAGGGCGCGAGCTCGGGCGAGGAGCGGCGTAGCGTCGAGGGCGCCGGGCCAGGCGTCGAACCATTCGCGGGTGAAGGTCGTTGGCTCGCCGACCATGCGATCGGAGGCCTGCGTGCCGAGGCTCAGCTCGAGGCCAACCCTCCCGTAGTCGCCAGCCGCGGCGCGCGCGAGGTCGAGCGTGCGCGCGGTCGGGGGCCGCGGGTCGCGCTCGTCATAGCCCTTGAGGAAGCGGACGTCCTTCGTCCACGCCGAGCGCTCCGCGTCGTCGGCGGACGCTTCGAGCGCGATCAAGACCGGCTCGCCGTCCCGAGGAAACACGACGGCGTCGTAGCCCTTCATCCCCCAGAAGTTCGAGAGGTACAGGACGTTGTCCGGCGCGCGCACGACGAGGGCGTCGAGCTCTTCCTCGGCCATGGCCGCGCGGACGCGCGCGAGCTTCGCGTCGTCCCGCGGCCAGCTCACAAAGTCACGCTTTCGACACAGATTGGACGATGCGGCGCGCGCCGCGCAGGGTTAGGCTGACGCCTGAGCAGGGGGCGGGTCGGGACCCTTAGTACCACGGGCGCGTGTGCCTAGAAAGCGTCACCACCGGACTCGAGCCGGCGGGTCGGAGCCATGTCTTTCGCGCCACGAGATCACGGGATTCCGCAGCACGCCGATGCGCTCGATCTCCGCCTCGATCACATCGCCCGGCTTCAGATAGAGCGACGCCGCGTCCTCGCTGAACCCGGCCACGCCGGCCACCGTCCCGGTCGAGAGCACGTCGCCCGCGCTGTACCCGAGCGCGGCGTAGTGCGACAAGATCTCCGGGATCGTGACGCTCATCCGCCCGGAGTGCGAGGTCTGCCGCGGCTCGCCGTTCACCCGCAGCTCCATCGCCAGGTCGTGCGGATCCGGAATCTCGTCCGCGGTCACGATCCACGGCCCGAGCGGGCAGAACGTGTCGATCGCCTTCGAGTACGAGAAGACGCCGGAGCGCATCTCGCGCCGCTGGATGTCCCGGGCAGTGATGTCGTTGAAGATCACGTAGCCGCCGACGTAGTCCATCGCCTCGTCGGCGCCGAACCACTTGCCGCCCTTCTTCAGGACTACCGCCAGCTCGAGCTCGTAGTCGAGCTCCTCGGTCAGATGCTCGGGGTACACGATCGGGTCGTCCGGCCCGATGATCGCGTCGACGTTCTGGAAGAAGACGATCCACGGCGCGATCTCGTGCGACCAGTTGACGTTCTTCGACTCCTCCTCGTGCTCACGGAAGTTGCCGGCGGTGTGGAAGAACTTCTTGGGGACGATCGGCGCCTTCAGCTTCACCCCGTCGAGCCGGTAACCGAAATCGCCGGCCTCGACCGCCGACCGCGCCTGGTCGAGCCCCTCGTCTCCACGCTCGAAGAGCGCGCGCATCGACGGAAAGTCGAGCTCGACGATGCCGGCGTCGTCGACGACCGCGCCGACGTGCTCAGTCCCGTCCGGCGTCTCGAAGGTGACGAGCTTCACGCGGCCGCCCGCAGGTATGCGACCACGTCGGCCGCGTTCCGGTCCGGCGGGAAGACGGGATAGAACACGTGCTCGATCCTGCCAGCCGACGCGACCAGCGCGAGGCGCCTGTAGAGCGTCTGACCCTCGACCGCAAACGTCGGCAGCCCGAGCGCGCCGCCCAGCTCGAGGTGCTCGTCGCTGACGACCGGGAACGGCATGCGGTTCCGCTCCGCGAACTCGACCTGGTCGGCCAGCAGCTGCGCTGAAAGGCCCAGCACTCGCGCGCCGAGCTCCGCCAGCTCGGCGTTGTGATCGCGGAACCCGCACGACTGCGGTGTGCAGCCTCGGGCGCCGGGGATTTCATTCCAGCCGGCCGGCATCTCTCGATCCGGCCGGCCGGCCTTCGGATACACGTAGAGGATGAGTCGCTCGCGAGCCCACTCGGCGAGGTCGACAGGCCCGAGCGATGACGGCAGCGTCAGCGGCGGAATCTCCAGGCCCGGAAGATGATCTGCGGCGCCGTCGTCCTCGGGCACCGGCAGGCCCGGCGGCAGCGCGTACGGATCCGTCGTGCTCACGCGACCTCACAGATGCGCATCCCGACGCGCGCGTACGTCTCCGCGGTCTTGACCAGGCCGTCGATCTCGAGATTCTCGCCGAGCTCGACGTCCATCAATCCCGTCGAGGTGCCGTAGTTGACGGTGGGGATGCCGTACCGCGTCAGCGCCGAAGCATCGCTGAACCAGCGCGTGACATCCCGCTCAGGCTTCGCTCCGAAGACCTCTTCGTGCGCGGCGTCGATCGCGGCCACGAGCTCGTGGCCCTCCTCGATCTCGGAGCCCGGTGCCGTGACGTAGACCTCGCCCTCGACGCCGTACTCCGGGAATCGCTCGCCGAGCGACCGCACCCAGTCGAGCACTTCGCCCCGCGCAGCCGCCATCTCCTTGGTGGGCGGCACGCGCACGTCGAGGAAGAGGTCGGTGTGGTGCGGCGTTCGCGAGACGCGCCAGCCGAAGCCGCCCTCGATCGCGCCGATGTTCACGATCGCCTTCGCGCCCCGGTACGCATTGCCCGGGTCGTCCTCCCACGTCGGGATCCACTCCTGCACCGCGGCGAGCACCTGCTGCGCCCGCAGGATCGAGTTCTGGTCGCGCTTCCCCTCGCTGAACGCGGTGTGGATGAAGTTGCCGTGCACGCGGATCCGCAGCCAGAGCGCTCCGAAATGGCCAAGCACGACCTTGCCCTCGGTCGGCTCGCCGAGCAGGCACATGTCCGCCACGCCGCCATGCGTGACGAGGTAGCGCGTCCCGGCCGCATACCCGCGGAACTCTCCGCCTACGGCATCCCGGTACTGCGTCTTCTCGATCTCGCCGGCCACGGCCGCGATGAGAACGTCGCCGCGCAGCCGCACGCCCGCGTCCTGCAGCGCGCGCACCGCCTCGACGTAGCATGCGAGCGCGCCTTTCATGTTCGAAATCCCGAGCCCGTACAGTCGGCCGTCGCGCTCGAAGGCCTTGGGCTGGAAGCCGGGAACGTTGCGCAACCAGGGCTCGCGGCCCGAGTACGACGTGTCCACGTGGCCGTTGAACATCAGCGACTTGCCGCCACCGGTGCCCGCCCACGTTCCGAGCGCATTCGCACGGTTGTCCTCCACCTGCTGCAACTGCACCTGCAGGCCCAGCTCCTCGAAGAAGGACGCCATCAGGTTCGCCATGCCCTGCTCGTCGCCCGTGAAGCTGTGGACGTCGATCATCTGGCTCGCGGTCTCGACGAGCCGGTCGCGGTCGACGTTCACGAGCGGAAGTGCGGCAGGACGCGCTCGCCGAAGAGCCGGATCTGCTCGTGCCGGTTCTCGCCCCAGAGCTCGAGCATCACGTGCGTGCAGCCCGCCTCGCGGTACTCCTCGATCGCCGCGATGCAGTCCTCCGGCGTGCCGGCGATCGGCTTGCAGCGGTCGAGGATCGAGTCGGTCACCTGCTCCT
>JBDTZN010000080.1:0-8369 GCA_040005095.1 Thermoleophilia bacterium | reverse complement strand
CGGCGCACGGAGCACCGACAGACCGTGCTGCCCTCGAGCGCGCGCTCGCCTGACGGACCCATCCACCGCTGCAAACGGAACGTCCGAGTGATCACCGGCTGGCGATGACGCCGTTCACGTGCCTCGGCCGGTAACGTTCAATGCCCGTCGTACTCGTCGTGCCGGAGCGCTCGAGCGGAAGGCGAAGCGGTTCGAGATCTACGAGCACATCGGCGGCCGGTTCACGGAGTTGCTTTGGCGTGAAGCCGAGGACGAGGCGCTGCAAGCTATCTGGGAGCCGTTGCCGGCGCGGGACGCACGGAGATTGCGCGAAGCCGAGACGAGCGGCACGTCCCGGTATGGCGCCTGGCACGCGATGACGGAGCCGGAGAAGTGGGATCGCTGGCTGTACGAGTGGGCGCAGACGCGCTACGTCCCGTACGTCCTACCCTCCGACCCGAACGACCCGGGCTCCCTGTTCCAGGCCGATTTCGTCAGCTACGTGCTGACCTTGCCCCAGACGCCCTAGACGCCGGTATCGTGAGGACATGATCCGCGCTCGCCGGATCGGGCTGCTGGCCTCCTTCACGGCCACGACGGCCGTATTGCTCGCGCTGGCGTTCGCGCGCGTCACTTCGGGAGCCGGCGCCTCGGGACGGCCCGACCTCGCCGTGAGCTCGGTCACTGCCTCCGAGCGCGCCGGGCTCGTGCGCGTCACGGACGTCCTCCGCAACGTCGGAGCCGCAGCCGCTCCGCGCTCGACGGTCGGCTACTTCCTGTCCCAGGACCGCACGCGTGGCGGCGGAGACACGCGCCTGGGCGGTCGCCGGAGCTCTGCTCTCCGCGCCGGCGGGCGCTCGGCGGGCTCGGCGACGGTCTCCGTTCCCGGCTCGGTTGGCGCCGGCGCCTACTACCTGCTTGCTTGTGCGGACGACCTGCACCGCATCCGCGAGTCCAACGAGCGGAACAACTGCCTCTCCACGGCTCGGCCGCTTCGCCTGTCCGATCGCACGCCGCCGCTGTTCGCCGGGCTCGCCAAGGCGACCACCTGCATCCCAGGCCCCGCCGGCGGAGGGCGAAGCACTGCGTATCACCTGAGCTGGAATCCCGCCTCGGACAACGCGACGCCGGCGAGCGAGATCGTCTACGACATCTACCTGGCATCGGCTCCCGGCGGCGAGGAGTTCTCCAGGCCGACCTACAACGCGACGGCGGGCGCAACGTCCTTTAACACGCAGCAGCTGCCAGACAACGAGGCGCACTACTTCGTCGTCCGTGCGAGGGACCGGGCCGGGAATCGCGAGACGAACAAGGTCGAGCGGCTCGGCGAGAACCTCTGCCTGTAGGCACCGCTAGGCCGCGAGGCAGTCCGGGCAGGTTCCCGTCACCTCCACGGTGTGCGCCTTCACCTTGAAGCCGTGCTCGGCGGCGAGGCCGGAGAGCCAGCCGCTTAGGTCGCAGTCGCCCAGCTCGACCACCCGGTGGCACGCGTCGCAGACGAGGTGATGATGGTGGCCCTCGCCGCAGAGCCGGTAGCAGACCTCGCCGGGATGGTGCATCAGGGCGTCCACGACGCCGTGCTCGCTCAGGAGCGCGAGGGTGCGGTAAACGGTCGCGAGTCCCACCGCGTCGCCGCGCTTGACGAGCCGCGCGTGGATCTCCTGCGCCGTCGCGTCGTTCGGCTCTGTCGTCAGCGCGTTCAGCACTGCGAGCCGCTGGCGCGTGGAGCGGACGCCGTGCCGGGAGAGCAGCGTTTGCGCGGCGGTGGGCACGGACGTAGAGTACAGAAGATGAGAATGAAAACCATTCTCGTTCTACTGGCGCTATTGCTCGGCGCGACGGCATGCGGGACGAAGACGTCGAACCAGGGGCGGAAACGGGTCGTCGCCGCGTTCTATCCGCTGGCGTACGCGGCCGAGCAGCTCGGCGGGCCGAAGGTCGACGTCACCAACCTGACCCCGCCGGGCGTGGAGCCGCACGACCTCGAGGCCAGTCCGGGAGACGTACAGGCGATCCATTCGGCCGATCTGGTCCTCCTGCTCGGGCACGGCTTCCAGCCGCAGCTCGAGGATGCGGCCGGGCGGGGCAACAAGGTGGTCTGGCTGCTCGCCACGCCGGGGCTGCAGCGCTTCGACAACGGCGATCCGCACGTCTGGCTCGATCCGGTGCGTTACGCCCTGATCGTGCGGCGGATCGGCCAGGCGCTCGGTCGCCCGGCGACGGGTCTCGAGACACGGCTTCGCGCGCTCGACCGCGAGTACCGGGGAGGGCTCGCGCACTGCGCGCGGCACGAGCTCGTGACGAGCCACGAGGCGTTCGCCTACCTCGCGCAGCGGTACGGGCTGAAGCAGGTCGCGATCACCGGGCTGACCCCGGAGGCAGAGCCGGCGCCGCAGGACCTCCAGCGCGTCGTCGAGCTCGTCCGCCGCACGCACGCGACCACGATCTTCTTCGAGACGCTCGTCTCGCCGCGCATCGCCGAGACGGTCGCGCGGGAGACGCACGCGAAGACGGCCGTGCTCGATCCGATCGAGGGGCTCACGCCGGCGGAGGCGAGCCAAGGGGAGGACTACTTCACGTTGATGCGCGCGAACCTGCAGGCGTTGCGCGGAGCGCTGGGATGCCGGTAGTCGAGCTCCAGCACGTCGACTTCGCCTATCCCGGCGGGCCGCCCGTGCTGCGCGACGTCACGCTCCGTGTGGAGCAGGGAGAGTTCCTCGCCGTCGCAGGGCCGAACGGCGGCGGCAAGACGACGCTGCTGCGGATCGTGCTCGGCCTCGAGCGGCCGCAAGCGGGAACTGCACGGCTCTTTGGCGAGCCGGCGTCGAGCCTCCGCGGGCGGTCGCGGATCGGCTACCTCGTCCAGCGAGCCCAGCTCGGGATCGACTCGCCCGTGACCGTCCGCGAGGTCGTCGCCGCGGGACGCGTCCCCCGCAGAGGCCTCGTCGGCCCGCTCCGTTCCGAGGATCGCGTGCAGGTCGCACGTGCGATCGAGCGCGTGGGCCTCGCGGATCGGGCCTCGGCACCGCTCTCGACCCTTTCCGGCGGCCTTCAGCAGCGCGCGTTCATCGCGAAGGCGCTCGCAGGCGAGCCCGAGCTGCTCGTCCTCGACGAGCCGACCGCCGGCGTCGACGTGGACGCACAGGAGGCGCTCGCCTCGCTCCTCGAGGAGCTGCACAGCGACCTGCGCGTAACGATCCTCTTCGTCTCACATGAGTTCGGCGCTGTCGAGCGCTTCGTCGACCGGCTCGTCCTCGTCCGCGGCGGCATCGTCTTCGACGGCGATCCCGCCGCGCTTCCCGCCCACTGGCATGACCCTTCTCATGTCCATCCTTGACGCGGACTTCATGCGGCTCGCATTCGCGACCGGCGCGGTCGTCGGCGTGCTCGCGCCCGCGGTGGGCTTCTTCCTCGTCCAGCGCCGGATGAGCCTGATCGGCGACGGGATCGGGCACGTCGCCTTCGCCGGCGTGGCGGCCGGTTACCTGCTCGGGATCTCGCCCGTCGCGACGGCGCTCGTGGCCTCGGTCGGAGGCGCGGTGGCGATCGAATGGCTGCGCACGCGCCGCCGTGCCGCAGGCGACCAGGCGCTCGCGCTCCTCTTCTACACGGGGATCGCGGCCGGGGTCGTGCTCATCTCCGCCGCGGGAGCGCTGAACGCGAATCTCTTCGCCTTCCTGTTCGGGTCGATCCTGACCGTCACGCGCGGCGACCTGCTGCTCGTCGGCGTCCTAGGCATCGTCGGGCTCGCGCTGATCGCGGCGTTCTACCGCGCGCTCGTCGCGGCGGCGCTGGACGAGGAGGGCGCGCGGGTCAGCGGCGTGCCGGTCGGGCTGCTGAACGTCCTGCTCGCCGCCCTCGCCGGCGTCACGATCGCGGTCTCGATGCGGATCGTCGGGATCCTCCTGATCGCCGCGCTGATGGTGCTCCCGGTGATCGCGGCGAGCCGCGTGGCGTGGAGCATCCGCTCGAACATGCTGATCGCGATCGGGATCGGCCTCGGCTCGGTCTTCGTCGGCCTGACCGCCGCGTATTACGCGAACCTCGCGCCCGGCGGCGCGATCGTGCTGGTCGCCGCGGGCGCCTTCGTCGTCACGAGCGCGGCCGCGGCGTTCCGCTAGCCGGATTAGGCGAGGATTCAAGCGTGCGCATCCAACTCGTCCCCGACACCGGGCGCCATGAGTTCCTCGACCTGCCCTGGCGGACTCCGCTGGACGAATGGGATCCCTCGCTCCTCACCGAGGTCGACCGTGGCATCAGCCGCCACGTCGTGCGCTTCGTCGAGCGCGGCGGGGCGCTGTACGCACTCAAGGAGATCAACGACCGGCTCGCGCACAAGGAGTACAGGCTCCTGCGCACGATGCGGCGCGAGGGGCTGCCCGCGGTCGAGGCCGTGGGCGTCGTCAGCGACCGGCCGGGGCTGGACGCCATCCTCATCACGCGTCACCTCGACTACTCGCTGCCGTACCGGCTCATCCTGGGCCGGCGGCCGATCTCCCAGGTGAGCGACAGGCTGCCGATCGCGCTCGCCGACCTGCTCGTCCGCCTCCACCTCACGGGCTTCTTCTGGGGCGACTGCTCGCTCTCGAATACGCTCTTCGCCCGCGACGCCGGCGCGATCGCCGCCTTCGTCGTCGACGTCGAGACCGCGGAGCACCACGACCAGCTGAGCGACGGCCAGCGCTCGTACGACCTCGACATCGCGGAGGAGAACCTGATCGGCGAGTTCTACGACCTGAGGGCCGAGCTCGGCGACAAGGAGTTCGGCGATCCGGACGAGATGGTGGCCACGGTGCGGGGCGAATACGAACGGATCTGGAACGACCTCACTGCCGAGGAGGAGTTCGACCTCAGCGAGCCGACGCGGCTCGTCCAGCGCCTCGAGCGACTGAACGAGCGGGGCTTCGACGTCGAGGAGGTTGAGCTCGAGGCAACGCCGAGCGGCTACAAGCTGCGCGTGCGGCCCCAGGTGGTCGAGCCAGGCCACCACCGGCGCCGGCTGCAGCGCCTAACCGGGCTGGACGCGCAGGAGAACCAGGCCCGCAGGCTCCTCGAGGACATCAGCGCCTACCGCGAGTCGCTCGAGGCCGCCGGTCAGAAGCCGGTCTCGGACGCCGCGGTCGCGGGACGGTGGCTGACCGACGTATTCGAGCCCGCGGTCGCGAGCGTTCCGGCTGAGCTCCGGGGCAAGCGAGCGGCGGCCGAGCTCTACCACGAGCTGCTCGACCACCGCTGGCACCTGTCCCAGGTGGAAGGCCGCGACGTCCCGCTCGACGAGGCGATCGAGTCCTATCTCGGCACGGTACTGAAGGAGCAGCCGGACGAGCGCACAGCGATCGTCCGGCCCTCCGAGTGACTCCTAGGTAACCGTCGCCGGCGCACTCTCCGGCGGCTCCGGTGAGCCGTCCGCGCGCGCGTCCTCTCTGATCTTCGACTTCGGGTTGGCCACGATCAGGTAGACGAGCCCAACCAAGGCGACGATCGCCGCCGAGATCGGGACGAGCCAGCGGTCCAGGAAGAGACTGCCCCAGAAGCCGGCGCCGTGTGGAGACTTGATCGAGAGGATCACGATCGCCGCGACGCCGTACGCGAGCGCGGTTAGGTTCACGAGCCATCCGGACGAACCGAGGTCGTAGGCTCCCGACGGCTTCCAGCCGCGCGCCCGGGCTATGACGGCACCGAGCACGACGATCTGGAACGAGATGTAGATCCCGACGACTGCGAAGGTGATGATCCGCGCCACGGTTGCCGTCGGCATCAATGTGATCAGCGCCGGAATCACCGCCGCGACCAGCACGGCTCCCGGAGGCATGTGGAACCGCTCGGAGACCGTCGAGAGCGAGCGCGAGCCGAAGATCATCCCGTCGCGTGCGTACGAGAAGATCAGGCGGATCGCCGCCGCCTGGATCGCAAGCGTGCAGGACACGAACGCGATCACGACCATCGTCAGTGCGACCTTCGAGCCGACGTGCCCGAGCGACGCGTCGATTACGCCGACAATCGGGTTCGCGTTCTTGCCGGTGATCACGTCGCCGAAGCTCGGGACGGCGAGGATGTACGAGAGCGTGATGAAGAAGGCCGTCAACCCGCCGACGAGCAGGGTCAGCTTCATCGCCCGCGGGATCTTCCGGCTCGGATCGACGACTTCTTCGGCCACGTCGCCGCAGGCCTCGAAGCCGTAGAAGATCCAGACGCTGAAGAGTGCGGCCGCGAGGAAGGCGCCGACGTAGGCGCCAGAGCCCGCACCCGCGGTGTGGAAGATCGAGCCGAGCCCGTGATGGCGCTCGTTCACGAGGAAAATGATCCCGAACACGATCGTCCCCAGCATCTCGGCCGCGAGGCCGAAGAGGGCGATGCGGGCGAGGTTCCGGACGCCCGTGAAGTTGATCAGCGCCGAGAGCGCGATGATCGCGATCGCGATCAGCCTCGTGTTGTTCTCGGTCACCGCGAAGCCGAACAAGGCGCCGACGTACGAGGCCGCGCCAAAAGCCACCGCGGCGATCGTCACGAGCAGGGCCCAGGCGTAGAACCAGCCCGCGAACCAGCCGAACCGTTCCCCGACGAGCTGCTTCGACCACTGATAGATCCCCCCGGCGAGCGGATACTGGGACACGATCTCCGAGAACGTCAGGACGACGAGCATCTGGCCCGCGACGACGAGCGGAATCGTCCAGATCATCGCCGGGCCGGCGGTGGCGAGCCCGAAGGCGAACAGCGTGTAGACGCCGACGACCGGCGAGAGATAGGTGAAGCCGAGCGAGAAGTTGCTCCAAAGGCCGAGCGCTCGGGTCAGCTGTTGGCGGTATCCGAACGACGCGAGCTGGTGCGCGTCCGCTTGAGTCTGATCAGTCTCCATGCATCGTCCTCCGCAACTGACCCCTGGGACGGACGCGTGCGACGGTACAACGGGGCGCTTCCGAACACAAGCCGCGACGGGGCGCCTTGCGGTGTGCGTCGCTCTCCGGTTCGATTCGAGGAAGGTGGCAGTCGTAACCCGCGTCCCAATGCCGCGGCGCTTCCGCGCGCTCAAGCTCGTCGGGCGTGCCGCCGGCCGGCTCGGCTGGCCGTCAATTGCTCCCGGTCTCGTCAGCTTCTCGGTGCTCGCGAGCATCGGGATCGCCGACGGCGGGCTGTTTCCGCGCGCCTGGCGGCTGGGGACGCTGGCGCTCGTCTCGATTGCCGGCGCGGCTCTGCTGGCGCGCAAGCGCGTGGCGGTCTCGCCGCTGGAATGGACCGCCGTGGGGGGCCTGGTCGTCTATGCGCTGCTCACACTCGTCTCGGGGCGGTGGTCGGGAGATTTCCGCCTCTCGGGCCTGATGACGGAGCGGGCGCTCGTCTACCCGGCCGCGCTGCTCGCCGCTCTCCTCGTCACGGAACGGCGAACCGTGTCGCAGCTGCTCGCCGGCGTCGTCGCAGCGGCCAGCGTGATCTTGTCCTACGGCCTCTGGGTCCACTACCTCAAGGCGCCGCCGCTCGACCCGATCGAGGGCAAGCTGCTCTTCCAGCCCCTGGGCTACGCAAACGCGGTCGGGATCGTGGCGACCGTGGCGGCCCTCGTGACGGTCGGCCTCGCGCTGGCCTCGCGCAGCACACGCCTGCGCATCCTGGCCCTCGCACCGCTCCTCGTCTTCCTACCTGCGCTGTATCTCAGCGCCAGCCGGGGCTCGTACTTGGCCGGCGCGGCTGGGCTCGCCTGCCTGCTCCACTATTCGGGGCGCGTCTCGGCGCGGACTGTGGATGCGGTCGCGGCTGCGGGAGCCCTCGCGCTCGTTGCGTTCGTAACGCTCGTCAGCGTCCATCCGTTCTCGGGTCAGTACCGGATCCAGTACTGGCAGGTCGCCTGGTGGGACTACCGCGACCATCCCATCCTCGGCGCGGGTGCCGGCACGTTCGGCGACTACTGGCTCCACCACCGTCCCGTGGACGTCTTCGTGAAGACCGCGCATTCGCTGTACATCCAGGCGCTCGCCGAGCTCGGCCCGCTCGGTCTCGCCGCGATTCTCGTCGCGGTCGTGCCGCCGCTCCTCGGCCTCCGGAACCGGAGGGATCCGCTCCTCGCCGGAGCCGGCGGCGCGTATCTGGCCTTTGCGCTGCACGCAGGGGTCGACTGGGACTGGGAGCTGCCCGCCGTGATGATCGCAGGCGTCTTCTGCGGGGCTGCGGCACTGGTCTACGGCCGAGACACGAGGTGGCCGTTGTCGTTGCGCGGCCGGGCCCTCCTCGGCCTGCCGCTCGCAGCGGTGGCGGTGCTCGCGTGCGTGCGCTTCAAAACGGGCGGCGGGTTGCCGTTCGGGCCTTGAATTTCCGTCATTTGCGGCGTACTCTCAGCCAGTCGGGAGGGAGCGTCTTTGTCCGCCAGCGATGATGGCTGGCGTGTAGGGGACTCAGTG
>JBDTZN010000208.1:0-2516 GCA_040005095.1 Thermoleophilia bacterium | reverse complement strand
CCCGAACCATCTAGACACCATCGGCAGGGACGTGCCGATCCTTGACGTCTATTAGTCGGAGCTAATCGCTCGAATTAGCCGATCCGTGGTAGAGTCCGGCTCGTGGCGGAGCATCCGCATTTCGACGTGCTCGTGATCGGCAGCGGGGCCTCGGGCCTCTCGGCCGCTGTTGCTGCAGAACGCGCCGGGGCAACCGTCGCCGTGGCCACGAAGGGCGCGCTCCAGTCCTGCAACTCCGCCAAGGCCCAGGGCGGCATCCAGGCCGCTTTCGGCGCCGACGACTCGCCCGAGCAGCACGCCCAGGACGTGATGAAGAGCTCGCACGAGACCGCCGACTCGGAGCTCGTCCAGATCCTGACCTCCTCCGCGCCCGACGCGATCCACTGGCTCGAGGAGCTAGGCGTCGAGTTCACGCGCGAAAACGGCGGCTACCGGCTCGCGCGCTGCGGCGGGGCGTCGCGGCACCGGCTGCTCCAGGTCGGCGACCGCACGGGCCACGCGATCACGAAACAGCTTCGCAAGGCGTTCGACGCGTCGCCGGGCGTCGCGTTCCCGAATCATCCGCTCACGTCCCTCGATCCCACGTCGACCGGCTGGCTGGCGCAATGCGGTGACGAGACGATCGACGCAGCCACCGTCGTCCTCGCAGCCGGCGGCCGCTGCTTCAAAGAGGCGGAGGAGCGCGGCGAGCTCTCGACGAACCATCCCGGCGCGACCGGCGAGGTGACCCGCATGGCGATCGAGCTCGGCGCCAAGGCGCGCGACCTCGACGCGCTCCAGTACCACCCGAACGGCGGCGCGTGGCCCGCCAACATGCAGGGCTACTCCATCCCCGAAACGACCCGCGCGTACGGCGCCACGCTGTTCAACTCCGAGGGAGAGGAGTTCACCGACCCGCTCGGCCCGCGCGACGAGGTCTCGGCTGCGATCTTCAAGGAGGTCGAGGAGGGCCGGGGCGTCAAAACGGAGGACGGCCGCCCCGCGGTCTGGCTCGACACGACGCGGATCCCGCAGGCCGACGCCGAGGTGTCGCTGCCGTACATGCTGCGCCGCTACCGCGCCGGCGGCATCGACCCGCTGAGCGAGAAGATCCTGACCTACCCTGTCCTCCACTACCAGAACGGCGGCCTCGTGATCGACGCCGACGCGCAGACGACCGTCGAAGCGCTCTACGCCTGCGGCGAGATCGCGGGCGGCACGCACGGTCGCAACCGGATGATGGGAAATTCGCTGCTCGAGTGCGTCGTTTTCGGGCGACGGGCCGGGAAAGCCGCAGCAGAGAAAGCGAGAGCATGAGCACTGCAACCACAACTGACCTGGCCTTCGCGGTCGAAGACGCCGCGGCGCACCTCTACGTCTGGGCGCTCAAGGACATCCCGCAGGACCTTCGCGACGCGCTCGACGCCGCGCGCAAGCGCGAGACCTCCGTGACGGGCAAGCGCGTCCTCGAGACGATCCACCGCAACGTCAACATCGCCGACAGCGAGAAGAATCTCGTCTGCCAGGACACCGGGATCGCGGTCTACACCTGCCGCGTCGGCGAGCACTTCCCGCTGCACCCCGCGCGGATCTACGAAGCACTGAAGGCCGGCACGGGGCGCGCAACCGTCGAGCATCCGCTGCGCTCGAACGCCGTTCACACGCTCACGCGCGAGAACACCGGCCCGAACATCGGCTACCGCCTCCCGATCGTGCACTGGGAGTTCATCGAGGACTGGGACGGGCTCGACGTGAAGTGCGTCCCGAAGGGGTCGGGCTCCGAGAACATGAGCTTCCTCAAGATGTGCATCCCCGCCGACGGCGTGAAGGGGATCAAGGAGTTCGTGCTCGAGTCGATCGTGGGCGCAGGCGGCAAGCCTTGCCCGCCGGGAATCGTGGGCGTCGGCATCGGCGGCACAGCCGACTACGCGATGTATCTCGCCAAGGAAGCGATCACCCGGCCCGTCGGCACGCGAAACGCCGATCCGCTGGTCGCGGAGCTCGAGGACGAGCTGTACGGCCTGCTCAACGAGACCGGCATCGGCCCGATGGGGCTCGGCGGCGACGTGACCGTCCTGCAGTGCCACATCGAGCACGCGGACACGCACATGACGCTTAACCCCGTCGCGGTCAACTACCAGTGCTGGGCCGCGCGGCGGGCCTCAGTGCATATCGACCCGGCCGGAAACCTCGACTACGACCGGGAGTTTTAGTGGCCAACCACACAGTCACTTTCCCGATCACCGACGAGCAGGAGATCCTGAAGCTCCGCGCCGGCGACGAGGTCACCGTCCAGGGCCACATCATCGGGATCCGCGACCGCACCCAGATCCGCATCTTCGACCAGGGCGTCGAGCCGCCGATGGATCTCCGCGGCGCGTTCCTCCTCCACACTGCGCCCGGGGTCCGCAAGCTGGACAACGGGAAGTACGAGAAGGTCTGCATCGGGACGACGACGTCGGCGCGCATGGTGCGCTTCACGGAGCCGCTCGGCACGCAGTACGGCGTGCGCGCGATCTGCGGCAAGGGCGGCTTCC
>JBDTZN010000207.1:0-2522 GCA_040005095.1 Thermoleophilia bacterium | reverse complement strand
CAGGCGTCGCCGTCCAGGCGCTGGCGACCGCGGTGGCCGACGCCGTGGAGCAGGCGATCATCGGCAAGCGAGAGGCGGTGGAGCTGGTGTTGTTCGCCCTGCTCGCCGACGGCCACGTGCTGATCGAGGATCTCCCAGGGCTGGGCAAGACCCTGCTCGCCCGCTCCTTCGCGCAGGTGTGCGCGATGGACTTCGCCCGGATCCAGTTCACCCCGGACCTGATCCCGAGCGACATCACCGGGGCCTCGATCTACGACCGCTCCAGCGGCAGCTTCACGTTCGAGCCCGGGCCGATCTTCACGAACATCCTGCTCGCCGACGAGATCAACCGCGCGCCGGGCAAGACGCAGGCCGCGTTGCTCGAGGGGATGGAAGAACGGCAAGTAACGCTCGAGAACACGACGCGGCAGCTCGAGTCCCCTTTTCTCGTCCTCGCGACGCAGAACCCGATCGAGTACGAGGGGACGTACCCGCTGCCGGAGGCGCAGCTCGACCGTTTTCTCGTCCGCATCGCGATCGGCTACCCGTCGGAGGACGCGGAGCGCGACATCCTCCTCGAACGCTCCCGTCGACGGCGCGAGCGGATCGAGCTCGAGCCCGTCTGCGACCGGCAGACGCTGCGGGCGATGCAGGCGGCGATCGAGGAGGTGCACGTCGCCCCGCCGCTCGCCGAATACGCGGTCGCGATCGCGCGCGCGACGAGGGACTCGCCGCAGCTGGCCGTCGGGGCCTCGCCGAGGGGCTCGCTCGCGCTGATGAAGCTGGCCCGCGCCCGCGCCGCGTATCTCGGCCGCGACTTCGTCACGCCGGACGACATCAAGGCGGTGTCGATCCCCGCCCTCGCGCACAGGCTCACGCTGGCGCCGGAGCTCTGGGTGCAGCGGATCGATCCGGCCGAAGCGGTGCGGGCGGCCGTCGCGTCGGTTCCGGTGCCGGTCCTGGACGAATCGTCGTGACGTTCGAGCAGCGCGTCGTCGTCTGGTTCGTCGTCGCTTCGGCTGGGCTCCTCGCCGGCCTCGCGACCGCGCAGCCGGCGCTGGTCGCGGTCGGGGCCGGTTTCCTGGTTCCGCTGCTCCTCGGGCTCGCGGCGCGGCCGCCTCGGCTGCCCGAAGCGACCGTCCGGGTCTCGGCCGATCGCGTGATCGAGGGCGGGCGGGTCGAGCTCGAGCTGACGCTTGCCGCGTCGGACGCATGCCCCTGGCTCGACGTCGAGCTGCGGTTGCCGGAACGCCTCGATCGGGACGGAGCGCCCACGCGGCGCGTGCTCGCGCTCCATGCGGGCGAGACGCGGACGCTCGAGTACTCGATCGCCTGCCCTCGCTGGGGCGCCTTTCGCATCGCCCCGATCCGGCTCTCAGCACGCGATCAGCTTCACCTCCGTCGCGCCGAGGTCGTCGTCGAGCCGACCACGACGCTGCGGGTCTACCCGTCGGTCGAGAGGCTGCGACGGCTCGCCGGGCCGCGGGCGACACGCCCGGTAACCGGCAGCCGTCCGGCTGCGGTCGCCGGCGAAGGCATCGAGTTCGCGGAGCTCCGGTTCCTCGCCCCCGGCGAGCGCGCCCGGAGGATCAACTGGCGTGCGACCGCCGCCCGCGGCCGGCTGCTCGTCAACGATCGGCTGCCCGAGCGGAGCTCCGACGTCGTCATCTTCCTCGACGCGCTCGGGGCCGCCGCGACGAGCGCGGCGAGCACGCTCGACCACGCCGTGCGCGCGGCCGCCTCGCTGAGCGAGGCCTATCTCCGCCAGCGCGACCGCGTCGGGCTCCTCCGCTTCGGCGGCGACATCGAGTGGATCATCCCCGGCTCGGGCCTGCGCCAGCAGTATCGGATCGCGGACGCCTTGCTCGAGAGCGAGGTCGCGCGAATGCACCGCTGGCGCGACACGAGCCTCATCCCGCGCCGGATCCTCCCGCCTCAGTCGCTGATCGTCGCGCTGACACCGCGGCTCGACTGGCGCGTCACGCGCGCGCTCCTCAATCTCCGCCGCCGCGGCTACCAGGTCTCGATCGTCGAGGTCGATCCGCTCCCGTACCTCGCCGACGCCGAGGCTGCCGCCGGGCCGATCGCCTGGCGAACCTGGTTGCTCGAGCGGGACGCCGTCCGAACGCGGCTCGCCGGCGCGGGGATCGCGCTCGCGTCGTGGGGGCCGGACGAGCCGATCGCCGCTCCCGTCGAAGCCCTCGCTGCAGCACGATGAGCGGGAGACGATTTCGGCGCGCCGCCGCAGCTGCGGCGCTCGGCCTCGGCGCCGTTCTCAGTGCGCTCGCGGCCCTCTACGGCGAAGACGCCCCCGTTTGGAGCATTCCGCTCCTCGCCGCCGCCGTCCTCATCCTGTGCGAGCTCGTCTCTCTGTCCCGCGGCCCGGCGCCGGACGCGGCGGTCGAGCGACCGGCTGTCACCGCCGTCCTGGTGGGGCGCCTGCTTGTCGCTGCGCTGCTCGCGTTCGCTGGCGCGACCGTGGCCCTCCTGGCGGCCGCTGTTCCTGCCCGACACGGCTTCGCCACCGGGCTCCTCGGCGCGGC
>JBDTZN010000206.1:0-2526 GCA_040005095.1 Thermoleophilia bacterium | reverse complement strand
TGATCTTCGACGAGTTCGAGCCGCACGAGCTCGACATCGAGCCGATGTTCTTCGAGCACTCGTTCTACTGCAAGACCTGCGGCTCGATGGCTTCCGCGAAGACCTGCCCGCACGACGCGGAGCAGCACGTCTTCCTCTCCGGGACGAAGGTGCGGGAGATGCTGGCGAACGGCGAGATCCCGCCGACCGAGTTCACTAGGCCCGAGGTCGCCGAGGTGCTGATCGAGGCGTACCGCACCTCTTAGCGTGGTCGCGATGGTGTCAGACCTGTCGACCGGTCGGTTCAGACGGAGGCGCGGGCGAAGCCCGCTCCTCCTGACGGCGGCACCGCAAGCGGCGCCGCAGTAGTTGACCTGGCAGTTCTCACTCGCGGGGCTCGCAGTCGGCATCCTCGTCGGCATGACGGGGATGGGCGGCGGCTCGCTGATGACGCCGATCCTGATCCTCCTGTTCGGCTTCGACCCGAAGACCGCCGTCGGCACGGACATCCTCCACGGCGCGGTCTTCAAGTCGTTCGGCGCGGTGCGGCACCGGACGCTCGGAACCGTCCACGCGCGGCTCGCGCTCTGGATGCTGCTCGGCTCCGCGCCGATGTCCCTCGTCGGCGTCCAGATCGCGAGCGGCTTCGGAGACGGCGCCGACTCGGTGATGGGGAAGATCGTCGGCGCGGCTCTGATCCTCGGCGGGGTCGGCTTCGTCGCGAAGACGTTCCTGTCGGGTAAGGCCGACGACGCTCCGTTCATCCTCGCCACTCGCGACAAGGCGATCGCGCTGATCATCGGTGCGCTCTGCGGCTTCGTGGTGGGGCTGACGTCGGTCGGCTCCGGGACGTTCTTCGGGCTGGCGATGCTCCTGATCTATCCGCTCACTGCACGAAAGATCGTGGGGACCGACGTCTTCCACGCGGCGGCGCTGCTCTGGGTCGCCGGGGCCAGCCACCTTCTCCACGGCAATGTGGATCTGCATGCGATGGCGTGGCTGTTGGTCGGTTCGATCCCGGGCGTGCTGCTCGGGAGCCAGATGTCGATCAAGATCCCGGACACCGCTCTGCGGATCGGCTTCGCCGTCGTCCTGATCCTGTCGGGGATCAAGCTCGTCGGCGTTCCCCACGCGTCGCTCGTCATCGTCATCTCGCTCGCAGTCGCCACCGTCGCGCTCGCCGTCTACTGGGTAAAGACGCTGGTCGCCCGGCGGGTCGAACCTGTGCCCGACTAGTTAGAGCGTCCGCACGCCTAGAATCGCCGGGCTGTGGCCCGGTTCCTCTCGACCCTGCTCGTCCTGTTTCTGCTCGGTGGAACGGCGGCCGCGTTTGCGATCACGGAGGGCCTGAAGCTCGAAGCGAGCCCGATCACGGGCACGAGCGTGGTGAAGATCTTCTCGCCGCGCTGCGAGTGCGACAAGGACACCGCGGCGGTCGACTTCAAGCTCCGGACGGCCGACCGGCTGACGATCGCGATGATCGACGCGAACGGGCGCGAGGTGCGGCGGCTCGTCGAGCGCGCGCGGTTCCCACGCGGCTGGCAAACCTTCGTCTGGAATGGACGCACCGACGACGGTGCGATCGCTGCCGACGGTGAGTACCGCCCACGGGTGCATCTGGCCCGCGCCCACCAAACGATTGTCCTCCCGAACCCGATCCGCGTGGATACGACTCCGCCGCAGACGACGCTCATCTCCGTCAGCCCGCACGTGCTCACGCCGCTCGATCGCAAGGCTAAGGTTCGCTACAAGGTCTCGGAGCCGGCTCGCGGGGTCGTGTACGTGGACGGCCACCGCGCCGTCGTCAGTCTGTTCCATCCCCTAGAGGGCAAGGTCGATCTGTACCTGCGGGTGCACGGCGGCGACCTGGCGCGCGGCCCGCACAGAGTCACCGTCGGCGCCGTGGACCTCGCCGGAAACGTCGGGCCGGCCTCGCCGCCTCAGCGCATCGTCGTCCGCTACGTGGAGCTGGCGCGCAAGGCGCTCACGGTGCGTGCCGGCGGGGTGATCGCTGTGCGGTACTCGCCGCGCGGAACCGTGCGCTGGCGCCTCGACGGCCGGACGGGGATCTCAAGGCGCGGAATCGTACGGATCCGGGCGCCGCTCGCGCCGGGTCGCTACGGGCTCTTCGTGCTCCAGGACGGCCACGCCGACCGCGCGATCGTCACGGTCGCCCCGTGACCGAGCTCGCCCGCGTCGGCGGGCCGCTCGCGTGCGCGGGACTCGCACTTCTGCTCGTCGCGCCGCGCCGTGACCTCAGGCTGGCTGGACTCGGTCTGTGGGCGGCCGGCGGCGCGGCGCTCGTCGCGTACCTCGCTCCGAGCGGCCACGCGAAGCTGCTCGCCGCGGCGGGGCTCGGAGGGCTCGTGGTGGCGATCGCGATCGCGTTCGTGCTCCGGCGGTGGCCGTGGGCGCTCGCGTTCGGGGCGCTGGCCTGCGTCCCGGCTCGCATCCCGGTCACGCTCGGAGCGACCGACGCGAACCTGCTCCTGCCGCTCTACGCGCTGCTCGGAGGCGCAGTGCTCGTGCTCGCGTGGGAGCTCGTCC
>JBDTZN010000079.1:0-8520 GCA_040005095.1 Thermoleophilia bacterium | reverse complement strand
GCGACTCTCCGAGGGAGGTGGAATCCGTCAGGTCGACGAAGACGACCGTGACGGTCTTCCGGACCATGGCTGGACCTTACGCGGGGGACATCGTCAAGCGCTCGGATTGGCGGATCCGATCCGGGCTGAACTGCGCGTCGAACTCGATCCGCCGCTGGTGGCGGAACGGCAGCTCCTGCTTGTGCTTGAGGCGATAGACATTGACCGCGTCCGCGGCGAACATGGCGCCGTCGGCCGTCCGCCAGACGATTCTGAACGTGCTCTTGATCTGACCCGGCCCGTCCGGCTCGAAGAGCTCGACGAGCGGGTCGACGCTCACGAGCTCGGGCGCCTCGACGTTGCCGTTGACCTCGAAGTCCCCCTCGACATGCTGCACGTGGAACTCGTTGCCCTTCGGCCCGTGATAGCTGACCTTGCTCTTCGTGTCGAGCTTGCCGCCCGACTCGAAGCGCAGGTGGCGCTCGTACTCGTAGCCGTCCGAGATCTTGAACAGGTCGTGCGTTCCGGGCGGGTACTTGCTGAAGGTCGGGAAGCCCATGATGATGCACGGCGCCATCAGGCCCATCTTGAAGCCGACCGGCCCGGGGTTCGTCGCGAGGTCGGTCGCAACCGTCCCCTCATGGGGGGCTCCCATCCCGCCGCCGCGCATCTTGAAGCTCTCGCCGTTGACCGTCCCGTGCAACAGGGTCTTTTGCTCGAGCTGGTCTGGGATCACGATCTTCATCCCGCCTCCGTTCCTCGGTTAGCCGCAGGTCGCGGAACTGAGCGGGTTCTAACGCGCGGGCCGGGAAAAGACAAGAGCCGCCCGGACCTGCGGTCCGAACGGCTCTTGTTCCCCTTGGTACTCGCTCAGACCGGCTTGACGATCGCGGGCGTCACGACCTGCCGCTCACGGAGCTGCGCGAAGACCGGGCCTAGCGAGCTCAGCGCGCGCCGGACGCGCGACTCGCGGGGAGCGGCGCCGGCCGCCAGGCGATAGCGCATGGCCTCGCGCAACATGTCGTCGTTGCGGGCTCTGGCGAGTTCTTGCATCACGATGGGATGGGAAAGCATTTGCGGGCTCCTTGCTGGTCGGTGGCGACTACTAGACGGGTGCCGCGGTGCTTTTCTTCCCGGCCGGACTCATAGACTCGACGCGTGTCTCCTGAACCCCTTCCCGCCTGGAGCCTGCCCGCGGAAGCGCGCAGGGAATTGGCCGTGTCCGCCGACTGGCCCGAGCAGGTCACGCGCGACTGGGCCTGGGGCGGTGCAACCGGGGCGGGTGTGCGCGTCTGCATCCTCGACAGCGGCATCGAGGCCGGGCATCCGCTCGTCGGCTCGGTCGACCGGTCGGTGGCGCTCACCGCCGAGGGCGACGACGTGACGGTCGCCGACGACACCGAAGGCGACCTGTGCGGTCACGGGACGGCGTGCGCCGGGATCGTCCGGTCGCTCGCGCCGGATTGCTCGATCTCGAGCGTGCGCGTGCTCGGCGCCGGGTACACCGGCAGCGGCAGCGTGCTGCTGGCGGGTCTCCGCTGGGCGATCGAGCAGGAGTACGACGTGATCAACATGAGCCTCTCGACGACGAAGCGCCAATTCGCGAGCACGTTGCACGAGCTTGCCGACAGCGCGTACTTTCGCCGCACGATGCTCGTCGCGTCGGCCCACAACATGCCCGTCGAGAGCTATCCCTGGCGTTTCTCGTCGGTCATCTCCGTGGGCAGCCATGAGGAGGACGACCCCTTTGCGTACTACTACAACCCGCGACCACCGGTCGAGTTCTTCGCGCGCGGGCTCAACCTCGGGGTCGCGTGGCTCGGCGGTGGCAGCCTGCACGTGTCGGGGAACAGCTTCGCGACGCCCCACATCGCCGGCATCTGCGCCCTCGTCCTGAGCAAGCACCGCGACCTGACGCCGTTCGAGCTCAAGAGCGTGCTCTACATGACCGCGTCGAACGTGGGGGGTGGGCGATGAGCGACGAGGAGCTCCGGGCGGCGGTCGCGGCCGGCGTGCTCGGCGCCGAGGAGTCCTTCCAGGGGCTGCTGCAATCCGTGGTGGAGGTCGCCCGGGCGATCTTCCGCGCGCAGGCTTCGTCGATCTTCCTGCTGGACGAGCAGACGGACGAGCTGGTGTTCGAGGCAGTCGCCGGCGAAGGCGCCGACACGCTCCGCGGCCGCCGCTTTCCGTCGAGCACCGGCGTCGCCGGCTGGGTGCTCGTCGCGCGCCAGCCGCTCGTGATCGAGAACGTCGGCGAGGATCCACGCTTCGCGCGAGAGGCCGCCGAGAGCACGGGCTACGTCCCGAAAGGGCTGATGGCGGTGCCGCTCCTCCACGAGGAACGCGCTCTCGGCGTGCTCGAGGTGCTCGACCGGCCGCAGGACGCGCGGTTCAGCCTGGCCGAGATCGAGCTGCTGGGTCTCTTTGCGAGTCAGGCGGCGATCGCGCTCGATCTGCTCCAGCGCGCGCGGCGCGCGCAGGCCGCCGTGCAGGGCAGCGAGCTTGCCGTCGTGGCGCGGATCGCGCGTGCGCTCGACGAGGCGCCAAAGGGCAGGCAGGAAGCGGCGCTCCGTCTGCTCGAGGCGATCGACGAGCTGCTCGCGGATCGGCCCGAGAACGACTGAGCCCGGCCGAAGCCGGGCTCAGATCGAGCTTGCGAGACCGACGGACTACGGCTCGTTGCGGTCCGTCTCGCTTTCCATCCCGGCGTCGGCACGACCTGCGTCGGCACGGCCTGCGTCGGCACGGCCTGCGTCGGCCCGTCCCACGTCGAAACGATGAGCCTCGACGTCCGGCTCGTCCTTCTCGTCCTCTTCGGAGCGGACGTGCTCGTCCTGTCCTTCTGACATTTCTCCTCCTTCTAGAAGGTCCGCGCGATGTGCGCGCTGCACACCAGACGCGGAACCGTGGTGGAATCTTCCCACGTCGTTCTTTCAAAACACAATCCGTGCTGCGATTCTGCCCGCGTGAAGGTCGCGACACGACTCGGCGAATCGCTGAACGCGTTCCGGGACGTCTTCCGAAATCCCGATCTGCGGCGCCTCGAGCTCGCCTGGGCGGGCTCGATGATCGGTACCTGGGCGTACGGCGTCGGGCTCGTGGTCTTCGCGTACCAGGCGGGCGGGGCGACCGCGGTCGGCCTCGTCGGCTTCGCTCGCTGGACGGCGGCGGCGCTGGCGGCTCCCCTGACCGGTGCGCTCGGCGACCGGCTGCCTCGGGCGCGGGTGATGGTCGCGGCGGACACGATTCGCGCGGTCACGCTGGTCGCTGCCGCCGCGGTCGTCTTCGCGGACGCGCCGGTCTGGATCGTCTACGTCCTCTCGGGAGTCGTCGCCGTGACCTCGACCGCGTTCAGGCCGGCTCAGGCGGCGCTCGTGCCGTCGCTCGCCCAGACACCGCAGGAGCTGACCGCGGCGAACGTCGTGGCGACGACGATCGAGAGCGCCGGGATCTTCATCGGCCCCGCCCTGGGCGGCTTCCTGCTCGCGGTCTCGTCCACGGGCGTCGTCTTCCTCGTTACCGCCGCGACGTTCGTGTGGTCGGCCGCGCTCGTGCTGCGGATCACGCCCAAGCCCGCGCCGCAGGCCAGGGAAGGTGTGCCGCGAGAGCCGTTTCTCGCGCATGCCGCGGGGGGCTTCCGCGCGATCGCGGCAGACCGGGGCCTGCGCGTGCTGGTCGGCCTGCTGGCCGCGCAGACGTTCGTCATGGGCGCCCTGAGCGTGCTCGTCGTCGTCGCTTCGATCGAGGTCGTGGGCCTCGGCAGCTCAGGCGTCGGGATCCTGAACTCGGCGCTCGGGGTCGGAGGGCTTCTGGGCGCGGTCGCGGCGGCCGTGTTCGTCGGGCGCGAGCGGCTCGCCGTCGGTTTCACCCTCGGGATCGTGCTCTGGGGGTTTCCGATCGCGCTGATCGGGATCTGGCCGAGCGCCGTCCTTGCAATCGCCATGCTCGGCGCCGTCGGGGTCGGCAACACGATCGTCGACGTTGCCGGGATGACGCTGCTCCAGCGCTCCGCCGACGACGCTGTGCTCGCCCGCGTCTTCGGGGTGCTCGAGAGCCTGATCGTCGGCTCGATCGCCCTCGGGGCCGCCGCAGCGCCGCTCCTGATCGCCGGCGTCGGTGCCCGCGGTGCGCTCATCGTCACGGGGGCATTTCTCCCGGTCCTCGTCGCGCTGACGTGGCGGCGGCTGTCGGTGATCGACTCCACTGCGACTCCGCCCCTGGCCCGAGTGGAGCTCCTCCGTGCGATTCCGATTTTCGCACCGCTGCCCGCGCCGGCTCTCGAACGGACTGCGACGCGCCTCGAGCCCCTCCATGTTTCCGCGGGCACCGAGATCATCCGCGTGGGCGAGCCGGGCGATCGCTTCTACATCGTCGAGGACGGCGAGGTCGAGATCGTCCCGGAAGGACAGGCTCCGTCGATGCACGGGCCCGGCGCCTACTTCGGGGAGATCGCCCTCCTGCGGGACGTGCCCCGAACCGCGACCGTGCGCGCCCGCACCGACGTCGACCTGCTCGCGCTTGCGCGCGACGACTTCCTCGCCGCCGTCAACGGGGATCCCGAGAGCCGCCAGGCGGCGGACATGGTCGTCATGTCGCGCCTGGCTCCCGCGGTGCCTGTTTAGATCTCGACTTCGAGCCCGTCGCTGGCCTGCTCGAAGCCGTCCGCGAGCGGAAGCTCGGCTGGTCGGTGCGTCACCAGGAGGCGCCGCGCGCCCGACGCCTGGAATGCCGCCGCGGCCTCCTCGAGGGACAGGTGGCCGCGCGCGCCTTCCTCCCCCGACTCGGCGAGCGTCGCCTCGCAGACGAACAGGTCGGCATCGCGGGCTAGCTCGACGAGGGCCTCCGCGGGCGCGGAGTCCGCCGAGTAGGCCACCACGGCATCAGGCCCGGCAATGCGGAAACCGAACGACAGGAGGCTGTAGTGCGGAACGCGCCTCGGCATGATCTCGAAGCCCGCGGCCTCGAAGGCGACGCCGTCGGCGTACTCGCGGATCGGGAACGTCGTCTCGAACATCTTCTCGGTGCCCAACGAGCGTCCGAACGTGCGGAGCTGCTCGGTGCCGCCGGGCGGCACCCAGAGCTCGGGCGGCTCCAGCTCGCTCGCCGGGCCGAACATCAGGGCCCAAGTCCAGGGCACGAGGTCTCCCCAGTGGTCGAGATGGAAATGGCTGATCGCGATCGCGTCGAGCCGGGGCCAGGCCTCGCGCTCCCGCAGCCGGGGCAGGACGCCCGGGCCGCAGTCCAGCAGGAGCCGGCGCGACGCGCCCTCGACGACGTAACCCGAGTGCGCACCGCCCGGGTTCGGCCAGGCGGGAGAGCAGCCCGCCACGGTCAGCTTCACCGCGCGCACCCCTTCATCGGCGCTCGTTCTGTGTCATAGAATGGCCGGGTGCCCGCCCCGACCGAGGTTCTCCAGCGCGTTCCACTGTTCTCCGATCTCGATCGCCGGGACCTGGAGAGGATTGCAGGCTCGATGAAGGAGCGCACGTTCGAGGCGGGCGACACGGTGCTCGTCGAGGGCGAGAGCGGCGTCGGCTTCTTCGTCATCGACACCGGGACCGCAACCGTGTCGGTCGGCGGGGAAGAGCGCCGGAAGCTCGGGCCGGGCGACTACTTCGGCGAAGTGGCGCTGCTGGCCCAGACCGAGCGGACGGCGACGCTCACCGCCGACGGCGAGTTGCGCTGCTACGGACTGACGAGCTGGGCCTTCCGGCCGATCATCGAGGAGAACGCGAGCCTCGCCTGGAAGCTCCTGCAGTCGCTCGGCAAGATGCTGAGCGACCGCCAGCGCGGCTAGTCCGAGCGCCGCGAGCGTAGTTTCGGGGGCGTTTGCGTCCCCCAAACCGGTCAAGTTCACGCGCAGGCTGGTGAATCGAGCGGCAACGTTCAGCTCGACAATTACGGGCTGCTCAACCGCGACCTCACCCCCAAGCCCGCTTACACGGCGATCAAGACCTACCTCGGCGACGCCGCGACGACCAGCACGGGGCGACGACCACGACCGCGCCGGTGACGACCACGACCACCACGGCAACGACCACGACCGCCGCCACGACGACGACGACCGCCACCACGGCCACGCCGCCGAAGAGCGCCAGCCTGCTCGTCAACGGCAACTTCGAGGCGGGTCTCAATCCCTGGGCTCGTGGCAGGGAGCGGTCTCGCTTGCCTCCGACGGCAACTCCGGAGCCAAGGCCGCAAAGGTCGCGCGAACGGCCGGCGCAGCCTTCTCGATCTACAGCTGGCCGCGTCCCGTGCTCTCGACCACCGCGGGAGTCAGCTATCGCGGCACGGGCTCAGTCCGAACGGACGGTGCCCAGCGAAAGGTCTGCCTCTACATTCGCGAGTGGTCGGCGGCCGGCGCCATCGTCGGGATGCAGTCCAGTTGCGTGACTGCCAAGCGCGCCTGCCAGGCCTTCGCACCTGTCGCGTACAAGACCGCGCAAAGCGGCGGCTCGCTCGAGCTGTTCGTGATGCAGCCGGGCGCCGCAGTCGCAGGCGCCTCGTTCGAAGTGGACGGGCTCGCGCTCACGCGCTAGCCCGAGCCGGTAAAGCCTTCGTAAGCAGTTCGTTCGCGCGCCGGGGCCGCCTCTATGCTTTCGCCATGCCGACCTCGGTAGTGACCGGTGGCGCCGGATTCCTCGGCTCCAACCTCTGCGAGTACCTCCACGCCCAGGGCGAGCGCGTCATCTGCGTGGACAACCTCGAGACGGGCTCGCTCCAGAACGTCGAGCACATGCGGGGCGACCAGTTCGCGTTCATGAACCACGACGTCACCGAGCATCTCGAGATCGACGAGGCGGTCGACTTCGTCTACCACCTCGCCGCGCTCGCGAGCCCGATCGACTACCTCAGGCAGCCGCTGCACTCGCTCAAGGTCGGCTCGTACGGAACGCACAACGCCCTCGGCCTCGCCAAGTTCAAGCGCGCCCGGTTCCTGCTCGCCTCGACCAGCGAGGTCTACGGCGATCCGCAGGTGCATCCGCAGCCGGAGACGTACTGGGGGCACGTGAACCCGATCGGCCCGCGCGGGGTGTACGACGAGGCGAAGCGCTACGCCGAGGCGTTGACCATGGCGTACCACCGCCAGCAGGGCGTCGACACGGCGATCGTCCGGATCTTCAACACCTATGGGCCGCGGATGCGGGAGACCGACGGGCGCGCCTCGGTTACCTTCCTGCACCAGGCGCTCGAGGGGACGCCGCTGACCGTCTTCGGCGACGGATCGCAGACGCGCTCGCTGTGCTACGTCGACGACCTGATTCGCGGGCTCTACATGCTCGCGCAGAGCGGCGAGCACCTTCCGGTCAACATCGGAAACCCGGCACACGAACTGACGATGCTCGAGCTCGCTCAGACCGTGATCAAGGTGACGGGCTCGTCGAGCGAGATCGTGTTCGAGGCGCTGCCGACGGACGATCCGCAGGTGCGCCGTCCGGACATCACACGGGCGAAGCAGGTGCTCGGGTGGGAGCCGGAGATCGACCTGGAGGAAGGCCTGCGGCGCTGGCTGACAGCGCTCGGGCGCCAACCAGTCCGTGCCTAGGGGACTCGCACTGCTTGCGGCCGTGCTCGTCGCAGCCGCTGGCCTCGCCGTGCCTGCGTCCACCGCGACGAAGGCGTCGACGGCCCGTCACATGCTCGTCGGAATCGTCGACGACGCCCAGACGCTGTACGGGAATCCCGACCTCGTCTATCCGCGGCTGAAAAAGCTGCGCGTGCAGGTCGTGCGCGTGACCCTCTACTGGGGCGGCCGCTTCGGGGTCGCGAAGCGCCGGCCGTCCGTCGCCACCAACCCGAACGATCCGGCGTACAGCTGGGCTCTCGCCGACCGCGCCGTCACCTACGCGAGTCGGAACAGGATCAAGGTCCTGTTCACGATCATGTACACGCCGAGCTGGGCGAACGGCGGGCGCGCCGCGAACGTCGCCCCGCGGAACCCGGACGACCTGCGCAGGTTCGCCTATGCCGCCGCGAAGCGCTACAACGGCTCGTTCGTGCCGGCGAAGGCGACGACGAGGCTCCCCGCCGTGAAACTCTGGCTCGCCTGGAACGAGCCGAACAACCCGATCAACCTGACGCCGCAGTACCGCCGCGTCGGCTCGACGTGGGTCGTCCAGAGCGCCGTCGACTACGCCAAGATCTGCGCGGCGGTCTACTCCGGCGTCCACGGGACGGGCCTCGGTGGGGAGAAGGTCGCCTGCGGCGCGACCGCCCCGCACGGCAACAACGCGCCGGCGTCGATCCGGCCGTCGGTGTCGCCGCTTGCGTTCCTCCGGGCGCTCAAGAAGGCCGGCCTCCGCAACTTCGACGCGTACGCGCACCACCCGTACTACGGCAGCCCGCGCGAGTCGCCCACGACGAAGCCGCCTTCGCGGACGGCGGTGACGCTTGGGAACCTCGGCGACCTGACCGCGGAGGTGACGCGCCTCTACGGGCCGAGGCGGATCTGGCTGACGGAGTACGGCTACCAGACGAGCCCGCCCGATCGGCAGTTCGGCGTCCCGTGGGTGACCCAGGCGCGCTACCTGACGCAGGCGT
>JBDTZN010000078.1:0-8546 GCA_040005095.1 Thermoleophilia bacterium | reverse complement strand
GGATCGTCGCGATGACTTTGTTCGACTGCGGATCGATCCGCGAGACGGTGCCGTCGCGACTGTTGGCGACCCAGACTCCACCGGCGCCGACAGCGACGTCGACGGGGCCATCACCGACGCGGATGCTCTCGGAACCGATGCGTGAACCCGCTTCCGGCGCTGCAGCGAGGCGCGAGATCGCGTCGGCTCCAAAAGCGCTCACCCAAACCGCCCCATAGCCGGTACCAAGGCCCCTAGGGTCGTCGGCGACGGTGAGCGTCTCCACCTGGTGCGTTCGCGGGCTGATCCGGGAGACGGTGTTGTCAGCGTTCGAGACCCAGACGGCGCCGAGCCCGACGGTGATCGCACGCGGTGCTAGACCGAGATAACGCAAACGGTGCGCCTTGTTGCTTCCCGGATCGATCTGGGCGATGCCGAAGTTGCAGACGAACCAGACAGCTCCTCCGCCGACCGCGATGCCGGCGTCATACCCGCTGCACCGATTCGTAGCGACGGAGTCGACGACTTCGTTCGCATCGGGCGAGACTCGAACGACCTCGTTGTCGGGTCCGTTCGCGACCCAGACTCCTCCTTCGCCGGCCGCGATGCCGCCCGGAAACACGTGCTGCATGGGGATCGTGCGCTCGACCTCTCGCGTTTTCGGGTTGATCCGCGAGAGGGTCGAGTCGTCCAAGTTTGCGACCCAGACCGCGCCCGCGCCGAAATCCACGGGTCCCGGCCGCTTCCCGACCTCCACGTCTGCGACGAGCTTGTTCGTCTCCGGATCGATCACCGCGACGGAGTTCGGTCGAACCGCGATTGAGTCTCCACCGCCCTGGAACGCGAGCAGAGCGATGAGCGCAGCGGCAGCAGCGGCGGCCGCGGGCACGGCGACCCCCCGCAAGTACAGCCTCCGTCGCGTGGCTTGCGTCTCCACCACCGCCGCGAGCTCCCCCGCCGGCGCAACCGGCGGCGGAAGCTCCCGGCTGAGCTCTAGCGACTGGTCCTGCCGGAGGATCGCCTGCTCCAGACGCTGGAGCGCCGGGGTCGGCTCGATCCCAAGCTCGTCCACGAGCGTGCGCCGCGCCCGCCGATACGCGTCGAGTGCCTGCGCCTGGCGACCGGACCGATACAGCGCGAGCATCAGCTGTCCACGCAGGCGTTCTCGAAGGGGGTTCTTGCTGAGAAGCGACTCCAGCTCGGGGATCAACTCGCGATGGAGGCCGAGCGCGAGCTCGGCTTCAATCCGCTCCTCGACTCCTGACAGCCGGAGCTCCTCGAGCCTGGCGATCTCGACCTGGGCGAACGAGTCGTACGCAAACTCGGCAAGCGGCGGACCACGCCAAAGCGCGAGCGCCTCGCGCAATCTCTCCGCTGCCTCCGCAGCCTGTCCGGCCGCGAGCGCCCCCCGTCCCTCCTCCAGCAACGACTGAAAGCGATGAAGGTCAAGCTCGCCGTCCGCAACCCTCAGCACGTACCCGTGCGGACGCGTCAAGAGAACGCCGTTCTCACTCGTTTCTCCGTTCGGGTCGTCGGCGGCCTCTCCCTCAAGCCTCCGGCGCAGCTTCGAGATCAGCGCATGAACGCTCTTCGTCGCACTCGCGGGCGGCTCGGCACCCCAAAGGACCTCGACGATCTCGTCGACCGGCACGACCTCGTTCGCGCGCAACAGGAGGAGCGCGAGGAGAGCCCGTTGCTGATGCCCGCCGAGCCGCAGGGTCTGAGGCCCGTCCTCGACCTCGAGCGGACCGAGAATGCGGAAATGCATGCGGTTCCCCCTCCCTTCGGCTCGAACCTAGCACCCCTTCAACCAGGCGCCTAGCGGATTCCAGCCTTCCGCCAACCGCCCACGCCGATGCTTGCGGGCAATGCAAGCGACGACAGCGAGGAGCGCCGATGACGAGCTTCGACTGGAGCCTCCTGACCCCCGGTCTGGCCGCCAGCCTTGCTGTGGGCCTCATCGCGATCACGGCACTGCGGCGACGCAGGACGCGGCGGCGCGCCGAATACGCGCAAATCGGATCAGAAAGCGGACGAAAGAGGATCGAGGTCGTGGCGATCAACGACCCCAACCCCGAACTCAATGGCAGCACCATCGAGAGGAAATGAAAACGATGAGGAAAAGCTCTGGGATCGCTTTTGACGGCTCGTGGTGCGCGACGAAAGGCGCACGTCTTCGGCGCGCTGCACTTGTCGCGGCGCTTTTTCTCACGATCGCGGCCGGACTCGCTGCGCCCGACCTCGCAGAAGCGCGAATCACCCGCATCCAGATCACTCGCGTGGAGTCGCCGACATTCGCGGGTGCATCGTTCGGCACTGTCGGCCAGTACGAAAAGCTCGTCGGTCGCGCCTACGGCGAGGTCGATCCCACCGACTCGAAGAACGCGATCATCGCCGACATCGCTCTGGCGCCCAAGAACGCCGCCGGCATGGTCGAGTACTCCACGGACCTCTTCATCCTCAGGCCGATCGATCGATCGATGGGCAACCACCGGGTGCTCTACGACGTCAACAACCGGGGCGGCAAGTTCGCAATGCTCTACCTCAACAACAGCCCCGGAAGTTTTCCCCTCCCGCCGAATGATCCGACAACGGCGGCCGACGCCGGCAATGGCTTCCTCATGCGCCAGGGCTACACGCTCGTCTGGAGCGGCTGGGACGCCACTGTGTCGCCGGGCAATAACCGTCTCACGATCACAGTCCCGGTCGCGCACAACCCGGACGGCTCCTCCATCGTCGGCCCCGCGCTCGAAGAGTTCGTGATCGACAACAGCACAACGATGACGGGGCCACTTACCTACGCCGCCGGGAGCCTGGACAAGTCGCTGGCCAGCCTCACCGTGCGCGAGCATTACGCGGACCCGCCGGTGTCCATCCCCGCCACCAACTGGGGCTACGTCAGCTCGAGCGGCAACGCGATCAGGCTGCTACCCATCGGGACGCCGTTCCAGCAAGGGAGACTCTACGAGTTCACCTACCCGGCGAAGGATCCGCTCGTCGTCGGTCTCGGCTTCGCGGCCACACGCGATGTCGCAGCCTTCCTGCGTCACGCCGCGACGGACGATCACGGCAACGTGAACCCCCTGGCGGGGGACGCTCAGCTCGTCTACACCTTTTGCTTCTCGCTGCCCTGTCGCTTCCTGCGTGACTTCGTGCATCTGGGCTTCAACGAGGACGAACAGGGTCGCCCGGCGATCGACGCGATGCTCAACTGGGTGGGCGGAGGCAGCGGAGGCTTCTTCAACTATCGGTTTGCTCAGCCCTCGCGTACGCACCGTCAGCACATCGGCCGCTGGTATCCGGAGCGCCAGTTCCCCTTCGCGGACCAGGTGACCTTCGACCCGGTGACGGGAGAGACCGACGGTGTCCTCCGTCGTTGCCTGGCGAGCGGCACCTGCCCCAACATCTTCGAATCGAACTCGGAGAACGAGTACTGGGTCAAGGGCGGGTCACTCCTGCATACCGACACTCTGGGAAACGATCTTCCCGATCCGGAAAACGTTCGTTTCTACCTCTTCTCGAGCCTGCCGCATGCCAACGTGAGCGGGCTGGGCATCTGCCAGCAGCCCAGGAATCCACTCGTTCCGAACGCAGGTCTGCGGGCGCTCGTCGTTGCGCTCGACCAGTGGCTCACCGCGGGCACGGAGCCGCCTGCCAGCCGTGTGCCGAGGCGTGGAAACGGGACGGCCGTTCCGGCACTGCCCCAGGCCGGCGTCGGGTTCCCCACCATCCCCGGCGTCACGTACAACGGGCGCACGAGCACCGGCGATTTGTTCGACTTCGGGTCGATGTTCGGTCAAGGCATCCTGACGACCCTGCCCCCACTGCTTCTGGGCTCGCCGTATCCGGTCTTCGTGCCGACGACGGATGCCGACGGGAACGACGTCGCCGGCATCCGTCTACCGGAGATCGCCGTGCCGGTGGCGACCTATTCCGGCTGGAACGTGCGCGGGGCCGCGTTCGCCGGTAACGACCTGTGTGACGCGTTCGGCCAGAAGATCGACTTCGCGCAGACGAGGGCCGAGCGACTGGCTGCGGGCGACCCGCGGCTCTCGATCGAGGAGCGGTACGCCAACCACGGGACGTACGTCAGCCAGATCGCGCGCGCGGCCAACCGCTTGCACAAGGACCGCCTGCTCCTTGATGAGGATGTCGAGCGTTACGTCGAAGCGGCGGCGGAAAGCAACATCGGCAAGTAGTTCGAACGAGCCCGGCCGCCAAGGGGTCGCGCACTCTCGGCGCTCGTGGCGGCTGGGATACAGCACAACCTGCCGCGTGGCGCGGAACGTGCATCGTCGCCCTGTGGACGCGGCGAGAACAGTCGTGGGCGGGTTCGATTCCGGCCGCCTCCAACCATCACGACACGCGGCGGTTCATGTATCTCAGGTGTTAAGCGGATACACCCACGCAGGGGTAAAACGCGCCGGGGCAGACCGGCGTGCAACGAAAGTGGGCAAGCGTGTGGAGGTAAGCGATTCGCCTTCCACGCGCCTCCCCGGCCTCGCCCTCGAAAGAGCTGGTGTTAGCGGGTGCATCGTGGCGGGCAGGGCGCTGACGGCCCTGAGGAAGCCCTCCCTGGCACGCCGGGGCGCGCAGGGCGCGGAAGACCACATGCTGGGTGAGAAGGAGGTCGCCGGGCCGACTTCTGGCTCAACCAGGCGGGTTCACGGCGCGGGTGGGCGGGCTTGGTGAGCCCATTGGTGAAATCGGCCCACCAACGTGCGGCCTCCTGTGCCTTCGAGCGCCGCTTCCGGCCCAAGGGCCGAGCCTCGTCAGGCCGTGCGCCCGTCGAGCCGGATGTGGCCGACGTCGGGCGGATCCGCGGGTGCCCGCCGGTGACCGCTTGGTCACCCGGTGACGCTAGAACACAACTATGCCGATGAGCGAACGCAAGATCCCGGTGGCGGACGACGTCGTGGCTGCCCGGCTGCACGCTGGAACCTCGCAGCGCGCCCTCGCCGAGGAGTACGGCGGTACGAAGACCGCCATCGCCAAGGCCGCTGCCCGGCACCGCGACCTTCAGGATCGGGTCGCTTTAGGCGAGTCGGCTGTCGGCGTCCGCGAGCGCAGGGAGCGCCGCTGTGCGAAGCGCCAGGGCCTGATCGCGCCCGCATCCCGCGCGCCGGAGAACGGGCCTCCGGCATCCGCCCGCCTGGTAGTTGACCAGGCGCGACCTGCACTCCACGCCGACCACGAGCACTGAAGCGGGCTCGGGAGGCCAGTTTCCTTCAATTCAGAACGTCCGAAGGGGTATCTTGGAAGAGTGAAGTCTGCGGCCGGACTCTGCATCGCCGTTGTGCTCGGCCTTGTCGCGGGTACCGCGGTGGGGCACTCTGCGGCGCCGGCGCAGATCACCACGACTCTCCCGATCACGACCACGCTGCCGGTGACGACGACGCTGCCCAAGATCACGACCACCCTGCCCGTGACAACGACGCTGCCCAAGATCACGACCACCCTGCCCGTGACAACGACGCTGCCCGTGTCGACGACACCGCCCAAGATCACGACCACGCCGCCCGTGGCGACGACGCTGCCCAGGGTCACCACGACGGTGTCGAGCGGCACGGCCCCGCTACCGGGAACGACTCCGACGTCGGTCTTTGTCGGGGGTGCGACCAGCGGCGGGGCGACGTCTACGCCGACGGCTGGGATCGGGGTGTCATTCCTCTCCGGGTCAAGCGGTTCCCCGACTCCCGCGGCCGCATCCGCAAGCCTGTTCGGCTCGGCGTCCTCCTCCAGCGGCGTGCACTCGGCACCGACGGCTCTGACGCGGCTCATCACGTCGCGGGGCTTCCTCACCTACCGCGGCCCGAAGGTGCATCGATTTATCATCGTCACTTTCCGCCTTCGACACGCGGGCCGCGTCCGGTTTACTGTCGTTCAGGTCGCCCCGCGCTGTCGAGTCGTCGGTTCCTTCACCGTGCGCGGCCACGCCGGGACGAACCGGGTCCGCTTCGACGGACGCCTCAAGGGGCGCCGTTTGCCGGCGGGAACCTACGAGATCGGCGTGCGCACACGCCTCGGTACGTTGCGCCGCGTTACCGTGGCGATCTTCGGCGCCGGTAAACCAACGTCCTCGAAGATCGGGGCGGCGCGAAACAGAAACGTCTGCGGCTCGTCTTCACAGGTCAGCGGATTTGCGATCTTCGGCCTACCCTTTGCTACCGGGAGCCAAGCTGCCGCGCTAACTCAGAGCAAGACCGGAGCCGTACTGGGGTCGGCGGCTGAACGTAGTCGCGGCGTCTTTTCCGGGAACCTCTTCGCCCGCGAAAACGTCGCTAAGGGTTTGTTCTTAATCCTGCTGTTCGGCGCGAGTGCAGTCGTGCTCGGAATCGCAGCGGTCCCTCGACGGGTGTTTCCCAATCCGAATTCGCGAGTCGCGCTCATCCTTGTGCGCCGCCGAGTTGAAATGACAGGACTTGGCTTCACAGTGTTTCTCGTCGCCCTGGTCTCGCTCGCGCTGCGCTAGGAAGAGCGAGGTTCGCCCAGGACGGAGACTCCTCTCGCCTCGGTCGCGCGCACACGCGCTTGGCATTGTTCGAGTTTGCTCCGTGACCTCCGCTCGTCCGACCAGGGATATTGCTTCGTTTCGACGCGGAAAGGCCAGCTGGTGGTGAAGACGACAAAGCCCACGCTTCGAGAGGTTTCGCCAGTAGAGCCGCGTGCCCGCTTCGCTCACGAACTGGAGCCGCCCTGGCCTGGCCCGGCGTTTGTTCGGCTGGGCGGTGCGGCGGTTGCTTCAGCCGCGAGCGCCAGGATCGTCGCCTGTAGCCGCTCGGGGACTTCGCTCTTTTCCAGGTAGGCGTTTGTTCCGCTTGCCGCGCGCCTCCCCGGACTCGCCCTCGATTGCGCTTGATTCGCTGAGCCGGCCATCGAGAAGGCGGGCTTCGCCACGCTGGAAGCGATGCCGCGTTGCCGGTGACTGGCAGAACCGGGTTCGGTAGGCCGCATGCTAGGCGAGTAGGAGGTCGCCGGCCCGACTTCTGGCTCAACCAGGCGGGTTCACGGCGCGAGTCGGCGGGCTTGGTGAGTCCATTTGGTGGAATCGGCCCTCGAACGTGCGCCGACGTGCGGCCTCAGCAGGCCTTTCCGGCCCGGTAGCCGAAGCTCGTACGAGCTAGCCGCCACGTGGCCCGACGTGCGCGACAGGGCGGCATCGTGGGCTTGCCCTATCCAGGCGTGCCCTCTCGACCGGCGGGATGCCCATCTCCGTAGTCCCGCTTCAGCTGCGGTACCGCGCCAATCCGGCAGGGTGCCCGGTCCTAGAATCTATGTATGCCCCTGCAACCCGGTATGACGACGCGAAAGATCCCCGTACCGGACGACGTCGTTGCAGCCAGGCTCGACGCCGGAACCAGCCAACGCGACCTCGCCCAGGAGTACGGCGTCACGAAGGCCGCCATCGCCAAGGCCGCTGCCCGGCACCGCGATCTTCAGACTCGGGTCGCTGCAGGCGAGTCGGCTGTCCGCGACCGCGAGCGCCGACACTCTCCGCCAGTGCTGGGAGTCCCTCGACCTCAGCCGCCAGCACGCGATCATCGCAGCGATCCTCGACCGCGTCTCCGTCGCGCCCGCACGCCCCGGCTACAACCGCTTCGACGAAACCGCGTCACCCCAACCTGGCGCGTCTAACAGCCCCGGTCGCCGTCGTCTCTCGGTCTGGCCCCGGCCCCGTCGCTCGCCTCCGGCTCACGCCGGGCCCCCAAGCCGGGCCCAGACCGGCCGCAGAGCCGACGACGGCGACACGACCCCTATCGGGTGGAGTGCAAACCTGCACCTTTGCAGGACTTCTGCACTTGTACCGAGTTTCGTTGCACTCCAACAGACCGCCCGCCCCAACCACCACAGCCGCCCCAGCCCCTCTCCCGAGTTACGTTGCTAATTCAAGTAAAGGAAAGGCACCGGCCGCGAAGCGCCGGGACCCGGCCGCGCGGGGCCACCCTGCGGGTGGCACCCCGCGCAGCCGCGCGCCCCGTCCACATCCGCGGAGTGCCCATCCATTCACCAGGCGTCAGAACGAACCCTCGGCCAGGCGAGTTGTCTATCCCTGGTGAGTCCGTCAGCGCGTCACGGTGAACGTTGCTGTGGCGTTCGCGCTGCCACGACAGAAGAGATCGAGCAGACCACGTCCAGCGTGATCCGACCGGAGAACGACGAAGACCGCATGAACCCTCGTAGAGGATGTGCGGATGACCGGAACGCGCCGCCACACACCGAGCGGAGGCCGCTTCTCGCTGTCGTGAAGCAATCCGTAGCGATCGTGCCAAGCCAACGTGTCGCGTTCTCCTACCGGCTTTGGGCAGTCACGACCGACCACCTCTACACGGGTGCCCGCCCCGCCAGACGCCGTCGAAAGGATCAGTCTCGGTTGGGAGTTGGGCGCGGCTGATGCGGCGATCACCGCGAGCGCCAGCGCGAGCCCCATGACCACAGCGACACTTGGCCCGAATCTCACAGTTCAAAGCCTAGCGCCGCGTGTTCTGGGGAAGCTGTCCTCGGGGGACATTCGGCATCACTGGCCCAGCCGAGGGTTCGGCTTCGGCGCTAGCGTTCGCGCGGCACGG
>JBDTZN010000077.1:0-8571 GCA_040005095.1 Thermoleophilia bacterium | reverse complement strand
GGGAGTGAAGGGGTCACTGGTTCGAGTCCGGGCGTCGGCTCTGGATGGCGCGTGACGCACGTCCGCTAGCGTCACCGCGATGCTGGCGCTGATCTCGCTCACCAAGCTTCCGCGCTGGCTCGCCTACCTCACGCTCTTCTTGGTCGTCGGCGGCGAGTCGGCCGGCGTGCCGCTCCCCGGGGAGACGAGCCTCATCGCCGGCGGTGTGCTCGCGTCCAAGGGGCATCTCTCGATCTACCTCGTCATCGTCGCGGCGGCCGCGGGCGCGATCGTCGGGGACAACGTCGGCTACGTGATCGGCCGGCGCGGCGGGCGCTGGCTGATGAGTCGCGGCGGCGAGCGGCGGCAGCGGTTGCTCGCGCGCGGCGAGGAGTTCTTCGACAAGCACGGCGCGAAAGCGGTGTTTTTCGGGCGGTGGCTCCCGGGCTTGCGGATCACCGCAGCGTGGCTGGCCGGCATCCACAAGATGCAGTGGCGACGGTTCGCATTCTGGAACGCAGCGGGCGGCATCGGTTGGGCGATCTCGGTGGGTCTGGCCGCGTACCTGCTTGGCCAGGCGGCCGCCACAGCGTTCAAGACGGTCGGGCTCATCGGCGCCGGAATCGTCGTGCTCGTCATCGCCGGGCTGCTCGCCTGGCGTTGGATTCGTACGAGGTCTAGAAACCGCGGCTAGGCTTGCTCGGTGAAGCTGTCGCACAAGATCGCGAACTTCATCGGCGTGTTCGTCCCGTTCGCGGCCTTTGTGGCGGCCATCCTTCTGCTTTGGGGCAACGCGTTGCAGGCGCGCGATCTCGTGATCCTCGGCGTCGCCTACGTGTTCACGTGCCTCGGGATCGCGATCGGGTTCCACCGCCTGCTGACGCACCGCGCGTACCAGACGTATCCGGCGATCCGGTACACGCTCGCCGTTCTGGGCTCGCTCGCGGTGCAGGGGCCGGCGATCCGCTGGGTGGCAGACCACCGGAAGCACCACAACTTTGCGGACCAGGAGGGCGACCCGCATTCGCCGCACGTCGGGCGGGGCGCGGGCGTTTTGGGCGCGATCGGCGGGCTCTGGCATGCGCACGTTGGCTGGCTCTTCGAGAACGTGGGTGGTGCGGACGAGCGGCGCTATACGAAGGATCTGCTGGCGGACCGCGGGCTCGTGTTGATCTCGCGGCTCTTCCTCCCGCTGATCGGCCTGTCGCTCGCGCTTCCGTTTGCCGCGGGCTGGATTTGGGGCGGGACGCTCGCCGCAGGGCTCGAGGCGCTCCTCTGGGGCGGGCTCGTGCGGATCTTCCTGCTGCACCACGTCACCTGGTCGGTGAACTCGATCTGCCATTTCGTGGGTCGGCGGCGCTTCAACGTGGCGGACGAGTCGCGGAACGTCTGGTGGCTCGCCGCGTTCTCGCTCGGCGAGGCGTGGCATCACAACCACCACGCGTTCCCGAGCTCCGCGTTCCTCGGCTTGAAGCGCTCCGAGATCGACGTCTCGGCTTGGGTGATTCGCGGACTCGAGCGGCTCGGCCTCGTTTGGAAGGTCGTCCGGGTCAGTCCCGAGCTGCAAGCGCGCAAGCTCGCCGGCTGACGCCCCTGCGACACGTCGGGGGATGAACGGACGCGTCCGCTCGGGCCCATCCCGGGGTCAGACCCCGGACGTGGCTATTGCGCCCTGGTCCGACGCGGCCTAGCTAGCCTGCAAGCCAGATGACGAGCGTCGAGATCCCCTACTCGATCGCGTGCGCGCTGCCGACGCTGGCCGCGCTCGACATCACCAACGAGATCCAGCACGAGCTCCGCGCCTCCCGCCGCGGCGACGGGATCGCCTACGTCTCCCCGGAGGACGTGCCGTCGCTCGTGCGCGTGTGCGAGCGCGAGTCGGGCTTCTTCGAGGACGTCGAGGCCCTCCTCGCGCGCATGATCCCGGCCGAAGTCGAGGAGCGCGAGCGCCTCGTCTGTGCCCTGCTCGGCCCGCGCACCGAGCAGGTTCCCTTCCAGGACGGAAGCCTTTGCCTGGGGCAATGGCAGCGAGTGCTGCTCGTCAGCTTCGAGGGCGCATGCCGCGATCGTTGGACCTTGACGCTCGTCGGCTGAGCCGCGAAGTTGACCTGAGACGGCGCGCAGAGCAACACTTCAAGAGATGGAGCGAGCCCGTCGCCATCAGGTGGCACTCGCGCGAGGCGCGTTTGTCCTGCTCGCATTCGTCGCCGAGCTGGCCGGACGCAGCCTCACTCATCGTCTCGACTGGGCTCGCACGTCGGAGCACCGAGCTACGCGCGCACGGACTACTACCCCTTCCTGCTCGCGATCGTGAAGGGCGGGGTCGCGCTGATGTTGGCCCTGATCGCGTGGCGGATCGTCAAGGCGCACGCCGCCGAGCGCGCCGCCCGCCGCCTGATCGCGCGCCTTGGCGCAAATCCGCACACGCGTGCGCCGCGGATGCGGATCGAGCTGTCGCCCCGGCTCTCCGCCGCTGTCTTCTTCGCGACGTCGCTCCTGTTCCTCGTCCAGACCGACCTGGAGCGGATCTCGACCGGACGGTGGCCGCTGCTCGCGCCGTGGCTGCAGAGCTCGGCGCTGCCGGTCTTCGCGGTGCTCTCCGTGCTCGCCGCGCTCGTCTACCGCGGTTGCGAGCGCTGGCTCGCCGACTACGAGCGCTACTCCCGGGAGACGGTCGCGTTCGCGTATCGCCTCGCCGCTCGCGTCCGCGACCCCGCTCCCACGTACGCGACGACCGATTCGCCCCCGCCGCGCTTCCTGCACGGCGTCGTTCTCTCGAGCCGGCCTCCGCCGCTTCCCGCCTAGGTCGCGGCCGGCCGTCCGGGCCGGCAGAAACCCGACTCGGAAGGAGGCTTGGTGAATACGCAGCTCGCAACTCGGCTCCACGCCCGCACGCACGCCTCCGCGCGCACGTGGGCCGTGACGCTGCTCGGCCCGCTGACGACGGTCGGCGGCCTCGTCTGGGCGTTCTTCCAGCCCTGGCGGCTCACCTTGCTCCATCCGCACGGACAGGGCTTCTGGTGGCTCGCGATCGAGCCGCCGCTGCTCGTCATGCTGGTCGGACTGGGCTTTGCGCTGTTGGTGGCGCCCGGGTTGATCGACGACCTCCAGGACGAGGAGGACGATGCAGCCACCCTCTGAGCATGTCCACTGGGCCTTCGCGACGGGATTCCTGGTCCTTGGCCTGTGCCTGCTCGCCGAGGCGATCGTGGGCACGGAGGTGTGGCGGCGCCGGCGGTGGCGCGCCTACCTCTGGCCCGGCTTCGCCTTCGGGATGGGCGTGCTGATGTGGCCCGTGATGGTCTTCTTTACCAACTCGACGATCCACATGCTCGCGCACGGGTCGTGGGCGCAGGCGCTCATGCTCGCGGGCGCGGCGGAGCTCGGCCTGGTGAGCGGGAAGCTGACCAGCCGCTGGTGGTACCTCTGCTCCGCGGTCGGGCTCGCGGTCGCCGGGATCGCGTTCCTCATTCACGAGCAGAATCCCTGGCTCTTCCAGCGCTCGTCGTTCCTGCACCACGCGCTCGGTCTGACGGCGCTCGTCGTCGCGATCTTCCCGCTCGGGAAGGCGTTCCGGCCGCGAGCGCTCGGCTGGAACGCGGGCTTCGCGCTGGGCTTCGTCGTGATCGCCGTGTTCCTCTACTCGGATCGCGATCTCGCGCCGATCTTCGGGCATCTCTCGCCGCTCGCGGGGACGCCGCACCGATGAGACGGGTCCTCGCGCTCGCGGTTCTCGTCGCCCTGGCGGCGCCCGGCGCGGCGTTGGCCCACGCCAGGCTGGTGCAGACCGTGCCGTCTTTCAAGCAGCGCCTAACTAGCGCGCCGGCAGAGGTGCTGCTCCGCTTCGACCAGCGCGTGACCGCGCTCCCGGGCGCGATTCGCGTCTACTCGGCGGGCGGGAAGCTCGTCTCCGGCCCGGCGCACAGCGGGGCCGACACGCGCCGCGTCGCCGCCGCGCTGCCGCGTTTGCCGCGCGGCGCATACACCATCCGCTGGAGCGCGATCTCGTCGGACGGGCACGTGATCTCCGGCGTCTACACGTTCGGGGTTCGCGTCGCCGCGCCGGCGCCAACCGAGGCGTACGGCGCCGGGGGGCCGACGCGGGCCGAGCACCTGGTGCGCTGGGCGTACTTCCTCGCGCTGGCCCTGCTCGTCGGCGGGCTCGGGTTCCGGTTGCTCGTGCTGCGTGGGCCGCTGCCGGCACGGGCTGCGCGGCGGTTCTGGTGGGTGACCGGCATCGGCGCGGTGGCGGTGCTCGAGGTCGGGATCGCGGCGTTCATCCTGCGGGCGGAGGACGCGCTGCAGCTGCCGTTCGCGGACCTGCTGTACGGCGACCTGTCGCCAATCGCCGGGGGGACGCGCTTCGGCACCGCATTCATCGCGATGACGCTCGGGTTTGCGCTCGTCTCGGCTCTGCTCTTCCTCGCCTGGCTGACCGAGCGGCGTGCGCTGCTCTGGGCCGCGTTCCTCATCGGGCTCGGCTTCGCCTCGGGCCTCTCGCTCTCCGGCCACTCGGCCGCAGACGCTGGCTCGGGAAGGCTCTCGGTGCTCGCGGACTGGGTGCACCTGTCCGCCGCGTGCCTCTGGGCCGGGGGGCTCGTCCAGCTCGCCTTCGTCGTCTGGCCGGCGGCGCCCGAGCTGCGGCGTGAGGCTTTCTTGGGCTTTGCGCGGCTGGCACCTGTGCTGATCGGGCTCGTGATCATTGCCGGCCTGTACCTCAGCATCTTGCGGCTTCCGCACGTGTCGGATCTCTGGCGCGAGCACTACGGGCACATCCTGCTGGTGAAGCTCGCGCTGGTCGCGCTCGCATTGACGTGGGGGGCCGTGCACCACTTCGTCGCCGGGCCGGCGCTCGAGCGCGGCGACTCGGCGATCCTCTCGCGCCTGCCCCGGAGCCTCGTGGGTGAGAGCGCCGTCGCGGTCGCGGTGCTCCTCGCGGCGGCGGTGCTCGTCGATTCGAAGCCGCCGACCCAGCCCGCGCCGGAGCCCGCGAAGGCCGTTTCGCTCGACCGGTAGCGTGTCGCGGATGCTGTGGGCGATCACCGGCGGCGCCGGCTTCCTCGGATTGCACCTTGCGCGGCGGCTCCTCGCCGACGGGCACGAGGTCCGGTCGCTCGACGTGGCGCCGCTCGACGACGCCGAGCTCGAGGGGTCGGTGACGGAGTTGCGCGGCGACATCCGCGACGGCGCAAGGGTGCGCGAGCTCTGCGCGGGCGCCGACGTGGTCGTGCACGCTGCCGCAGCGCTCCCGATCCAGGCCACGCGGGAATCGATCCGGTCGGTCAACGTAGGCGGCACGGAGAACGTCGTGCTCGCGGCGCGCGAGGCCGGCGTGCGGCGCCTGATCCTCGTCTCGTCGACCGCGGTGTACGGCGTGCCCGAGAAGCATCCGATCGAGGAGGACGATCCGCTCGTCGGCGTGGGCCACTACGGCGAGTCGAAGATCGATGCGGAACGGCTCGTGCGCGTGGCGAACGGCGGCGACCTCGAGACGGTGATCATCCGGCCGAAGACGTTCATCGGCGCGGAGCGGCTCGGCGTCTTCGAGATTCTCTTCGACTGGATCCGGGAGGGGCGGCGGATCTACGTGCTCGGTAGCGGCGAGAACCGGTACCAACTGCTCGCCGTCGAGGACCTCGTCGATGCGATCGTGCGGGCCGGCGGCGCCGGTGTCGCGGGTGAGGTGCTCAATGTCGGGGCCGTGCGTTTCGGCACCGTGCGCGGCGACCTGCAGGCGTTGATCGACCATGCCGGCTCGCCGAGCCGGATCACTCCGGTTCCGGCGCGTCCCGCGGAGGTGATCCTGCGCGCGCTGGAGCTCGCGCGCGTCTCGCCTCTCGCCGAGTGGCACTACAAGACGGCGCATCGGGACTCGTTCGTCGACGTCTCGAAGGCGGAGCGGCTGCTCGGTTGGTCGCCGCGGCTGTCGAACGCGGAGGCGTTGATCGAGACGTACGACTGGTACCTCGCGAATCGCGGCACGCAACGCGCCGCCGGCGTCACGCACCGAGTCCCGTGGAACCAGCAGGCGCTCGGTCTGCTGAAGCGCCTCTCCTAGCCACGGCGGACCCTTCCTCCCTGGCACGGTCCGGGGTCTGACCCCGGGCATGTTCCGCAGCGCGCGGCCGCCCGTCCATCGCCACTCGTCGGGGCGATCGCAAAGGCCGGCCTCGACGGGGTTCCACCACACGTAGTTGCAGGCCTTCGCGAAGTACTCGTCCGTCTCGATCGGCCACGACCGGAAGCGTCCTTCGAAGACGTGGCCGCGGCGCTCGATCGTGTCGTTGAACCAGGCGCCGAAGACTCCGTTCAGGTTCTGCATGCCTGCCGACAGGTTCACGTCGCGGATCTGCACGATCAGGTGGAAATGGGTCGAGAGCAGGCAATACGCATGGCAGATCCAGTCGTACCGGTCGATCGTCCGGCGCAGGAGTCGGAGATACACGCGCCGCAGCTCGTCACCGGGGAACACCGCCAGGCCGCCCACGCCACGGGCTGTGACGTGGTAGATGCCGTTCGGCTCTTGGACGCGAAGCAGACGCGGCATGTCGCTGACCGTAGCGGCGCGTGCGAGCTCGTTTTCGGAACCGCGCGCGATCGTTACGAAGTCGGCACACGAGACACGTCCGGGGTCTGACCCCAGCGTGGCGCAAGGGGCCACGTCCGTGTCAGACCCTCGAGGCCGGCGTTACGATCGACCGCGTGCCCGACCGGCCGCCGACGAGGAAGCACGTACTGCTCGCCGTCGGGGTCGGTGTCGTCGTGCTCTTCGGCGCGGGAGTCGCGTATCAGGCGGCGAGCCGGAACACCGACGCCGTCACGTTCCACGGCGGACGCTACGTGGAGCCGATCCTGCTCACGCGCGCACAGGTCGAGCACGACTACGGGGCCTTCCAGCCCGCCGGCAGTGCGCGCATCGAAGGTCGGCGCGTCTTCGTCCCCGCCAAGCAGGCCACCCGCGTACGCCCCGACATCATCTTCCTTCTCAAGGACGTCCGAACCGGAGTGCTCTACGGTCTGCGCAAGTGAGTGACCTCGCCTCCTACCGCGCCCGCTATCCGATCCTCGCGGAGACGACGTACCTCATCAACCACTCGCTCGGAGCGATGCCCGCGGCGGCGGAGGATCGGATCGCCGAATACGCGCGCACCTGGCGAACGCGCGGAATCCGAGCCTGGGGCGAGGGCTGGTGGACGCTGCCGCTCACCGTCGGCGACCAGGTCGGCCGAATCATCGGCGCGCCGCCGGGGACGACCGTGATGCACCAGAACGTCGCGATCGCCGAGGCGATCGTCCTGTCGTGCTTCCGTCCGGTCGACCCGCGCCGGAACCGCGTTGTGTACGAGGAAGGCAACTTCCCGTCCGTCCGCTACCTCTACCAGGCCCAGCCCGACCTCGACGTCGTCGTCGTCCCGGCCGGAGAATCGCTGGTCGACGCGATCGACGAGCGCACCCTCCTCGTGCCGATCAGCCACGTGCTGTTCAAGAACGGGGAGATCCAGGACGCCTGCGCGATTGCGGCCCGCGCTGCCGACGCGGGCGCCCACGTCGTCCTCGACGCCTACCAGTCCGCGGGGATCGTCCCGGTGGACGTGACTGCCCTCGGCGTGTCCTTCGCCGTCGGCGGGTCCGTGAAATGGCTCTGCGGCGGCCCTGGCAACGGCTGGCTCTATGTCCGCCCCGACCTCATCGCCGAGCTCGAGCCGACGCTCGTCGGGTGGCAGGCGCACGCGCGCCCGTTCGGGTTCGAGCCCGAGCTCGAATACGCGGACGGCGTCGCGCGGTTTCTGACCGGCACCCCGAACGTTCCCGCGCTGTATGCGGCGACGGCCGGCTATGACGCGATCGAGGAGCTCGGCGTGGCCCGGATCCGTGAGAACTCGGTCCGCCAGACGACCCTACTGATCGAGCTCCTCGACGAGGCCGGCTTCGAAGTCGGCTCGCCCCGCGACCCGTCCCGGCGCGGCGGCACCGTCACGGTGCTCGTGCCCGAGTTCGAGGCAGTGCACAAGGAGCTTGGGGAACGCGGGATCCTCTGCGACTTTCGCCCTGACGTCGGCCTCCGCCTCGGGCCGCACTTCTACAACACCGACGACGAGCTCCGGCACACGGTGCAGCAGATCGGCGAGATCGTCGAGTCGGGCGCCCACGAGCGCCACCTCGGCGCGACCGCTCGGTTCTAGCCCAGCAGCTCGGCGAGGCGGCTCGCGTACGCCGGCGCGGTCGGCTCGTCCTCGTGGCGCAGATAGACGAATGCGGGCGCGGTCAGGGCGCGGATCCGCTCGGCCCAATCCACCAGCTGCTCGTCGGTATACGGAGGTTCCCGCAGACGCAGGTAGTGGAACGGCGCGTCGGGGTCGAGCGAGTCGACGCGTACGGCGCCGGCCTCCGCAAGTCGCGGCTCGATCCCTTCCCACGACGGGTGCCGCAGGTCGAACGCGAGCTGCAGGTCTGGATCGAGCGAGCCGAGCAGGAGGGTCAGCATCCCCTCGTCGCGGGTGCTCTGAAGGACGATGCGGATCGGTCCGAGCCTGTCTCCGAGCGCCCGCACGCGCTCCTGGAACGTCCCCGCCTGCTCAGGTCGGTAGGCCT
>JBDTZN010000022.1:0-28151 GCA_040005095.1 Thermoleophilia bacterium | reverse complement strand
AGGAAGGTGACGTGGCCCTTGGGAAGCTTCCGCTGCGGCTGCAGCTCCGCCCGGATGAAGCCGATGGGCACGATCCCGTGCTTCTGTGCGGCTTTCAGCAGCCGCGTGCGGGCCTGGTCTCGCGCCTCCTCGTCCTCGAACGCGCACTGGCTGAACCGAGCGAGGGCGTTCCGAACGTGCGCCGCGTCGTGGATTGGCAGGCGACGCTTCCCCTTCGAATCGATGTACGCGAACGACCTGTCAGGGAGCTGCGCCCGCTCCTTCGCACCCAGAGGCGGCATCTACGCATGATCGCAAGAACCGGCGGTCATCCGATCCACGTGAGAATCGACTGGAACTCAGCGACGGTGGGCGCGCGGCCGGCCGTTGGCGGCTGTCGCGTGACGCGGATGCTCGCACACGAGTAGCTCTTCTCGGTCACCGCCGGCGCCGTACTCGTCGCCGGGTACGTACCGGCGAACAGCCACGTCTGCTGGAACGTGTCCGCGGTCGAGGCGGCGAGGCAGGCATCGCCCGAGTAGTTCGCGTCGAGCTCGGAGGTCAGGAACTTGACCTGCTTGGTGAGAGCCGTGACCTGCTTCTGCAGGGCGGCGATCTTCTTGTCAGTCGGAGTCGCGGCGCCGGCGACAGGGACGGCGAGAGCAGCGACCGCCGCGAGCGCGACGATGGCGGCGAGCAAACGTCTCAAGGAGTCCTCCTGGCTAAGTCTGACGCCGCAGAGCGACGCGGCACGGAGAGAACCTACCGCGAAGCGGAGACGCGAGCTGTGGACGCGCGGAGGCGCAGCTGCGGGCGGAAGAGGAAGTTCGGCAGCGGACGGTCGGGCTCCTCGACGAGCGACTTGAGCGCGTTGACGGCCGTTTCCGCGATGTCCTGGACCGGCTGCTCGATCGTCGTCAGCGCGGGCTGCGTCCACGCGGTCGCGTCAATCCCGTCGAAGCCCACGACCGAGAGATCTTCGGGCACGCGCAGGCCCGCAGCCGACGCCTCCTTCAGCACGCCGATCGCCATCAGGTCGCTCGAGCAGATCACTCCGGTCGGCCGATCCTCGTGTCCCAGCAGCTCGCGGAGCGCCTGCCGGCCGCCCTCGACGCCGAACTCGGCCATTGCGACGAGGCCGTCGGGATCGATGCCGGCCTCGGTCAGCGCGGTCTCGCGTCCGGCGGCCTTCTGCCTCGTGGGGACGAAGTGGCTCGGGCCGGCAACGAATCCGATGCGTCGGTGGCCGAGCTCGAGGAGGTGCGTCGTCCCCAGGTGTCCGGCCGCGAGCTCGTCGACGCCGACGGCAGGCACGTCGAGGCGCTCCACGCCGCCGTTCACGAACACGAGCCGCGCGCCTTCGGCGAGCAGCCGTGCGTAGTGGCTGTGATCGGCCCTCAGGTCGGTCATCTCGCAGGAGATGAAGATCATCCCGTCGACCCTCCGCTCGAGCAGCATGTGGACGTACTCCGCCTCGGCTTCCGGGGAGGCGGCAGTCGTGCAGAGCACCGTCACGAATCCGAGCGCCGTCGCGCGGGTCTCCATTGCCTGGGCAAGGGCGGGGAAGATCGGGTTCGAGAGCTCCGGCATGAGCAGCCCGATCACTCCGCTCGCCGTGCGAGGCGCCGACGTGACGTACAGGAGTTCACGCATCGCGCGCTCGACGCGCTGGCGCGTCTCCGGGCGGACGGGATGCGACCCGCTGGCGACCCGCGAGGCCGTCGCGACGCTCACTCCCGCGTGCTTTGCCACGTCTCGCAAATTCGCCATCAGTGTTCTGTAACAGATATCACGGACGACAGCAAGCCTTCCGACTCAAGTTGAGCCAAAACTCTCGCTTGACTTTCTCGTGGTGGCGTATTACCGTCGGCCTCTGTTTCATGGACGTAAGACGTCGTTACATCTGTCGCGTCTCGGGAGCGTGCTCCCGCGTCCCTTCAAGGGGCACGAGCCCTACCTCGTCTCGGAAGGATTGATGCACATGCTGAGCAAGCGCAGCTCACGAGTCGTCGTCGCGCTTCTGGCGACCACATCGTTCGTGCTGGCGTCGCTTGCGTCCACCGCCACGGCGGCCACATCGGGACGCGAGCGTTCGACGGCCACCACCCTCCGCATCTGGACGGACAAGGATCGTCGCGCGGACATCGAGAAGATCGCGAACACATGGGCCGCAACGCGCGGCGTCACCGTGCAGGTCGTCGAGAAGAACTTCGGCGACATCCGCGACCAGCTGAAGACCGTGCAAGCCGAGAGCGCGCCTGACGTGATCATCGGCGCCCACGACTGGACCGGCCAGCTCGCCGCGGACGGCTCCGTGGTTCCGCTGACGCCCAAGAAGTCTGTCCTGAAGCTGTTCCCGAAGTACGCGCTCGACGCGTTCTCGTACGGCACCGGCACGAAGCGGCTGTACGGCGCTCCGGTCGCGCTCGAGAACGTCGCGCTGATCGTCAACACACGGCTCGTGCACGCCCCGAAGAACTGGGCGGATCTCGAGAAGCAGGCTCTGGCCCACAAGAACAAGGCGGCCGGCAACATCGCCATCGCCGTCCCGCAGGCGCCCGCCGGCGACACGTACCACATGAACCCGTTCTTCGCGGGCCTGTGCGGCTACATGTTCGGCAAGGCGAAGAACGGCACCTTGAACCCGCGCAACATCGGCGTGGCGAACAAGACGTTCATCAAGAACTCCACGCTGATCGACAAGTGGAGCAGCGAGGGACTGATCAACTCGAAGGTCGACTACGGAACCGCCAAGAACGCGTTCCTGAAGGGCGAAGCCGCCTTCTGGGTCACGGGTCCGTGGGAGGCCGACACGCTCAAGACGAGCGGCCTCAGCGTCAAGATCATGCAGCTGCCGAAGATCAGGTGCCGCTCGGTGCCGTTCCTCGGCGTCCAGGGCTTCATGGTCACCCGCTTCGCCGCGACACACGGCGTGTCGAGCCTGGCCAAGGACCTGGTCGGCAGTTACATCATGAGCACCAGCTCGCAGAGGGCGCTCGCCGCCGCGAACGGCCGCTTCCCGGCCAACACCGCAGCGGGCAAGCAGGTCCGCGACAGCATCCTCGCCCAGTTCGGCAAGGCAGGGATCGGCGGTGTCCCGATGCCGAACATCCCGCAGATGTCGAGCGTCTGGGACGAGACGAACGCCGCCTGGCTGAAGGCCACGAAGGGCGCCGGCTCGACGAAGGCGGCCATCGCGTTCAAGACCGCCGCGCGCAACATCGCGACGAAGATCGCCTCAGGCGGCTGAGCCTCCGGCTCGCGAAAGGGGCGCCTGCGAAGCTGGCGGGCGCCCCTTTTTCCGCCCTGGCAATCCTCCTGACTTGACGTTGCGGAGAGGAGCATCCGCCTGAGCACTGCCACTGCACCTCCCGAATACCTAGGCCCGAGCCGGGCAAACAGGGCTCGTTCTGCTCCGGCCCGGTTGATGGCCGCGTTCTCCGGCACCGTCGGCCTGATCGTCAAGATCGTCCTGCTCGGGCTCGTGAACGCCGTGGCCGTCTGGGCGGGGACGGTGCTCGCCGGCCGGGAGCGATGGGTCGCCGTCGGGGTTCTCGTCGCGGCCACGGTCGCGATCGATCTGGCCTACGTCCTGCGGCGTGCGCTACCGCTCAAATTCGTGATCCCGGGCATGCTGCTGATGATCTGCTTCCAGGCGGTCCCGATCGTCTACACGGTCAACATCGCCTTCACGAACTACTCGACCGGCCACATTCTCACGAAGGACGAGGCGGTCGCCGCGATCAACGAGAACTCGCTGGCCCCGGCCGCCAGTGGCAAGTCGTACGCGATGGCGCCGGCGAAGGACAAGCAAGGGCACCTCGTCTTGCTGCTGCGGGACGAGGACACGGGCGCCGCGTTCGTGGGCACCCCCGACGGCCTCGAGCCGCTGCCGAAGAGCGCGGTTCGTACTGGGCCGGACGGCATCGTCGCCGCTCAGGGGTACGCGCTCGTGAAGGGCAGCGAGCTCTTCTCACTCGACCGGCAGCTGAGCGCGTACATCGTCCCCACCCTGGGCTCGGCCGCGATTCGGCCGGAAGGGCTCGATTCGGCCGTCGAGTTGCAGCCCACGCTGCGGTACGACGCGGCGCATGACGAGTTCGTTCGCATCAAGGACGGAGTCGTGTTTCGCGACAACGGCAAGGGCGCGTTCGTCACGCCGTCGAGGAGCGCGGAGCTGGAGCCCGGCTGGAAGACGACTGTCGGCTTCGACAACTTCAGCCGGATCGTTCACAACCCGCTGATCCGGGCGCCGTTCCTGCGCGTGTTCGTCTGGACGTTCGCATTCGCCGCGCTGACCGTCTTCCTGTCGTTCGCGCTCGGGCTCTTCCTGGCGCTGACGCTCGACCACCCGGCGCTGCGTTTCAAGCGTTTTTACCGGTCGCTGCTGATCCTCCCGTACGCCGTGCCCGGGTTCTTGTCGCTGCTCGTCTGGCAAGGGCTTCTGAACGACGACTTCGGCGTGGTCAACCGCCAGTTCGGTCTTCACGTCCCATGGCTCTTCGACGCGAACTGGGCGAAGGTCTCGGTGATCCTCGTCAGCCTGTGGCTCACGTTCCCGTACTTCTTCCTCGTCTGCCTCGGTGCGCTGCAGTCGATCCCTGCCGAGCTCAAGGAGGCTGCGCGCGTCGACGGCGGCGGCGGCTTCCAGGTCTTCAGGAAGGTGACGCTGCCCCTGCTTCTGATCGTCGTCGCACCGCTGATGATCGCGTCCTTCGCCTTCAACTTCAACAACTTCGGGAACATCTACCTCCTGACCGGAGGCGGTCCCGCGTCGGGCGACCAGTCGATCGCCGGCAGCACGGACATCCTGATCAGCTACACGTACAAGCTCGCGTTCGCATCCGGGAAGGGCCAGGACTTCGCCCTGGCGGCCGCGATCGCGCTGATCATCTTCTTCATCGTCGCGTCCATCTCGGCCCTGACCTTCTGGAAGACGAAGGCGCTGGAGAACGTCACATGAGGCGCCGCTTGCGGTGCCGGCGTCAGGACGTGCGGGCTCTGTCCGCACGTCCGTCTGCAACGACCAGTCGACCCGATGGAAGCCCAAGGGCGGCGCCATGAGCACGCTTGACGAGGTGCGCGGTCGTCCGGTGGCAGCGCGGCGCGAGCGGCTCGAGAGCGTCGCGCTAGCGAAGCGGAAGCAGCGGCGGCGCAAGGAGCTTCGCGAGACGTGGTGGCGCCACCTCGTCGGCCTCGTCGCGGTCGCGTTCGCGATGTTCCCGCTTCTGTACGTCGCGTCGGCCGCGTTCAACGCGGTGCCGTCGCTCAGCGGCGCGAAGATCATCCCGGACAAGCTCACCCTGCACAACTTCGGGACACTCTTCCACGACCCGTCCACGCACTACTTCCGCTGGTACGCGAACACGATGATCATCGCCAGCTGCACGGCGGTTCTCACCGTGCTGCTCGGCGCGCTCGCGGCGTATGCGTTCAGTCGCTTCCGCTTCAAGGGACGCCGCCTCGGGTTGCTCGGGCTGCTGCTGATCCAGATGTTCCCGCAGATCCTGCTGATCGTCGCGCTCTACCTGATCGTCCTGCAGACCGGGAAGGTCTTCGGCTTCATCGGCCTGAACACGCTGACCGGGTTGATCGTCGTGTACCTCGGCGGGGTGATGGGCGTAAACGTCTGGTTGATGAAGGGCTTCTTCGACACCATCCCGAGCGAGCTCGACGAGTCCGCTCGCGTGGACGGCGCGACTCCCGCCCAGGTCTTCTGGGGCGTGATCCTGCCGCTGGCGGCGCCTGTGCTCGCGGTGATCGGGCTCTTCTCATTCATCGGCGTCGTCAACGAGTTCGTGATCGCGAGCGTCCTGTTGCAGAACAACGAGAAGTTCACGCTCGCGCTCGGCCTGCGCAGCTTCATCGACGCTCAGTACTCGGAGCATTGGGGGCCGTTCGCCGCAGGTGTCCTACTCGCCGCGCCGCCGGTCGTGATCCTCTTCGTATTCCTCCAGCGGTTCATCGTCTCGGGACTGACGGGCGGGGCGGTGAAGGGATGACCGCGGTGGAGGCCGAGGCGTTGACGTTGCTGGCGGAGCCTTATCACGACGGCGCCTCCGCCGAGGTCGAGGACGAGATCGCGACCGTGCGATTGCGCGTCCCTCAGGGCACGGAGGTCGACACGATCGTGCTCCGGTCCGTCTGGGACGGCGAGCCGGTGACTCAGGTCGCGGAGCCGGACGCCGAGGAGGGGTGGTGGCGCGCGTCCTTCCCCGTGACCGGGCGTCGCGCGAACTACCGGTGGCTGCTCGGCGGCGGAAGCTTCGGCTACGCGTGGGTCAACGGCGACGGCCTCGTCCGCCACGACGTGCCCGACTCTGACGACTTCGTTGTGGCACGCGATGGCGGCGGTCCCGACTGGCACCTCGGCTCGGTCGTCTACCAGATCTTCCCCGACCGCTTCGCCCGCAGAGGCGCCACCGTGGATGCGCCCGACTGGGCGATCGAGCGCGACTGGGACACGCTGCCGATCGGACGCGGTCCGGAGACGCCCTTCGAGCTCTACGGCGGCGACCTGCCGGGAATCGAGGCGCACCTCGATCACATCGAGCAGCTCGGCGCGAACGTGATCTACCTCACGCCGATCTTCCCGGCCGGCTCGAGCCACCGCTACGACTCGACCACCTTCGACCACGTCGATCCGCTGCTCGGCGGCGACGACGCGCTCCGCTCGCTCGTCTCGGCCGCACACGCGCGCGGCCTGCGAGTCGTCGGCGACCTCACGACGAATCACGTCGGCGACCAGCACGAGTGGTTCCGCGCCGCGCGGGACGAAGCTTCGCCCGAGCGGGAGTTCTTCTACTTCGACAAGGAGCTCGACCACGGCTACGCGTCCTGGTACGGAATCCCGACGCTGCCGAAGCTCGATCTCCGGAGCACGGAGCTCCGCCGCCGCCTCGACGCGGTCGTCCGGAAGTGGCTCGAGCCGCCGTTCGAGCTCGACGGCTGGCGGATCGACGTCGCCAACATGACCGGGCGCTACGGGGAGATCGACGTCAACCACGAGGTCCAGCGCGAGCTCCGGCGCTCCGTTGGCGACAACCTCCTCGTCGCCGAGCACGCGCACGACGCCCACGGGGACATTCAGGGCGACGGCTGGCACGGAACGATGAACTACCCCGGCTTCACGCGTCCGGTCTGGACGTGGCTGCGCGGTGACGAGCCACCGGGAGAGCTCGGCCGGCAGTTCTTCGAGCTCCCGGTCGGCGTTCCGAGGCTCGGCGGGAACGCGGCCGTGGCCGCCATGCGCGCCTTCCGGGCGGGCGTTCCGTGGCCGTCGACGCTGCACTCGTGGGTGCTCCTGGGCAGCCACGACACGGCGCGCTTTCGCACCGTCGCGGGCTCGCGCGAGCGTCAGCTCGTCGGGGTCGGGTTGCAGATGACGACGCCGGGCGTGCCGATGATCTTCGCCGGCGACGAGCTGGGGCTCGAGGGCGAATGGGGCGAGGACGCGCGCCGCACGATTCCCTGGGACCGGCCCGAGAGCTGGGACGCCGGGGTGCTGGAGGAGTACCGGCGCCTGGTCGCGCTGCGGCGCTCGCACGAGGCTCTCGCGCGCGGCGGCATCCGGTACGCGCACATCGGCGAGGACGCGATCGCATACCTGCGCGAGACCCCTCGGGAAGCGCTCCTCTGCCTCGCGTCTCGAGCCGACCATGCGCCGATCCGCCTCCCGCTTGACCTGCTCGGGTGCGACGAGCTCGAGACCCTCTACGGCGCCGACGCCACGCTGCTCGCGGGCGACGCCGTTCTCCCGGCCGACGGGCCGGCCTTCTCCATCTGGAAGCTCGAAAGGAGTTCGCGTGGCTGAGGTCGCCTTCAAGGACGTCGACAAGGTGTACGACGGCGGCGTCCTCGCCGTGAACAACCTCTCGCTGGAGGTGGCGGACGGGGAATTCCTCGTTCTCGTCGGACCTTCGGGTTGCGGCAAGACGACCGCGCTGAGGATGGTCGCCGGCCTCGAAGAGATCACCGACGGGACGGTCACGATCGGCGAACGCGTGGTGAACGACCTCGATCCGAAGCAGCGGGACGTCGCGATGGTCTTCCAGAACTACGCGCTCTATCCGCACCTCTCGGTCTACGAGAACATCGCCTTCGGGCTCCGGCTCCGCCGCGAGTCGAAGAGCGTCGTCGAGGAGCGGGTCGCGTGGGCCGCGAAGCTGCTCGATCTGACGCCGTACTTGCAGAGGCGCCCGAAGGAGCTCTCCGGCGGGCAGCGCCAGCGCGTGGCGATGGGCCGCGCGATCGTCCGGCAACCGCAGGCATTCCTGATGGACGAGCCGCTCTCCAACCTCGACGCCAAGCTGCGCGTGCAGATGCGGGCCGAGATCGCACGGCTGCAGCACGACCTCGGCACGACGACGATCTATGTGACGCACGACCAGATCGAGGCGATGACCATGGGTGACCGCGTCGCCGTCATGTATCAGGGAGAGCTGCAGCAGGTCGCGCCTCCGCAGGAGCTCTACAACGAGCCCGTGAACCTCTTCGTGGCGAGCTTCATCGGCTCGCCGCCCATGAACCTCGTCGAGGCGCAGCTGATCCAGCAGAACGGCGGCCTCGGCGTCATCCTCGGCGAGCAGCAGCTCGAGCTCCCGGAGAGTCTCGCCGCCGCACGCCCGCGGCTGCGCTCGTACGTCGGCCGCAACATCGCGCTCGGCATCAGGCCGGAGAGCCTCGAGGATGCCGCCGTCGCATCGGCCGCCCCGCCGGGGAATCTCCTGCGCGGCCGCGTGCTGCTGATGGAGGCGCTGGGCGCCGAGCAGCTGGCGCATGTTGATTTCCGGGCGAAACCGGTCGTCAACGAGGAGATCATCGAGGGCGTCCACGAGGGAGAGCAGGCGCTGACGGAGACGCTGGAGAAGCAGGCGCGCGAGCTGCATATGACGCTCGTCGGCCGCTTCGACGCCTCCTCCGAGGCCAAGCCGGACCAGGAGATCGAGCTCACCGTGGACACACGGAAGCTCCACTTCTTCGATCTCGACACGGGGCTCGCGATCGACGGCGCGGGGGCATGAGCCGATCCCTGCCCGTCCTCGCGGCGCTCGCGGCGTGTCTCCTCCTGCCCGGGACCGCCGCGGCGACGCGTGGCGACGGCAAGGTCGGCCTCGCCGGGCTTCGGTTCGATTCGCGTGACGCCGTCTACCGCAGTCCGGTCGGCGCGGTTCCCGCGGGCACGCCGGTTCGCTTCCGCTTCCGCACCTACGCGCAGGACGTCGCCTCCGTGCGCCTCCGCCTCTACGACGTCGATGTGAACCGCGAGCGTTTCCTCCCGCTGCGCCGCACCGCGACGGTGCGCTGCGGCAAGCGCCGCTGCGAGCTCTGGAACGTGACGCTGCCGAACGCCCAACCGGCCACGCAGTGGTACCGCTTCGTGATTCGCGACGGACGGCGCACCGTCTACTACGAGGACGATACGAGCGCGCTCGACGGCGGCCTGGGCGAGGCGGTCCCGGCGTCGATCGACCGCAGCTGGGCGCTGACCGTGTACGAGCCCGGTTTTGCGACGCCGTCGTGGACGCAGAGCGCTGTCGTCTACCAGATCTTCCCCGACCGTTTCCGCAACGGAAACCCCGCGAACGACCCGCGGACCGGCGATCCGCGCTACGACGATCCGGTGCTCGCCCAGCCCTGGAATGCGCTGCCGGAGGGCTACTGCCGGGGCTACTCGTCCGGTGGCTGCTCCCAGCAGCCGCGCGGGCGCGACTACCAGGGCGGCGACCTCGAGGGCGTGACCCAAAAGCTCGACTACCTGCGCGGCCTCGGCGTGAACACGATCTACCTCAACCCGATCTTCACCGCGCGCTCGAACCACGGCTACGACACCGCCGACTATCGCACCGTCGACCCCCAGCTGGGCGGCAACGCGGCGTTCGACGCGCTCGTGGCGGCGGCGCAAGCCCGCGGGATGCGCGTGATCCTCGACGGCGTCTTCAACCACATGTCCTCGGACAGCCCCCTCTTCGACCGCTATGGCCGCTACCCGCTGCTCGGCGGCTGCGAGTCGGCGTCCTCGTCCTATCGCTCGTGGTTCCTGTTCAGCGGGTCCGGTCCCTGCGCGGGCAGCACCTACGCCGCCTGGGCGAACTTCGACAGCATCCCGGTGCTCGCGAAGTCGAACCCGGCCGTGCAGAGCTACTTCGTCGACGCACCGGACAGCATCGCGCGGACGTGGATCCAGCGCGGAGCCGCCGGCTGGAGGCTCGACGTGATGGGCGATCCGTCCTTCCCCGCCGGCTGGTGGCCGTCTTTTCGGCGGGTCGTCAAGGGAGCGAATCCCGATGCGGTGATCGTCGGCGAGCTCTGGCAGAAAGACACGACTCTCCTGCGCCAGCTGCGCGGGGATCGCGCCGACTCGACGATGAACTACCGTCTGCGCGACGCCGTCCTCGGCCTGCTCACGCCGGGCGGCTTCGAGGCGAAGGGCTTTCCCGCGAGCGGCTCGGTAATCCGTCCGTCGGAGTTCGCCGCGCGCGTGGCGTCCATCTACGAGGACTATCCGCGCCCGGCGTGGGACACGTTGATGAACCTGATCGACAGCCACGACACGGCGCGCGCCCTGTGGACGCTTACTCCCGGCGCCGACTCGCCGGCCGCCAAGGAACGGAACGCCGCCAATCTTGCTGCCGGTAAGGCGCGGCTGCGGCTGGCCGCACTGATCCAGTTCACGCTCCCCGGGATGCCGACCGTCTACTACGGCGACGAAGCCGGGGTCACGGGGCACGAGGATCCGGACGACCGCCGCACGTATCCCTGGCCTGACACGGGCGGCGCGCCGGACGACGGGTTGATCGCGTCGTACCGCGCGCTTGGGGCGCTGCGGGCCGCCGTCCCGGCGCTGCAGTCCGGGGACATCCGCTTCCTCCTCGCCGGTGACCGGGCCGGGACGGTCGCCTACCTGCGGCAGGCCGAGGGACGCGTGGCCCTGGTGATCCTGAACCGCAGCGCGGGCGAGCAGGCCGTGGCAGTGCCGGTGAAGGGCCTCGTCGACGACGGCGTGTCGCTCGAGAGCCGTTATGGCCTGCCGGGCCCGGTGAGCCCGCTGCGAGGAGTCGTCCGAGTCACGCTCGGGCCTTTCGCGGGCGTCGTGTACGCCGGGGCGGCAAAGTGATGGAGCGCGACGCGACCGGCCGCCGCGTGAAGTTCCTTCCGGCGGGCGTCATCGGCAACGGCGCGCTGCTCGCGACCCTCTCGGCCCGGGGTGAGCTCGAGCGGCTCTGCTGGCCGAGCGTCGACTGGGGCCAGCAGCTCGGGGAGCTGAGGCTGGGTCTCGTCGCGGACGGCCCGACGGGCTGGCTCGACGAAGCCGAGGACGAGGCGTACGCGCAGGAGTACCTCGAGGACTCGAACGCGCTCCGCACGACCGGGCCCGCCGCGGAGCTCGTCGACCTCGCGCTGTCCGGCGACGTTCTCGTACGCCGGGTTCGCCCGACGGGCGACGACGGGCGCGTGCTCCTGTACTGCCGGCCCGAGCCGGACGAGAGCACGAGGTACGGGAGCGCGTACGTCGACCCGGACACCGGCGCGCTCGTCTTCTACCGGCGCGACCGCGCGCTCGCGATCGGCTTCTGGAGCGATTTCGCCGCGACATGCGGCGGCCAGGCAGGGTCTGTTCGCGAGGAGGCCGAGCGCGGGGAACTCAGCTGTCGTACCATCGACCAGGGCGCCGTCGACGGAGCGCTGCTGGCGGCTGCGCCCGGCCCGGTGGACGTCGCACTCGCCTTCGGCCCGAGCCCGGAGGAAGCACTGGCTCTTCTCCGCGCAACTTTGCTTCGTGACGCCGACGCGTTGCTCGAGCAGCGGCTCGCCGAGGATCGAGCGCGACTCGCCGCCGCGGAAGAAGCGACGGGGAGCGAGGCGGCGGCGCTCTACAAGCGGTCGCTGCTCGTCCTCGACCTCGCAACCGATCGGGCGTCGGGCAGCGTGATCGCCGCGCCCGAGTTCGACTCCGTCTTCGAGGGCTGCGGAGGGTACGGCTTCGTGTGGGGCCGCGACCTCGCTTACATCGTCCTCGGGATGCTCGCGGCCGGCCGCGCAGACGAGGCGCGGGCCGCGCTACGCTGGCTCGTACGCACCCAGGTGCCCGAGGGGCTGTGGCTGCAACGCCACTGGACGGAGGGCCGCCTCGCCCCCTCTTGGGGGCTCCACCAGATCGACGAGACGGGCGCCGTTCTGTTCGCGTTCGAGGCCGCGTGCGAGGAGCTCGCCGACCCGGTCCTCGAACGCGAGCTGTGGCCGGCGATGCGCCGCGGCGCCGACTTCCTGCTCGCCTTTCGCGACGACGCGACAGGCCTGCCCCGTCCGAGCGTCGACCTGTGGGAGGAGCGTCAGGGCCAGCACGCTTACTCCGCTGCCGCGATCTACGGGGGGCTCTGCTCGGCCGCCAAGATGGCGCGCAGGCAGGAGCCCGAGCTCGCCGCGGGCTACGCCGGGGGAGCCCATGACGTCCAGCAGGCGATCGAGCGGCACCTCTGGAGCGACGAGCACGGCCGGTACCTGCGTTCGCGGTGCGTCGGGCTCGAGGTACCCGGGGAGGAGCCGCCGCTCTTCGACTCCGGGTTGCCCTATCCGAACCACGCGGTGGGAGCTGTCGAGGAGCTCGACGCGACGGTCGACGCATCCCTGCTCGGACTGTCCTGGCCCTTCGGCGCGGTGGACGCGGACTCGCCGCGCATGCGCGCGACTGTCGAGGCGATCGAGCGCGAACTGGTCGAGGACGGCGGCGGAGTCCTCCGCTACACGGACGACGACTACCGGGGCGGCAACGCGTGGATCCTGACTACGCTCTGGCTCGGCCTGCACCGGCGGCGGGCCGGCGACGAGGACGGGCTGCGTCAGACCGTCGAGTTCGCCCTGTCGAGGCAGACAGCGCTTGGTCTGCTCCCGGAGCAGGTCACGCGCGAAGGCGATCCCGCCTGGGTGCTCCCGCTGACGTGGAGCCACGCGATGCTCTTGCTCGCCGCGCGGCCCGAGCTTGCGCTCGTCCGTGACGGCTCAGACGCCGCGCGCATTCTCGCGAGTCTCTAGCGTCTCGACATGCCCGTGCTGCCGCTGCCGGAGCCGTACGACTTCGAGCTCTCGACCGCGCGCTACCGCGCCTTCGGGCCCGACCGGGCGAACCTGTGGCACGAGGGCGCGCTGCATCGCGCCGTGGCCGGTCGCGATGTGCGCATCGCCGCAGCCCCGGGCGGGGTGGAAGTCGAGCCGCTCGACGTGGAGATCGAGCCGGTCGTTCGCACGCTGCTCGGCGACGAGTTCGATCTCGGTGCGTTCTACGAGTTCGCGCGGGGCGACGAGGTGCTGGCGGGCCTCGTCGAGCGCTTCGCAGGCCTGCGGCCTCCGCTCAATCCCGATCCCTTCGAGACCCTCGTCACCTCGATCACCGCCCAGCAGGTCTCGCTGCACGCGGCCTTCTCGATTCGCAACCGCCTGATCGACCGCTACGGCGAGCCGGGGACGGTCGCGTACGCGTTCCCGACGCGCGCAGCGCTCGCCGAGGCGAGCGAGGACAAGCTCGCGGCGCTCGGCTTCTCCCGCAGGAAGGCCGAGTACGTGACCGGGCTCGCCGCGTCGGCGCTCGACCTCGACGCGCTCGGAGGCCTCCCCGACGACGAGGTGAAGAACACGCTCGTCGGCGTCCGCGGCCTCGGCGAATGGACGGCGGACTGGTTCCTCGCAAGGCATCTCGCGCGCCCGCGCGCGTGGCCCGCTGGCGACCTGGCCGTGCGGAAGGCCGTGTCGCGCTTCTATGGTGACGGCCCGATGCTGTCGATCCAGGACGTCCGTGCGCTCGGCGAGCGCTTCGACCCGTTCCAGAACCTGACGGCGCATTACCTCCTCGCCGGGCTGATGGCGCCGTGAACATCCGGCGCGTGACGGAGGCGGACGAGGCGATCGTACGCGAGCTCTGGGAGGAGTTTGAGCGCGAGGTTCCGCCGCCGCCCGGCTTCGGCGAGAGCTGGGAGGAGGCCTGGGTTGACCTTTCGCGCCATGTGCGAGCCGGGCTCGCCGCGATCGCCGAGGACGAGGAGGGCGCGGTCGGCTACGTCTTCGTCGGCGAGCCCGAGAAGGCGCGGGCGCACCTGACGGACGCCTACGTGCGGTCGCGCGCCCGGCGGAGCGGCGTGCTGAAGGCGCTCGTCGGCGAGGTCGTGTCCGCGCTGGCCGAGCGCGGTGTGACGCGCGTCTCGCTGGACGTACTCACGGCGAACGCCGACGCCGTGGCGGTGTGGGAGCGGCTCGGCTTCTCCGAGCTGATGAAGGTGATGACGGTCGAGGTCGAGTCTCTGCAGGCGAGGCTCGTGCCGGCGGACGCGGAGCCGTCCTTCGGGTCGGTGCACGTCCAGTCGGACGACGAACGCGCGGTCCAGCGCATCGTCCGCCGGTTCCTGCCCCGCGTGCGCGCGCCTTCGCGGACGATCGTGACTCCGGCGAGCAACGGCTGGATCGCCGTGTACAACGACCGGGTCGACGAGGATCGGGACGCTCAGCGCCGGCTTGCCGGCGAGCTCTCGGACGGGCTTGGCGTCGCCGTCGCATTCGCGCTCGAGCGCGGCGACGTGGTGCGCTACCTGCTCTTCGAGCGCGGGCGGATGGTCGACGAGTACCTGTCTGTCCCCGCGTATTACGGGCCGATGGCCACGGTCGACGCGCTGGCTCTCGCGGCCAATCCGACCCTCGTCGCGCGTCTTACTGGCGCAGAGCCCGCGCAGGTTCGCGCCGTCGCGCGGACCGCCCGCTCCTCGGAGGAGCTGCCGCCGGCACGCGAGCTGCTCGGCCAGGTCGCGGCGCTGATGGGGATCGAGCGCGCGGAGCACGGCTTCGCGGAAGCGGTCGCGCTGCCGGGCGTGCAGGAGCTCGCGTGATCGAGCTACCCGAGCTCGTCGCCCGGCTGGACGATCCCGAGCTGACGATCCTCGATGTCCGCTCGCGCCCGGAGTTCACCGGGGAGCGCGGCTATCCGTCGGATCCCCGCCAGGGGCGTATTCCGGGCGCGCGCCACCTCTCCGTCGGAGAACTGATCGTGCGAGGGCCCGAGGAGATCCGGGAGCTGGTCGGCCTGTCGGAGGGTGCGGAGGTCGTGGCGTACTGCCACACCGGCGGTCGTTCGTCTTTGGCCGTCGAGGCGCTGCGGGCCGCCGGCTACCGAGCCCGAAACTACGTCGGCTCGTGGCACGAGTGGTCGCGCCACCCAGACCTCCCAGCGGAGACCGGCGCCTCCGATCAATCCAAGTAACAGACCGTTACTAAGTCAGGTGAGCGCCAAGAGGGCGATGCCGCCCGCGACCAGCGTGGCGCCGGCGAAGCGCCAGCGCGTCACTCGCTCGTGCAGGAGCCACGCTGCAAGGCCTGCTGCGAAGACGACGCTCGTCTCCCGCACTGCGGAGACCGACGCGGCCGGCGCGAGCTTCAGCGCCACGAGAATCAGGACGTACGTGAGGAACAGCGTGATCGACACCGCTGCGGTCTGGAAGGTCAGCGCAGCGCGCAGCGCCGCGGCTCCGCGCCGCTTGAGGATGAGCGGCACCGCGATGAGCGCCGACGGGATGAGCACCAGTTCGAGATACGGCAGCGGTGCCGCATGCTGGATGCCTTCCTTGTCCACGACGGTGTAGCCGGCGATGAACACCCCGGTCGCGAGCGCGAGCGCGATCCCGCGGGCGTCAGGCTCGCCGCCGATCCCGCGGACGAGCACGACTCCGGCCGCGACGGCGAGCACCCCGGCGGCCTGGCCGAACGATGTCCCGCGGCCCAGAGCGATCGCGGCAAGCAGCACGAGCACCGGCGCGCTTCCGCGGGCGATCGGATAGACGAGGCTGATCTCCGAGTCGCGGTACGCCAGCGTGAGCAGCACGAAGTAGCCCGCCTCGAGCGCGGCCGACGCGGCGATCCAGGGCCAGGCGTCCGCGTCCACGCGCCAGGTCAGCGCGGCGATTGGCGCGAACGCCACGACGCTGAGCGTCAGGACGACCGCCATCGTCGACTCGGTGTCGCGGCTGCCGCCGATCAGGACGTTGCCGAAGGCGTGCAGGACGGCCGCGGCGAGCGCGAGCCCGAGCGCCGCGGGCGCCACTCAGACGGAGACGGGAGAACGCACTGCGACTTCCAGGAAGCTAGCGCAGAGCTTCCGGCCGAGCTCGTTCCAGTCGGCGATCCGGCGCGCCGTCTCCGCCTTGAACTCCTCCGCGGAGACCGGAAGCTCGTCCGCGTCCTCGACGACCCAGCTCTCGACCTGCTCGGCAGTGACCTCCGGGTGGAACTGGACGCCCCAGGCCGACTCGCCGAGGCGGAACGCCTGGGTGCAGACGCGGCTGCGGGCCAGCTCGACCGCGCCGGCCGGAAGGCCATGCGTGTAGAAGTGCCATTGGAACGCTTCGAACCGCGCCGGGAGCGAGCCGAGCACCGGATCGTCGCGGCCCTCGTCGGTCAGCTCGACCTCGAACCAGCCGATCTCCGGCTCGCTCGACGGGCCGACGGGCGCCGACGCTGCCTTGGCGAGCATCTGCGCGCCGAGGCAGACACCGAGCACGGGGACATGTCGGTCGAGCAGCCGCTGGAGGAAGAGGTTCTCCTGCCGCAGCCACGGGTGCCGGTCGTCCTGGTCGGCGTGCATCGCGCCGCCGAACACGAGCACCGCGCCGTAGTCGTCGAGCGGGCGCGGCAGCGGCGTTTCCCAGGCGAGGCTCCACTCCTCGAGCTGGTGTCCCGCGGCAGCGACTCCTTCGCCGAAAACCCCGGAGCGAACCTTGTCTCCGTGGATCATCGCAAGGACGTTCACACCATCACTCTAGAACAGCGTCTGCTCGGCCGGGACGGGTTCCACTCCGCCCGTCGCGGGGATGCCCGCGGCGTCTAGCAGCTCGCGCAGAAGGTTTGCGCTCCGCGGCGCGTAGTCGTGGCGGTTGTTGTTGAAGAACGCGTAGACCTCCTCCGCCTCCTGCGCCAGCCGGCCGAGCGGCTCGACCCACTCCTGCAGATCCTCCTTCGAGTAGAGCCAGTCGAAGCGCTCGCCGGACGTGCGCGTCTTCGCGTTCCAGGTCTTCCAGTTGCGCCCGTGGAAGCGGACGTAGGCGACAGGATGTGTCGCGGCGGCGATCCGAGGCATGACGTTCGTCGCGCGCGTCGCCGGCGAGTCGACGGACACATAAGAGAGGCCGTGCCGTTCGAGGAACGAGAGCGTGTCGGCCTGCTCCTCGTCCGTCATCCACGAGCGGTGACGGAACTCGACGAGCGGCACGAGCGGATCGAGGAGCGCCGAGAGCGGCTCGAGCTCGGCGAGCGCCTCAGGCGACTTTTTGAAGCGAGGCGGATACTGCATCAGCACGCCGCGGAGCTTCCCGGCCGCTTCGAGCGGCTCGAGCGCCTCGCGGAACTCCCGGAACGCCGTCTCCAGCTCGGCCTCCTCGTGTCCCGTCATCGCCTTCGACGCCTTCGCGTGGAAGACGAACCCTTCCGGTGTGCGCTCGGCCCAGCGCGCCGACGTCTCGGGCGAGGGCAAGCGGTAGAAGGGCGAGTCGACCTCGACAGCGTCGAAGCGCTCGGCGTAGTAGCCAAGCCGTGCAGCCGCCGAGGAGACCCCCTTCGGATACCACGTCTTGACCAGGCCTTCGTCGGCCCACGAGCAGGTGCCGAGGCGGACGACGGCCATGGCCGGAAGGCTACTTCTTCTTTTTGACCGGCACCTTGACCGCGACGAGGTTCGAGAACGTCTCGATGCTGATGTTCTCCTGGACGCAACCGGCGGGCGCGGTCGAGGCTCCCGTGTCGCACCGTGCACCGGTGAAGTACTCGGCGACGAGCGAGCCGAAGTACATGGTCTGCGCGGCCTTGCGCCGGTGCGAGTAGACGCCCTTCGCTTTCGTCTTGACCGCCGTGAGGCGCTTGAACGCGCTCACGGCCTTCTTCGCGCTTCCGAAGATCGCCACGTCGACCCCCGAGGCCTTTTCGCCTGCCAGGGACAGGACGCCGCTCAGCACGAACGACTTGGTCTTCGGCTCGTAGCGCCCGTTCAGCGTCAGCACCTGTGGCAGCGGGATGATCGACCGGACCTCCACGACTCCGGCCGGGTTCGGCGTCGTCGTCCCCGGGGAGTAGGGCGTGACGAACTCGCGCCAGACGAATCCCCCGGGTGTGGCCGGGTTCGTGATTCCCTTGGTGAGCTCGACGTACACGCTGCTCAGCCTGAGCCCCGAAGGCGAGCCGCCCGCGGCCGGGGGAACGTCCGGAGCTGCGAAGCAGGCTTGGAGCTTGAAGACGCCGAGGCCTCCGTCGGCGCCGGTCGCGACGTCCACGAACACCGGAACGGACAGGGAGGTGGCGCCGGCAATGACCTGCAGGAGCCATACCGCAGCGTGCGACGCTGCGCCGGCACAGGCGATCGCAGCGGGATCGGTGAGGTACTTCGAAGGAGTGTCCACGACGATGCTCCCGCGCAGTGAGACCGTGCCCGCGCTCGTCGTGCCGTTCACGACCGCCGTCCCGATCGTCGTTGCCGCCGGGATCGCGAGGTCGACGCCGTATCCTGCGGGCACGTAGATGAGGGTCTTGGCCGGTCCGGGCTGGCCGGTTGGGAACACAGTCGCGATTCCCGTGTCGGCGTTCGCCGTGCCGAGGCGCGACGCGAACGGCACGACGATGAGCTCCTGCGTGCCGGCCTGCTGGCCGAGGTGACGGGCGGTGCGGCTCGGCGCGGCTGCTGCGGCGAGCACGAGGGCGGCGACCGCGACGAGAGCGACCGCGAAGGGGAGGCGAGGTCGTGTCATGCCCGGACGCTACCCGCTCGCGCGCGGCCGCGAAACGCAAAAGCGGGGCTCCGAGGAGCCCCGCTAGGCGAGACGTGGTGCGGTGCAGCGCTACAGCTTGACGTTGACCGGCGCGCTGGTCGCCGTGAACGCGCCCACGATGGCGCTCACGCAGCCGGCGGGAGCCGCCGGCAGGTTCGGAATGGTCAACGCACAGCCCTCGGCCGTGATCGACCTCTCGGCGACGGTCGCCCGAGCCCGGAAGGGCGTCGTCCCCTTCTTGCCCTTCTTCTTGAGGTTGAAGAGGTACGAGCCGTTCGCCTTGGTCGTCGCGGTGAAGCCGACGATGGAGCGGATCAGCAGCTGAACTTTCGCGCCGCCGACGCCCAGCCTGTTCTCCGTGACGGAGCCGGTGAAGGTGACGGTGCGCTTCTTCTTGCTCGTGATTTTCGCCTTCAGCGTGACCTGGCCGGGTAGACGCACGATTGCGCGCGACTGGACCGTTCCCGCCGGCTTGATCGGGCCGGCTGCCGAGGCGTACGGCGTGAAGATCGCGGGCCAGACGTACTGCCCCGGCGAGACCGGTGTGGTGAAGACGTTCGACAGCGTCAGAGCTGCGTCGAGCAGCTTTGCGCCGAAGGTCGCGGCCGCCGGGGGCGGCAGGCAGACCTGGAGCTTGAACTGCGCGAACGCGGCTTCGGGGCCTGCGGTCGTGTCGATGAACACCGGGACCGAGAGCTTCTGGCCCGAGGCCTCGAGTGCGAGGACCCAGAACGCCGAGTGCGAGGCCGTTCCGGTGCACTGCGTCGAGGCGGCAGCAATCGTTGCGTCGGCGTTCGACGCGGCGATCACGTCGCCGTTGATCGGCAGGATCGCGTCCTGCGAAATTGCGGTTGCCTGCACGTGCGCGGCGACCGTTCCGAGCTTCGTCCCGGCGGCCTGGCCGAGCACTCCGCTGTAGCCCTGCGGCACGTAGAACGTGACCTTCGCGGTCGCGTCGTCGTCCTTGGTCTGCTTGATCGTGATCGTCGTGCTCGCAGCGCTGACGTTGCTGGGCGTGTGCGAGACGATGAACTGCGGTGTGTACGCCGCGAGTGCGGATCCGGCGAACGCGAGCGCAAATGTGGTCGTGCCGGTCAGCACGGCAAGTCGTAGAGGTCTGTGCATTACCCCTGTCCTTTCGTGAGCTTCAGGTGTGAAGCAGCAATTCGATGAGACGCCGGAAAGCGGGCGCAGTTGGAGGAACACAACACTAGTCTTGTGCAGCCGCGAGCGGCCCGAACGGAATCCAGTGCGTCTTGTGGTAGCGGACGAACCGCGCCTGGTCGATCGGGAAGTAGTCGGAGGGCCCGGTTCGGATGCGGATGCCCGTGAGCATGAACGGATTGCGCTCGTTGAGGTGCGTCGCCGCACGGAGGAGGCTCTCGCGCGTGAGGTTTCGGCCGGCCCTCTTCAGCGCGTCGACCATCGTGTAGGCGACGGCCATTCCGTAGTAGTTGTAGACGTCCTCGTACTTTCCGCTCGGGAGGTACTGCTTGAGGATCGAGGAATAGAGCTTCATCACCGGGTCGCGGCCGTAGCGCGCGCGGTCGGTTGGATCCTTGACGAACGCGATCGAGAGCGCGCCCTCGGTCGTGCGGCCCTGGGTCGAAGCCCGTGCGATGTCCATGATGTTCGGCGAGATCGAGACCGAGCTGACGAAGATCTGCGGGCGCCAGCCCAGCTTGTTCACCGCGATGAAGGCGAGGATCGCGAACTTAGGCGTCGCGAACATCATGAAGGTGTTCGCACCCGAGGCCTTCAGGCGGGCCATCTGCGAGTCGATCGTCGCGTCGGTCGGGTCGTAGGCCTGCGTGGCGACGATTCGCGCGGCCTTGGCGCCGAGGCCCTTGCGCAGGCCGGCGGTGAGGTCGGTGCCGTAGTCGCTGTTCTCGTAGAGCACGGCGATCTTCGCCTTCGGCTTCGTCTTGACGACGTAGCGCCCGTAGATCCGGCCCTCGGCGACGAAGCTCGGGAGGTAGCCGATCGTCCACGGGTACTGCGCGTGCTCGCGGCCGATTTTCGAGACGCCGGTGCCCACGAACAGCTGCGGCACCTTCGCCTGGTTCAGGAACGAGCGGACGGCGAGGTTGTTCTCCGTTCCGACCGTGTTGAAGATCGCGAAGACGTTGTCCTGCTGCACGAGCTGCCGCGTGGCGAGCACGGTCTGCGAGGGCTCGTAGGCGTCGTCCACGTACTTGTAGTCGATCTTCCGTCCGTTCACGCCGCCGTGGGCGTTCACGTACTTGAAGTAGGCGTCGGCGCCGCGCGCCACAGAGCCGAAGGCGGCCGCAGGGCCGGTGATCGGGACGCTGCCGCCGATCGTGACGCTGGTGGCGGTGACCCCGGGCGTCGCGGAACTGCCCGCGGTCGCGCTCGGGACGGCGACGAGCGCCAGCAGGATCGCCAGTGTCCGCTTCACGACGAGATGCGCGTCTTCAGCAGCGGCAGCCGGACCGTGACGTTCCCGACGGTCAGGCGCTGCGTCGCCGGCAAGGTCGCGAGGTAGAGCAGGTTCGCCGGGTTCTGCGCGGTCGAGGCTCCCGCGAGGGTCAGGGTCAGGCGCGCGCCGCGCGGGATCGCCACCGCGGTCGAGATCAGCTTGATCGAGACGGTGTGGGGCTTCGTGGACGCGGTAAGTGCAGTTCCGCCCTCGCTGACGATCGTGTTCCCGGCCGCCAGGACGGCGACGACATGCGTGAACGAGCCGGACACGCTGGCGCGCACGATCGGCGCGCCGAAGGTCTCTCCGGATGCGATCGCGACCTTGGAGGTCCGCACGATCTTCGTATCGCCGCGCATGGTGCTCTTGCCCTTGAAGGGGACAGTGAGCGTCTTCGTCGGCGGCAGGCCCGCGAAGCTCGCGGTCTTGCCTGTCCACGGATCCGCGGCGACCTCGACTGGCGGCTTCAGGTCGATCCCGTTCGGGATCCCCTTCAGGAAGCGGTCGAACCACTGGACGCACTCGTCGAGGTAGTACGGCTTCTCGGCGTCCGGATTCTTCGCAGGCGGGTGGCCGACGTCACCGACGTACAGGCGCTTCGCATTGGGCAGAGCGCGGAACGCGGCGGTGGCCTGGTCTATGTCGAACGCGTAGTCGGTGCGACCTTGCAGCAGGAACGTCGGGACCGTGATCCTCGACACGTTGGTGCGCACCGAGCGCGCGTCGAAGGCCTGCTTGATGGGCGCGAGGTTGCGGTTCGAGAGCAGGTCCGGCAGAAGCGGAGCCAGCGTGGGGTCGATCTTGCCCGCGACGCTGTTCGAGAACTGGAAGACGGCGCCGGTCTTGACGAGGCCTTGCGGCACGAGCGCCTCGTACAGATCCGTCCAGCTGATCACGGGCTCGATCGCCGCGAACGGAATCCCGGCGTTTTGGGCGGCCCAGACCGCGCCGCCGCCGAGCGAGAGCCCCCAGGCCCCGATGTGGGCGACGTCGATTCCGGGGCGATTCGCGAGCTGGGTGTACAGCGCGGTGATGTCGTTCAGCTCACGCGGGCCGTCCAGCGTGAACAGGCCGCCCGAGAGCCCGTGAGCCCGAGCGTCGAAGCTCAGCACCGCATAGCCGTTCGCGGCGAACGTCTCCGCCACCGGTGCCACCGACGCGCGGCTGCCGCCGATCCCGTGGAAGACCATCACGGCCGGGAACCCCGCCGTGGGCCGCGTCACGTCGGTCGGCTCGTAGTAGCTGACGCCGAGTTGGACGCCGTCGTCGGCTGTGAAGAACGAGTCGGTCTTCGAGAACGCCTTCGCGGCCGCGGAGCTCGCCATGACCAGCGCGAGCACGACGAGCGAGAGGACAACGAGGCATCGTCGCACGAGCCCTGGACCCTAGCCGGACCGGCGTCGCTTCTACAATCGCCGGAATGGATCCCCGGCCGGTCGGAGTCTTCGACTCGGGAGTAGGCGGCCTGACCGTCCTCCACGAGTGCCTCGTGACGATGCCGCACGAGGACTTCGTCTACCTCGGCGACCATGCGCGGCTGCCGTACGGGCCGCGTGCGCTCGACGAGGTGCGCGGGTTCGCACGCGAGATCGCCGGCTACCTCGAAGGCCGTGGCGTGAAGCTGATCGTCGTCGCGTGCAACACCGCCACGTCCGCCGCGTTGCCGCAGTTGCAGGAGGAGCTGCAAGTCCCGATCGTGGGCGTGATCACGCCCGAGGCGCACGCGGCCGTGCAGGCGACGCGCAACCGCCGGATCGGGCTGCTCGCGACGGAGGGAACAGTCGAGTCGGGCCGCTACGGGGAGCTCGTGCGCGCACTCGACGCCGGCGCCGAGTTCTTCCCGGTGGCCTGCCCGCGGCTCGTGCCGCTGATCGAGGGCGACGACCCATATGGGCCAGAGACGGAAGAGGCAGTACGTGAGTACGCGGCGTCGCTCAAGGAGGTCGCGGTGGACACGGTCATCCTCGGCTGCACCCACTATCCGCTGATCCGCCCGATCTTCCAGCGCGTGTTCGGGCGCGACGTGACGCTCGTCTTCTCCGCCGAGGAGACGGCGCGCGAGGTCGCGGAAACGCTCGCGCGGAAGGGCATCGAGAACGACCCCGCTCGCGAGGGCACGTACCGCTTCCTCACGACCGGCGATCCGGCCGCCTTCCGGACGATGGGACGGCGCTTCCTCCAGCTGCCGATCGGCGAGGTCGAGCGCGTCACGGTCGCCGAGCTTCAGGGTGCGGCTGCGTGACACGCGCGGACGGGCGGAGGCCCGACCAGCTGCGGCCGCTCGAGATTCTCCCCGACTACCTCGAGCAGCCGCACGGCGCCGTGCTCTACTCGCAGGGCAAGACGAAGGTGCTGTGCACGGCCTCCATTCAGGACGGCGTGCCGCGCTGGCTCCAGAACAAGGGCCGCGGCTGGCTGACGGCGGAGTATTCGCTCCTCCCGGCGTCAACCGGCGACCGCACCGAGCGCGAGGCTTCACGCGGCAAGCAGGGCGGGCGCACGGTCGAGATCCAGCGGCTGATCGGCCGGGCGATCCGCTCGGTGACCGACTTCGAGGCGCTCGGCGAGCGCACGCTCTGGCTCGACTGCGACGTCCTCCAGGCGGACGGCGGCACGCGCTGCGCGGCCATCTGTGGCGCCTACATCGCGGGCCGGCGTGCGCTCGACCGCTTCGGGCTCGGGAAGGTCTTCCGCGACTCGGTCGGCGCGGTCTCGGTGGGAATCGTCGGCGGCGTGCCGCTGCTCGACCTCGACTACTCCGAGGACTCGTCGGCCGAGGTGGACATGAACGTGGTCATGATCGGCGACGGGCGGCTCGTCGAGGTGCAGGCGACCGCCGAGCAGGCGCCGTTCTCGCGCGAGCAGCTGGACGAGCTGCTGGAGCTCGCGGCGGGGGGGATCGAGGAGATCGGGCTCGCGCAGGCCGAGGCGGTCGACGTTGCTCGCGTCTAGCGCTCTCGCGCTGACCTGGTGGGACGAGCTCGCGCGCCTCGCAGTGGCAGCGGCGCTCGGCGCCGCGATCGGCATCGAGCGTGAGCTGCGCGACCGCGAGGCGGGGCTGCGGACGCACGTGCTGGTTTCGGTGGGCTCGGCGCTCTTCACGATCGTCTCGGCCTACGGCTTCCACGACCTGATCGCGAACGGCGGCCCCGTCATCCGTGCCGATCCCACGCGTATCGCCGCGCAGATCGTGACCGGAATCGGGTTCCTCGGCGCCGGCGCGATCATCCGCGAGGGACTTTCCGTGCGCGGCCTGACGACCGCTGCGACGCTCTGGGGAGTCGCCGCGATCGGGATGGCGTCGGGCGCCGGCTACTACTCGGCCGCGCTGTTCGGCACCGCGATCGTGATCCTTGCCCTCTGGCCGTTGCGCGCGCTCGCATATCGCGTGCTCGAGCGCGCCCGCCCCGAGGAGCAGCGCATCGTCGTCGAGCTCACCGGCGCGACGAGCGAGCTGCTGGCCGAGCTGGAACGTCGTGGGGCGCACGTCACGCACTTCGAGACGGCCGACGAGGCGGACCGCCGCGTCGTCACGCTCGAGCTCGACGAGGTCTCCGACGAGCTCGCGGCACACCTGGCCGACCTGGACTACGTGGTGGGCGTCCGCTGGCACAAGTGATCGCGAGGCTCGCGTCGCAGAACGCGCACAAGCTGGAGGAGCTGCGCGCGGCTCTTCCCGATTGGGAGCTCGAGCTGCTCGGTGCCGACGAGTTTCCGCCCGAGGACGGCGAGACGTACTACCAGAATGCGCGCGGGAAGGCGGAGTTCGGGCGCTCGCTCGCCGGTGGCGCATGGTCGATCGGTGAGGACTCGGGGATCGAGCTGGCAGCGCTGGGTGGCCGTCCCGGAGTGCAGTCGGCGCGCTGGGCGGACGACGGCGTCGCCCGGGCGCTGGAGGAGCTCGCGGGCGCGGACGACCGTCGCGCGCGCTACGTGTGCGAGCTGGTCGCACTCTCACCGGAGGGGGCCGAGCTACGCGGCACCGGCATTCTCGAGGGCACGATCGCGGCGGAGCCGCGCGGCGACGAAGGCTTCGGCTACGACCCGATCTTCGTGCCGGACGAGGAGACGAAAACCGTCGCCGAGCTAGGCAATGCCTGGAAGCGCGAGCACTCCCACCGGGCACGCGCGGCGAGGGCCTTGCACAGCGCTTTCCCGACTTAGTGGCTCAGAGCCACAAACTCTCAGTTGTGCCGGTCCCCCGGGCTTGCGCCCCGCATTCCTCCACGCCAGGTGTGCCGGAATCGTCACGACTTCGTCACGGAAGACGAGATAGTGGCTCAGAGCCACAAAGTCCGGACGAGGGCTATGCCAGGCCTACGGCCTCCTCGCCGACCGGCTCCTCTTCCTGGTAGCCGAGCCACCAGTTGAGCTCCGCGCCGAACACGATCACGTTCGACATCACGTAGAGCCAGACGAGCAGGATCGCCGTTCCTCCGAACGTGTGCAGCGCCGGGTTGACCTTCGCGAAGCGCACGTAGAGCGGCAGGGCCTGGAACGTCACCTGGAGCAAGAACGTCGCGAGGAGCGCACCGGGCAGCACGTTGCGGATCGTGAGGTCGACGTTCGTGAGGACGTAGTACGCGGAGACCAAAAAGACGAAGACGCCGAAGGACGAGAGGAGGATCGAGACGACGTAGGCGCTGATCCCGCTGCCGACTACACCCGGCGCGTACCGGCGCAGCGCCTCGGCTCCCAGTGAGCCGGCGAGCAACGCCAGGAAGAGCGTCACGAGCGATCCGGTCATCAGCGAGAATGCGATCCGCTTCCCCCGGAGGAACGAGCGGTTCGGCCGTCCGTAGACGATGTTGAACGCCGACTCGAGCACGCTGAACAGCGACAGCGACGTCCAGAGCAGGGCCACGCCGCCGATCACCCCGAGTGTCGCCGCGTCGTTCCGCACCGCGTTCACGAGGTCGACGATGCGCACGATCGGCACACCCGGCAGCGTCTTCGTGATCTCCCTGACGAGGAAGCTCGACTCGTCCGCGCGCCCGGTCAGGCCGAGCACCGACAGGGCGAGAAAAGACAGGGGCACGAACGACAGCAGAGCGAAGTAGGCGATCATCGCCGCGAGGTGCGTTCCGCGGTCGCCGAAGAACTTCTGCAGCAACCGCCGCTTCCGCTTGCGCCTCACGGACCGCAGTATCACCTGCGTGTTAGCGTCCTGAACCGATGGACGCAGCCCAGGCAATCGCCGACCTCACCGAAATCTCGTCGCAGATCGAGAGCGTCGTGCTGCTCGACGGCAAGGGTGCGGTCGCCGGCTCGACGTTCGCGGACGACGTGTCTGCGGCCCGTTTCGCGGACGCTGCCAAGGCGCTCCTCGACGCGTCCGAGAGCCTCCGCGACGGCGGCGAAGCGCTGACACAGCTCGAGGCCGAGACGCCGGAGGGAAGCGTGTTCGTCCTGCGCGAGGGCGACAAGTTGATCGCCGCGACGACGGTGCCGGACCCGACGGTCGGGCTCGTCTTCTACGACCTGAAGAGCGCGCTCCGCGCCGCGGAGGACGCGAAGCCGAAGCGAAAACCGCGGGCGCGAGCGAAGAAGGCGACCGAGGCGCCGAACGACGATGCGTAAGTTCACCGTGCTGCTCGCGTTCGCCGGCGGCTTCTTCGCCGTCGCCGCGCTGCTGCGCCGGACGACCGGCCGTGGCCGCGAGCGCGTCGACCTCTACTACGCCGACGGCTCGATGAAGACGCTCACGGAAGGCTCCCCCGACCTGGCCCGGCTGCTCGGCCTAGCGCGGGAAGCCATCCACGCCGCACGCGCTTGAGCCGGCTCGCCCCCCGCCGCGAGACGGGCCTCTGGCGCGCGGGAAGCGGCGCGATGCCGCGTCCTCAGTCGCGCGCGTATCCGCCGGATACGCGCACTCCCTGCGTCCTTGCCTCGCTTGCCTCCCCCGCCCCAGAAGCGCGGTCGCGTCGGCGGACGAACCGGTGACCGACGAGGAGCTGCGCGACGCGATCCGCGAGGTCGCGTACCTCGAAGGCGACTTCGTCCTGCGCTCGGGACGCCGCTCCCGCTACTACCTCGACAAGTACCGCTTCGAGACGCTCCCGGAGCTCCTCGGCGCGCTCGGGAAGCGCATCGCGGCGCTCGTCGCGGAACACGAGCCCGAGGCGACGAGGCTCGCCGGGCCCGAGCTCGGAGCGGTCGCGCTGGCCGCCGCGGGGTCTCTGGCGTCCGGTCTGCCCTTTTTGATTGTCCGCAAGGAGGCGAAGGAGTATTCGACGGGAAACCGCATCGAAGGAGTGTTCGAGTCGGGGGAGACGGTGTGCCTCGTCGAGGACGTCGTCACCTCGGGCGGTGCGCTCCTGGCCTCCGTCGAGGCCCTTCGGGAGGCGGGAGCGGTCGTTCGCACCGCGGTCTGCGTGGTCGACCGCGAGGAGGGTGGCGCCGACGCCCTCGCCAGGCAAGCGGTGCGGCTCAGGCCCATCTTTCTGGCCTCGGAAATCCTGCAAAGTGCGAAAAGTGCCGCAAACCCGCATGGTTGAGCCAAATGCAGGAGCCTGGTAGGGTCAAATCGGCTTTTCTGGCGATCCGCGACAGGAGGAGAGGTAGTGACGAAGCAAGAGTTCGTGAACGATGTAGCGCAACGATCGGGTCTGTCGAACCGCGACGCAGGCAAGGCTGTGGACGCGTTCCTCGAAGGGATCACAGACGCCCTTGCCAAGGGTGACAACGTCCAGTTCACCGGGTTCGGCCGGTTCACGGCGCAGCATCGCGCCGAGCGCCAGGGCGTGAATCCGCGTAACCCCAGCCAGAAGGTCACCATTCCGGCTGCATACGTGCCGAAGTTCTCGGCTGGCAGCACGCTCAAGCAGGCCGTGAAGGCCGGCGGCGGCGGCAGCGGTGGCATCGGGAGTGGCGGCGGCGGTGGCGGCGACGGCGGCGGAGGCGGCAACTTCTAGCGAACGTCGCGCCTCTCCCTAGCAACGTCG
>JBDTZN010000205.1:0-2597 GCA_040005095.1 Thermoleophilia bacterium | reverse complement strand
GACCTCGAGCGCGGCGGTGCATTCCAGGCCGAGCTCGAACGCGAGGCGGAACGGATGGGCGTGCGTGACCGTCTTGAGCTGGGCTTCCGCGAGGACGTGCCCGCGCTCCTCGACGAGCTCGACGTGGTCGCGCTCCCGTCGTGGACGGAAGGGCTGCCGATGAGCCTGCTGGAAGCGATGGCGCACGGCCGGCCGGTGGTGGCCACCGCGGTCGGCGGCACGCCGGAAGTGGTGGCGGACGGCGAGACCGGGCTGCTCGTGCCGCCGCGCGATCCGGTCGCGCTGGCCGCGGCTCTGCGCCGGCTGCTCGAGGACCCGGAGCTGCGCCGCCGTTTCGGCGAGGCCGGGCGGCGGCGCGTGGCGGAGCGGTTCACGGCCAGGGCAATGGAGGAGAAGATCCTCGAGCTCTACGCCGAGGTCGCGCGGTGAACGCGGTCACCGCGGCGATCACGACCTACAACCGGGCCGCGTTTCTCCCGGGCGCGCTGGAGAGCGCATTCGCGCAGACGCTGGAGCCCGACGAGATCCTCGTCGTCGACGACGGCTCGACCGACGACACCGAGGCCGTGCTGGCGCCCTACCGCGACCGCATCCGCTACGTGCGCCAGGGGAACGAAGGACGGTCCGGAGCTCGCAACCGTGCGGTGAGGGAGACCCGGACGCCGCTGATCTCGTTTCTCGACTCCGACGACCGCTGGGCGTCGGACAAGCTCGAGCGCCAGGTGCCGGTGCTTGCCGACCGGAGCGTGGGGATGGTGCACGGCCACGTGGATCTGATCGACGAGCTCGACCGGCCGCTTCCCGAGGAGACCGAGCGTCATCACGAGCTCTTCTCCCGCGCCCACCAGAACGGCGTCACGTACGCCGGCTACGCGTTCGACTGCCGCTGCTTCAGCTCTGCCCTGACGGCGCGCGTGGATGCGATCGAGCAGGCGGGGCTCTACGATCCAGCGCTCCTCCTCGACGACTACGACCTCTACCTCCGCCTCGCGCTCGAGACGCGGATCGTCTTTCTCGAGCTCCCCGCAGTCGCCGTGTATCGCCACCACCCCGGGCAGATGACGACCTACGAGCTCACGATGGGGCAGATCCAGACAGCGGAAAAGCACCTGGCGCTACTCGACGAACGGCAAGACGTCCCGGATGCGCGTGCGGCGCGGCGCAACTTCCTGCTCATGCTCGCGCGCAGCTGGGCCGTGCTCGGGGACCAGCGCCGCTCGCGCCGCCGGTTGCTGCAGGCGCTTCGCCTCGACCCGAAGCTGCTGCGCGAGCCTTGGATCGTCCGGCGGCTCATCGCCTCGACGTTGAAATGACGCGCTTCGCGCTGCTCGGCGAGATCGCGGCGCCGTACCGCGTTCCGCTCTACAACGCGTTGGCGCAGCGGATCGACTTCCGCGCCCTCTTTCTGGCCGAGACCGACCCGCGCCGCTCGTACTACCGCGTCGATCCCCAGGAGGTGCGCTTCGACAGGCGCGTCCTGCGCGGGCACGACTTTCGCCGCGGCGGCCGCTGGACCGTCGTCTCCCGCGGGGTGATCCGGGAGCTCGAGCAGTTCGAACCAGACGTCGTCGGCGTCGGAGGCTGGAACCAGCCCGCGTTCTGGCAGGCGCTTGCATGGACGAAGGCGCGGAGGCGGAAGCTCGTGCTCTGGATCGAGTCGACCGCGCACGACGCGCGCTCGGAGGCGCGTCCGCTCGAATGGGCGAAGCGCGCGATGGTGCGCGCGGCAGACGGCTACTTCGTGCCGGGCACCGCCGCGAAGGCGTACGCGCTGTCGCTCGGCGTCCCGAAGGAGCGGCTCGTGGTCGCGCCGAACGCCGTCGACGCGTCCATCTACGGCGCGGCGGCTGTCGACCGCAGCGGCCGGGAGAGCTGCACGTTCCTCTACGCCGGTCGCCTCGACCCTGAAAAAGGGCTGGACACGCTCCTGCGTGCCTTCGCAGACGTTCCAGGCGAGCTCGTGCTCGCAGGCTCGGGCTCCGACGAGCAGCGCCTGCGCGCCCTGGCCGGCGACCGAGTCCGCTTCACCGGCGCCGTCGGACGCGAGGAGATCGTCCGCCTCCTGGCCGAAGCGGACGTCTTCGTGCTCCCGTCTCGCTCGGAGCCGTGGGGAATGGTCCTGAACGAAGCCGCAGAGGCCGGGCTCCCACTTATCGCGACCGACGGCGTCGGTGCGGCGCCGGACCTGATCGAGGAGGGTGGGAACGGCTTCCGCGTTAGGGTCGACGACGAGCGCGGCCTCGCGGAGGCAATGCGCCGACTCGCCGAGGACGCCCAACTGCGTGCGTGGATGGGGGCCCGGTCAAGTGAGCTCGTCGCGACCTTCACGCCCGCGGCGTGGGCGGACGCGCTGGCGGGCTTGATCGTGCGCTAACGCGAGCGGTCGAAGGCCGCCACGTACTGGTCTTCCGAGAGCTCTCTTCCGTCGAGGCCGCGGATCTCCAGCTCGTGCGGCACCTGAGGCGTACCGGAAACGTAATGGGACATCAGCAGGAGACGCTCGTCGGTCTCTGGCTTCAGCTGCTTGTGGTACCCGCACGTGTCCGCGAAGACGACCGTGCCGGCCTTGCCCTCGCAGAGCACCCACTCGCGCTCCG
>JBDTZN010000076.1:0-8749 GCA_040005095.1 Thermoleophilia bacterium | reverse complement strand
CGGGCGCCTTCGATGTCGTCCTCGGGGGAGTCGCCGACCATCGCCGCCTCGTCCGCGCGCACGCCCAGCCGCTCGAGCGCGGAGCGGAAGATCGACGCGTGCGGCTTCGTCCAACCGTGCTCCCGCGAGCCGATCGCGACGTCGACGTCGAGCCGGTGGTGCGCGACGAACTTGCCGAGGTCGCGGACGCCGTTCGAGATCAGACCGAGCTTCAATCCGTGGCGGCGCAACTCCTCGAGCACCGGGAAGACGTCCTCGTACAGGTCGAAGTTCGCCGAGTTCTCCCACGCGTTCTCGAGCTCGGTGGCGCACGCGCGCGTCGCGCGGCCCGTTCCGCCCATGCCCTGGACGATGCGCTCCGTGAACGCGATCCACAGCTCTTCGTCGTGGAGCAGCTGGGGATGGCGCTGGAAGCCCGCCAGTGCGCGCTGCCGCGCCTCCTCGTAGCGCACCGGGTCGAGCGCCAAGCCGTGCCGCTCGCCGACGCGCACGTAGCTCACCGGTCCAAGCTCAGGCCCCGGGCGGCAGAGCGTGAAGTCGACGTCGAGGAGAACCGCGCGCAGCTCGCTCACGCGGGAGTGGGCCACCGGTACGACTCGGGACGGCGGTTCGCGAGCGACGGGAGGCTCGCGCGCACGTCGCGCACGCGGGCGCGGTCGACCTCCGCGACGATCACCGTTTGCTCGTCGGGCGCCTGCGCCAGCACCGTGCCCCAAGGATCGACGATCAGCGAGCGCCCGTAGCTCGGCCGGCCCGGCATCGGCTCACCGACCTGGCCGGCCGCCGCGACGTAGCACTGGTTCTCGATCGCCCGGGCCCGGACGAGTACCTCCCAGTGGTCGCGCCCGGTGCGCTCGGTGAAGTTCGCCGGAATCGTGACGAGCTCGGCGCCCTCGAGCGCGAGGATCCGGTACAGCTCGGGGAAGCGGAGGTCGTAGCAAACCGTCAGGCCCACCGGCCAGTCTTCGAGCGTGGCAATGACCGGCTCGTCCCCCGGCTCCTCGGCGTCCGACTCCCGGTACCTGACCCCGGCCACGTCCACGTCGAACAAGTGGATCTTCCGGTACACCGCGACGAGCGACCCTTCGGGATCGAACGCAAGGCTCGTGTTCGAGAGCTTCTCGCGCCCTTCGCGGCGCTCCGTGATCGACCCGCCGACGAGCGAGATCCCGTGCGTACGGGCCCACCCCGCCATCGCCGCGACGGACTCGCCGCCGTCAAGGGGCTCCGCGAGAGCCTCGAGCGCCTCCGGGCCGCCCACGCCGTTCCACTTCTCCGGGAGGACGACGAGGTCCGCGCCCGTCGCGGCAGCGCGCGCGACGAGCCGTTCCGCCTGCTCCAGTCCCGCAGCCTTGTTTGTTGCCGACGTAAGCTGGACACAGGCGACGCGAATCCGCTCCGGCATCCTGAAAGAATAGCGACCACCTATGGCAACACTGATCGATCCGGTCCGGCGACCGCGCATCTTCCACGCGCTCGAGCACCGGGACTTCCGTCTCCTGTGGTCTGGTCAGACCGTCTCGCTGATCGGCAACACCGCCTTCATCACCGCGCTCGGGTGGCGGACGTTCACGCTGGCCGGCTCGACCAAGTTCGGCTTCGTGCTCGTCGCAGAGTCGGTCTCGACGCTCGCGACCCTGCTGATCGGGGGAGCGCTCGCGGATCGCTACAGCAGGCGCGCGCTAATGATCGTCTCGGACCTCGCCCGCTTCGGCGCCGTCGGCGGCCTCGCGCTGACCGACGCCACCGGGCACCTGACCTTCCCGCTCATCCTGCTGTTCACGACTCTCGTCGGGCTCGGGGACGGCTTCTTCTATCCGGCCTTCGGCGGGATCGTCCCGCTGGTCGTCGAGCCCCCGTCGCTGGGGTCGGCGAATGCGTTGATCGGCGTCTCGCGCTATGGGAGCTTCCTCGTCGGGCCGGTGCTCGCCGCGTTCCTCTACCACTCGACGGGCCCGGCGCTCGTGTTCGGCCTCAACTCGGTCTCGTTCGTGGTCTCTGCCTTCCTGCTCTACCTTGCTCGGCCGCGCCTGATCGACGTCGTCGCACGCGAGGGAACCTTCCGGGAGATCCGCGCCGGGTTCCGCTACGTCAGGGGCGTGCCCTGGCTCTGGGTCACGATCGCGATGTTCTCACTGGTGCTGATGCTGCAACTCGCGCCCCAGCAGGTGCTCCTGCCGAAGCTCGTGAAGGAGCACTTCGGCCGCGGGATCGGGTCGTACGGCGTGCTGACCGCGCTGGTCGGGCTCGGGATGGTGCTCGGCACGGTGCTCTTCGGCCAGCTGAATCCGCGCAGAGGGCGTGGGACGCTCTCCTACGTCATCTGGGGCGCGAACTCGCTTGCGATCATCGGGCTCGTGCTCTCACCGTGGTACGAGCTGGCGCTGGTCTTCGCGGTCTTGCGGGGCGCTTTGATCGGCTTCGGGACGGCGCTCTGGGACACGATGCTGATGGAGCTCGTGCCCGAAGGCCTCCTCTCACGGGTGGTCAGTCTGGACATCTTCGGCTCGTTCGGGCTGATGCCGATCGGCCTCCTCGTGGCGGCGGTGGTCTCCGGCTTTGCGCCTCCGGGTCCGATCATCGCGGTCGGCGCCTCCGTGTCGGCGATCCTCTTTGCCGTGATGTTGACCCGCCCCTGGCTGCGTAAAGTGGAGTGAGCGATGAGGTCGCCGGAGCAGATCCTGCGCGGAACACGGACCATCGCCCTCGTCGGCGCGTCCCCGCGCCCGGAGCGCCCGAGCCACGGGGTGATGCGCTATCTCCTCGCCGCCGGATATCGCGTGATCCCCGTGCGCCCCCGGGATTGCGACGAGATCCTCGGCATCCCGTGCGTCACGAACCTCGCGGAGATCGACGAGCCGATCGACCTGGTGGACGTCTTCCGCCGCTCCGAGTACACGCCCGACATAGCCCGCGAAGCGGTCGAGGTCGAAGCCAAGGCGCTCTGGCTCCAGCTCGGGGTCGTTTCCGACGAGGCGCGCCGGATCGCCGAGGACGCAGGCCTGGACTACGTCGAGAACGAGTGCACGGCGATCGTGCATCGCCGCATCTAGCTCTGAGCTACCCTTTACCCGCCTCGGGGTGTGGCGCAGCCTGGTAGCGCGCTCCGTTCGGGTCGGAGAGGTCCCCAGTTCGAATCTGGGCACCCCGATAGACACGGGGGAACCCCTGGTTCCCCCGTGGACCCCCTCCTTGAGATTGCCGTGCAGGGGCCAACGTGGGCGGCGCCGGCGAAGGTTGGGGTTCCGACAAGCCAGGCGGCTGCGGGGCTCCCGGCGGGCGAAGCCCGCCTCCGCCGGCAAACCGGAGCTGACCCAGATTCGGCACTGAGACGACACAGACGCGGCACACGCTCATGGATACGGTCGTTGCATCGACAACGGAGGTGAGGCGTGAACGTGGTGACGGTGATCGGCAACCTGGCATCCGACGTGAGCGTTCGGGAGGTCTCGGGCGAGCACAAGGTCGCGAACTTCCTGCTCGCGATCGACCGGCCGTCGAAGGACGGCGGCGCCGACTTCGTTCCGGTCTCGGTGTGGGACAAGCAGGCCGAGAGCTGCGAGCGCTTCCTGAGCAAGGGCCAGCGCGTCGGCGTCGACGGGCGCCTGCGCAGCCGCTCCTGGGAGGAAGAGGGCAAGCGTCGAACGGCGATCGAGATCGTCGCGAACCGCGTCGAGTTCCTGTCAGGCCCGCGCGAGGGCGCCGGAGCGGAGGAGGTGTTCCAGGCGGCCGCCGCTTCGTAGTCACACCCGTTGCGAACGTCCTCCGCCGCGACTATTCTTTGAGGCGATGGCGAGCGAAGGGAGGCGGGCCCTGTGATTCCCGTCGGCGACATCTATCGGCAGTGACCGAGCCCGTCCACGCAGCGCGTGAGCGGGCTTTTTCATTGCCTGAGATGAAAGGAGCGATATGCCAAACCACCTGACGCCCGACGAGCTTTCGAAAGAGCTCGGGCTCGAACGGCAGGAGGTCATCCGCCTTTGCATCGAGGAGGGCGTCCCGATCTACCAGGGAAAGATCGACAAGACTCTGTTCCAGGCGCAGCTCGAGTCGCTCGGAGCTACGGCCCCGAAGCACTAGCGCGCTAGCTACTAAGACTTTTTGACGCCGGCCTTGGCGCGAGGCCGGGCCGGCGCCTTCCGCTTCGCAGCGGGCTTCGCCTTCGCACCCTGCACGTCGGCGACGCTGCGGCGGAGCGCCTCCATCAGATCCACCACGGGAGTCTCGGCCACGGGCTCCGGCTTCTTGATCTCCTGGCCCGCGAGTTTCGCCTCGAGCATCGCCTTCAGCTCGCGGCGGTACTCGTTCTCGAACTCCTCGGGGTTGAACTCGCCGACGAGACTCTGGATCACCTGCTGCGCGAGCGCGAGCTCCGGCTTCTTGACCGCCGTCTCGGTGACCGCGTCCTCGATCTCGCGGCGTGAGCGCACGTCCTCGGCGAAGAACAGCGTCTCGAGCGCCAGCGTGTCGCCGTGCGGGCGGATCAGGCATAGATTCTCCTTCCCCCACAGCACGAACTTGCCGACCGCGGCGGTACCGGTCTCCTCCATCGCCCGCAGGAGCAGCACGTAAGGGCGCCGCTGCGCCTCGGCCTCCGCAGGCGCCAGGTAGTAGGTCCGGTCGAAGTAGACCGGGTCGACCTGCGCGAGCTCGACGAAGCGGAGGATCTCGACCGAGTGCGAGCGCTGGAGCGCGACCGATTCGAGATCGGCTTCCTCGACCATCACGAACTCGCCCTTCGAAACCTCCCAGCCCTTGACCAACTCGTCGGCCTCGACGTCGCGCTCGTGGAACGGGCACCAGCGCTTCTGCTTGATCGGCGTCCCGCACTCGCGGTGCAGCGTCCGGAACGCGATGTCGGACCGCTGCGTCGCCAGGGCCAATCCGACGGGGATGTTGACCAGGCCGAAGCTGATGGATCCGTTCCAGATCGTCCGCATTGGGGCCACTCCCATTGTAGTTAGTCCCGTGCCAGGCTTCAGCCTGGCTTGGGCGTGCATTGCCTTGGACCAGGACGATTCGCGGCTCGCGGGCGCTTCCCTCCACGAACTAAGCTTCGATTCAGTGGCCCAGACCGAAGCGCGCACGCAAACAGGTACGCGAACGATCGCGCGGCTCTGGCAGGACGCGGTCGCCGCGAACCGTTCCGCGCCCGCGTATCTCGTCGAGCGGGACGGCGAGTGGCGCGAGGTTTCGTGGAGCGAGGCCGCAAAGGCGGTCGACGAGCTCGCGCACGGGCTCCTGTCGATCGGGATCCGCAAGGGCGACTCGTTCGCCATCCTCGCCTCGACGACGCTCGAGTGGGCGCTGTTCGACTTCGCGCTGGCCTCGATCGGCGCCGTCGCCGCCCCGATCTACGCCAACAGCTCGCCGGGCGACTGCGCACACGTGCTCGACAACTCCGACGCGGTCGGCATCCTCGTCGAGGACGAGGCCCAGCGCGCGAAGATTGCCGACGTCGCGCTCGAGCACGTCTACTCCTTCGCCGACTTCGACGGCTTGCGCGCCCGCGGGCGCGAGCACGCCGCCGAGCATCCGCACGCGGTCGAGGAGGCCGCCGCGGCAATCGACCCGGAAGACCTCTTCACGTTCATCTACACCTCCGGCACCACCGGCCGTCCGAAGGGCTGCATGATCCGGCACCGCAACTACTACGCCATGTGCCAGGAGGCCGAGGCCGCGAACGACGTCCTCGCGACCGACGACGTGCTGTTGCTCTTCCTGCCGCTCGCGCACAACTTCGGCCGGCTGGTGCACCTGCTCGGGCCGTATCTCGGGTTCACGATCGCGTTCTGCCCCGATCCGCTGCGCGTCGCCGAGGCGCTCCCGACCGTCCGTCCGACGGTCTTCCCGAGCGTTCCGCGCCTCTACGAGAAGATCCACACCGGCGTCACGGCCGCGTTCGACGCGGAGACGGGCGCGAAGCGGAAGATCGTGGACTGGGCCTTGCGCGTGGGCAAGCGGGTCAGCGAGCTACGTCAGCAGGGCGAGCCGATTCCGGCCGTCCTCGCAGCCCAGCACCGGCTGGCCGACAAGCTCGTGTACGCGAAGGTGAAGGCGAGGCTCGGCGGTCGCCTGCGCGTCGGGATTTCAGGGGGCGCGCCGCTCTCGAAGGAGATCCTCGAGTTCTTCCACTCGCTCGACATCCTGATCCTCGAGGGCTACGGGCTCACGGAGTGCACCACAGCCGCGACGGCGAACCGCATGAACGCGTTCCGCTTCGGGACGGTCGGACAGCCCTACGACGGCGTCGAGCTGAAGCTCGCCGACGACGGCGAGGTGCTCATCCGCACGGACACGGTCTTCGGCGGCTACTACAAGGACGAGGCCGCCACGCGCGAGGTACTGGGCGACGACGGTTGGCTTCGCTCCGGCGACATCGGCTCGATCGACGAGGACGGCTACCTCTCGATCACCGACCGCAAGAAGGACATCCTCGTCACCGCCGGCGGGAAGAACGTCGCGCCACAGAACCTCGAGAACGCGCTCAAGAGCTCGAAGTACGTCTCCCAGGCGCTCGTCGTCGGCGACCGCAGGCCGTACGTCGCCGCGCTGATCACGCTCGACGAGACCGAGACCGACGGAGGCGCGACGACGGAGCTGATCCAGGGCGTGGTCGACGGAGTGAACGCGAAGCTCTCGCGCTTCGAGCAGATCAAGCGGTTCACGGTCCTCCCGCGCGACTTCTCGGCGGACCTCGGCGAGGTCACGCCGACGCTGAAGTTGAAGCGCCGCGTCTGCGAGCAGCACTTCGCGGACGAGATCGACGCGCTTTACAGGTGAGTACGAGCGCAGTTTTTCTCGTCCTCTCGACGTTCCTCGCGAGTGCGGTGGAGGTCGTCGAGACGCTGACGATCGTGCTGGCGATCGGTGTGACCCGCGGCTGGCGGGCCACGCTGATCGGCGTCGGGGCGGCGACGATCGCGCTCGCGGCCGTGGTCGCAGCGCTCGGCCCCGCGCTGACCGTCGTCCCGATCGAGCGCCTGCGGCTCGTTGTCGGTGCGCTGCTGCTCGTCTTCGGGCTCCAGTGGCTGCGCAAGGCGATCCTGCGCGCGAGCGGCTTCAAGGCGCTGCACGACGAGGAGGAGGCCTTCGCGAAGGGGCTCGAGGAAGCCCGTGCCGCCGGCCGCGAAGAGCGGGCCGGCCTCGACTGGTACGCCTTCACGATCGCGTTCAAGTCGACGCTCCTGGAGGGACTGGAGGTCGCGTTCATCGTCCTGACCTTCGGCGCGAGCCAGGGCAGCATCCCGCTCGCGGCGGTAGGCGCCGGCGCGGCCGTCGTGATCATGGTCGGCATCGGGGCGGCCGTGCGCGCGCCGCTCGCACGCGTGCCCGAGAACTCGATCAAGTTCGCGGTCGGCGTGATGCTGACCACGTTCGGGATCTTCTGGGCGACCGAAGGCGCAGGCGCGGCGTGGCCTGGCGGCGATGCGTCGCTCCTGGGCGTCCTCGCCTTCGTGACGCTCAGCTCGGCCGCGCTCGTCGCGCTCCTGAAGCGCGAGCGCGTGAGGATCGCGGTCGCATGAAGCGCTTCGCGCGCTTCTGGTGGGACTTCGTCGTCGGCGACGACTGGCGGGTCGCCGTCGGGGTCGGCCTTGCGATCGTCGCGGTCGCCGTCCTGCACCATCGCCACGTCGCGGCGTGGTGGGTCCTGCCGGCCGCGGTGCTGCTCCTGCTCTACGTGTCGTTGCGCCGAGCGGCGCGCAGCTAGCTAGAGAATTCGGCGGGCGCCGACGTAGGTCGAGTCGTACCAGCCAGTGAGGGACGAGACCTTGACCACGTCGCCGGTATGCGGGGCGTGGATCATCTGATTCCCGCCGATGTAGATCCCCGCGTGCCCTAGGCCGTTGAAGAAGACGAGGTCTCCCGGCTGCAGATCGCTTCGTGCCACCGGAACGCCCATTGCGTACTGCGAACCGGTGTAGTGCGGAAGGGAAACGCCCACCTGGGCGTACACGTACATGATGAACCCCGAGCAGTCGAAGCCCGACGGGCTCGCGCCGCCCCAGCGATAGGGAACGCCGAGATACTGCATCGCGATGCCGACGACCCCGCCGTAGCGCGAGGGCGGAGCGACAGAGGCTTCCGGCGTCGACGCTGCGACCCCGAGGCCACTGGAGGGGCTGGAGACCGGCGGACGCGCGGCAAGGCGGGAGCGCGCGGCGGCGGCAGCAGCGAGGCTCCGGGCCCGCTCCTGCGCCTGCAGCTGCGCGATCTGGCCGTGAATCGAGGAGAGGAGCTGACGGCGCGCGGCGAGCTGGCCCTGGATGTGGCTCCGCTCGGACGCGCGGGACGCCACGACCTGCTGCTGCGCGGCATTCGCGCGGACGAGTTCCGCCTGGTGCCGCTTGACCTGCGCCCTGAACGAGGTCACCTGTCGGGCGACCTGAGCGTCCTGCTGCGACACGCGGTTGACGGTGTCGATGCGACTCAGGAGATCGTCGAGACTCGTGGCGCCGAGGACGACGTCGAGCGTCGTCGCGGTCGCTCCCGAGGTGTAGATCGTGACGAGTCGCGCCGAGAGCGTCCGCTGTGCGTTCTTGTAGTTCGAGCGGGCGACGGAGAGCGCGTACCGGTTCCGTTTCAGGTCGCCCTGGATCTGCTGGAGCCGAACCGTGGCGGCGTTGTAGGCCTCGACAGCCTTCTCCAGGCTCGCGTCGATTGCCTGGATCTGCCCCATGACGCGCTGCGCCTCGGCCTGCTTCGCGGCGACCCCTGGATCGGCGGTCGCAGAGCCGGCGGCTAGCAA
>JBDTZN010000204.1:0-2628 GCA_040005095.1 Thermoleophilia bacterium | reverse complement strand
AGCGCGCGGAGCGGGTGTCCGCCGTACTACTACGAGCACCAGTCGGGTTACTTCCCACCGGGAGTGTCGATGACGGGTAATGGACTGATCAGCGGAACGCCGCAGATCGGCGGCAGCTTCCAGTCCTGGCTAGCGGTCAAGAACCAATGTCCCGGCGACAGCTCGGAACGGCTCTTCACGTTCTACGTCGTCGACCCCGCGCCGTTCACCGTCAAAACGGCAGCGCTCGCCGCTGGCACCGAAGGTTCGGCCTACCAGGCCCAACTGCTCTCATCCGAGGCCGGCGTCCTGACCTGGACGCTCAACTCCGGGAGGCTGCCGACCGGGCTCAGGCTCACGAAGGACGGCATGATCTCGGGCCTGCCGGCAGTGGGCGGCTCATTCGAGTTCAGGGCGAAGGTGAACGACGGACGGCGCACCGCGATCAAGGACTTCACGCTCGCGATCAAGCAGAGGTTGGCGTTCGAGACGAAGCCTTCGCTGACCGCGCGGGTGGGCCGCCGGCTCCGCAAGAGCCTCGACGTGCGAGGCGGCGTGCGCCCCCTGCGCTGGAGGATCCTGCGGGGCTCGCCCCCACGCGGCGTCCGCTTCGCCTACGGCGTCTTCGCCGGCACGCCGCGCCTCGCGGGCACGTTTCGCATCACCGTGCGCGTGTGGGACGCCGAGAACCTTTCGTCCACGCGGACGTTCGTCCTCACCGTGCGCCGCTAGAGCTCGTACGCCATCAGGATGGCGTCGACGTACTCGTCGCCGCGCTTGTACTGCTCGCGGCGGTAGCCCTCTTGCACGAAGCCGAACCGCTCGTAGAGTGAGATCGCTGCCTCGTTCCAGGGGAAGACGTGCAGCTCGAGCTTGCGCACACCCGCGCGGCGCGCCCAGGCCACCGCCGCTTCGAGCAACAGGGTGCCGATGCCTTGGCGGCGATGTGACGCGGCGACCATCAAGCCGATGTCCGCGACATGGCGGCTCGCGGGATGCTGATCGCGCGCGACCGAGAGGCGGCCGACGATGAGCCCCTCGTCCTCCGCGACGAAGACGGCGGCGTTCGGATAGCGCCGGATCGCGCGGAGGTAACGCCGCTCGTCGGAGACGTTCCGCCAGCCGTTCGTCGTCACGAGCCAGCCTTCCGGCTCGGAGCCGACCGCAGTACCGAGCTCTGTCAGCCCTTCGGCGTCGGTCGCCTCAGCCTTGCGGACGATCACTCGACCACCACCCCCGCGCCGCCGCGTCTGGGGTCTCCCGCGGCGGCGAGCTTGCCGTCCTCGAACGTTACCGCGGACGCGCCGCCGAAGTAGAGGTTCTGGCGGCGCCAGCGAGTCACGTTCCACCCCATCTCCTCCAGCTTGTCGAGCTCCGCGGGATCGTGCCCGCCCTCGCAGTGGAGGTCCTCGCCCTCGAGGTGGACGCGCGGGCGGTCGATCGCGTCCTCGACCGGCAGCTTGTGCGCGACGACGTTGACGACGTTCTGGAGCACCGAGCCGCGGAGTCGGAGCGAGCCGGCGCTGCCGACGACGAGATGCGGGCGGCCTTCCTTCAGGACGACCGAGGGACTCATCATCGAGGAGAGACGCGCTCCCGCCCGGGGGGGCTTCGCGAGGTCGAACTCGCCGATCATGTTGTTGATGTGGATGCCAGTGCCGGGGACGATGACGCCCGAGCCGGCGCCCGTCGACGACGTCAGCGCAACGGCGTTGCCCTTGCCGTCGACGACGGAGATGTGCGTCGTTCCCTGCGAGACGACGGCGGCTCGGGTTTCGAGCGCACGCGCGAGCCCTTTCACCGAGCCTGCCGCGATGCGCGCGTTCGCCTGCTCGCGCATGACGCGCGCGAGTGCGTCGATCGCCTCCGCTTTACCTGGGTCTCCGGGGCCGAGCTCCTCGAGCAGAGGGAGTCCGTAGGCGATCAGGATGCCGCCGGCCGACGGCGGCGGATTGGAGAGGTACTCCTCGCCGCAGAAGCTCGCGCGCACGGGACGGCGCCTGATGACGCGGTAGCTCTCCAGGTCCTCGCGGGTGATGCAGCCGCCGTGCGCGCGGATGTGATCGGAGATCTGTTCGGCGAGCTCGCCTTCGTACAGGACTTTGCCGCCCTTGTCTGCGATTAGCTCGAGCGTGTTGGCGAGGTCGGCCTGGATCAGCGTGTCCTCGGCGACGAGGCGCTCGCCCCCATTCTTCTCGTACACTTCCCGCGACTCGGGTGTGTGGCGCAGGATCAGGTCGAGGATGGCGTGCAGGTACGCCTGGCCCTTGTTCAGCTCGACGCCGTTTCGTGCCAGCTCGATCGCCGGTTGGAAGAGGTCGCGCCACGGGAGCCTGCCGAAGGAGCGGTGCGCTTCCTCGAGCCCTGCTGCGGCGCCGGGGACGGCGCACGAGGCGGCGCCGATGTGGAAGACCTGGGTCGAACCGCCGCTGAAGTCGACGTCGACGCGGTCCATGTCCACGACATCGCGCTGCTCGAGCCCGAGGCCGGCCACGGAGACGAAGAAGTCGTAGACGCGCGTCGACTGGTCCCGGGCGCGGTGGACGAGCATGAACCCGCCCGCGCCGGGGCCGGTGAGGGGGCTCTCGGCGACCCAGGACACGAGCGCTGCGCCGACGGCGGCATCGACCGCGTTCCCTCCCGCTGCGA
>JBDTZN010000021.1:0-28462 GCA_040005095.1 Thermoleophilia bacterium | reverse complement strand
CAGAGCCCGAGCTCGCCGCCGAGGTGACGCTGCAGCCCGTCCGCCGCCACGACGTCGACGCCGCCGTCATGTTCACGGACATCATGTATCCCGTCCTCGGGATGGGCGTCGACGTCGAGCTCGTCGAGAGCATCGGGCCGGTCGTCGCACAGCCGATCGAAAGCGCCGCCGACGTCGAGCGCCTCGTCGTGCGCGACCCCGAGGAGGCCACGCCGACGATCCTCGAAGCGGTGCGCCTCGTACGCGCCGAGCTGCGCGACGACCAGGCGGTGATCGGCTTCTGCGGCGGCCCGTTCACTGTCGCCGGCTACCTGATCGAGGGGAAGCCGAGCCGCGAGTTCCTGAAGGTCAAGTCGATGATGTACGGCGCGCCCGAGGTCTGGCATGCATTAATGGACAAGCTGACCGAGCAGTTCTCCCGCTACGTCGCGGCGAAGGCGCAGGCCGGAGCGGACGCGATTCAGCTCTTCGACTCCTGGGTCGGCGCGCTCTCGCCGGCCGACTACGCCGAGTTCGTCGCGCCCTACTCCGCGCGAATCCTCTCCTCGGTCGACGTCCCCACGATCCACTTCGGCACCGGTACGGCCACGCTGCTCGAGGATATGGCTGCCGCGGGCGGAGACGTGATCGGACTGGACTGGCGGATCCCGCTCGATCGCGGCTGGGAGACGGTCGGCGAAGAGCACGGCGTCCAGGGCAACCTCGACCCGGCGCTCCTCCTTGGCCCGTGGGCGCGCGTGGAGGCGGGCGCGCGCGACGTGCTCGCCCGCGCGGACGGCCGCCCGGGCCACATCTTCAACCTCGGCCACGGCGTGCTCCCCGGTACGGATCCCGACGCTCTGGGCCGGTTGGTCGAGCTCGTCCACGAGGCGACCGTCGAGGCGCACGTATGAGCGAGGCGGTCGTCCTGATGGCGTACGGCTCGCCGGACCGCATCGCCGACGTGCCGGCCTACTACGTGGACATTCGCGGCGGGCGCCCGATCAAGCCGGAGCAGCTCGAAGACCTCGTCGAGCGCTACCGCCGCCTCGGGATCGAGGACTCGAATCCCCTCAACGAGATCACTGAGGCCACGCGGGCGGCGCTCGAGGCCGAGCTCGGGCTTCCCGTCTTCACCGGGATGAAGCACTGGACGCCGCGGATCTCCGACGCCGCCGATCGGGCCGCTGAGGCCGACACGGTCGTCGGGCTCGTGCTCGCGCCGCACTACTCGCGCCTCTCGATCGCCGGCTACCGCGAGCAGCTGGAGACCGCGATCGGCGGCCGCGCAGAGCTCGTCTTCGTCGAGAGCTGGCACGACGAGCCGGGCTTCGTCGACCTGCTCGCCGACCGCATCCGCGGCACCTCCGCGCACGTCGTCTTCACGGCGCACTCGCTCCCCGCGCGGATCCTCGACGACGGCGACCCGTATCGCGAGCAGCTGCTCGAGACGTCGCGCCTCGTCGCCGAGCGGGCCGGGATCGACGACTGGACGTTCTCCTTCCAGAGCGAGTCCCCGACCGGCGAGCCGTGGCTCGGCCCGGACATCCTCGACCACCTCGGCGACCTGCACGCACGCGGCATCCGCGACGTGCTCGTCTGTCCCGTCGGCTTCGTCGCCGACCACCTCGAGATTCGCTGGGACCTCGACACCGAGGCAAAGGACAAGGCGCGCGAGCTCGGAATGACCCTGGAGCGGATCGAGATGCCGAACGACGACCCCGCCTTCATCGCCGTCCTCGCCGGGATCGTGCGGCGAGCTCTCGTGGGGACACCCGCGTGAAGCCGGGCGCCATCAAGGTCGAGCACGCCGCGCGCCGCTTCCGCGTCTATCCGAAGGAGAGCCGCACCCTGAAGGACCTCGTGCTCGCACGCGGGCGCGCGCGAGGCACCGACGTGTGGGCGCTCAAGGACGTGTCCTTCCAGGTCGAGCCGGGCAGCGCGATCGGGCTCGTCGGCCGCAACGGCTCGGGTAAGACGACGCTCCTCCGCCTGCTCTCCGACATCATCAGGCCGACTTCGGGCCGGGTCGAGGTCGGAGGACGGATCGGCACGCTGCTCGAGCTCGGGGCGGGCTTCCATCCCGACTTCACCGGGCGCGAGAACGTCTTCCTGAACGGCTCGATCCTTGGCCTCCCGCGCGCGAAAGTGCGCGAGCATCTCGACGAGATCGTCGCGTTCGCCGGGCTCGAGCAGTTCATCGACCTGCCCGTGCGCACCTACTCGTCGGGGATGTACATGCGGCTCGGGTTCGCGATCGCGTCGCACCTCGAAGCGGACGTGCTCCTCCTGGACGAGGTCTTCGCGGTCGGCGACGAGGCCTTCCAGCGCAAGTGCTTCGGCAAGATCTTCGACTTCAAGCAGCGCGGCGGGACGATCGTCTTCGTCTCACACGATGCCTCGGCGGTCGAGCGTCTCTGCCAGCGCGCGATCCTCCTGCGCCAGGGCGAGGTCGCCTTCGAGGGCGAGACGCACCAGGCGATCGTCGAGTACCACCGGCAGCTCGCAGACGAGCGGAATCCCGAAGAACGCGAGGCCGGGCTGCGGGAGTGGGGGAGCGGCGAGGCGCGCGTCCAGTCGGCGCGGCTGCTCGGGCCTGACGGCGAGGAGCGGCAGCAGTTCGCGGCCGGAGACCCGTTCACGCTCAGGGTCGAGCTCGAGGCTTCGCAGCCGCTGCCGCCGCCGCGGCTCAGCTACGAGCTGCGCGACGAGGCAGGGCTGCTCCTTGCGGGCGGCGTGGTGGACACGGCCGAGCTCGGCTGGGACGACACGGGCTGCGTGCTGCGCTTCGAGGTCCCCGAGCTGCCGCTCGCCGACGGCCGCTTCCGCCTACGGCTCGGGCTCTCCGACGGCTCCGGCGAGCACCTGTACCACCAGGTCGACGACGCGGTCACGTTCGTCGTGTACCCGTCCGCCGGCGAGTCGCGCGGCCTGCTGCGGCTGGAGGGCCGCTGGTCGCAGGAGCCGGTCGGCGCAGCGGCGAATACGGGAAGCCGATGAGCTCCCGCTCCTGTCCCGACTGGCCGCTCCTGATGGAGCTCGCGCCGGACCTCCAGTTCAAGCACTACACCGTCGGCGAGGCAAAGCTGCCGGCCGAGGCGCTCATGCTCGTGAAGGACATGACGATGAGCGCGCTGGCGATCTGCTGCGACCTCGACCACCACGTCTTCTATGCGAAGCACACTGAGCCGAGCGTCGCGGAGGCTCTGCGCGCGACCCACTGGTACGAGTTGCAGGAATGGGCGTCACGCGGGCCGGGCGCGTCGGCGGCGTAGCAACTCGTCCAGCGAACCTGTGTTGAGGATGTCGGGCGCCGTCGCCCAGCCGCGCCGCGCGGTCGCGACTGACAGAGCCATGTTCCCGAGCCCGCGCACCGAGTGCGCGTCGGTCGAACAGCACACGGGGACACCGGCCTCGATCGCCTGACGCACGTAGACGTCCTTCAGGTCGAGCCGGTCGGGGAGGCCGTTCGTCTCGACTGCGACGCCCGTCTCGAGCGCGACCTCGAACGTTCGGTCGAGATCGAGTGCGTTCTCCGGGCGGTGGTTGATGATCCGGCCCTTCGGATGGCTGAGGCACGAGACGGCCGGGTGCCGCATCGCCTCCGTCACCTTCCGGGTCAGCTCGTCGCGCGCCTGCCGCTGCCCCGCGTGCAGGCTGAGCTGCACCCAGTCGAGCTCGGCGAGGATGTCGTCGGGAAGGTCAAGCGTTCCGTCGGCGCGGATGTCGCACTCCGTTCCCCGCAGGATTCGGAACGGCGCGAGCTGCTCGTTCGCGGCGGCGATCTCCTCGGCCTGGCGGCGCAGGTCGTCGGCGTCGAGGCCGGGTACGACGCGGACGTTCGGCGTGTGGTCGCAGATCGCCACGTAGTCGTAGCCGAGGTCCCTCGCTGCCTCGCCCATCTCGAGCACGCTGGCCTTTCCGTCCGACCAGGCCGTGTGGACGTGCAGGTCACCGTGGATGTCGGCCAGTTCGACGAGCGGCGGCGGCTGGCCGCGAAAGGGCTCCTCGCGGAGCTCGGGCGGGCAGAACGGGATCTGCAGAGTGGCGTAGAGCGCATCCTCGTCGGGCTCGTCCGGCAGCTCGCCGAGCGCCTCGACGTACACCTGCGATCCGGTCGCGCGGACGAGCTCGGTCCCGAACCGCGCCGGATCGGCCGCGACCAGCTCGACCGGGACGCCCTCGACGTCGACGCCGATCGCGCGCGGCTCCTCGCGCTCGACGATCGAGACGATCTGGGGCAGGGCAGCGAAGCGGTCGAGGGCCGTTTCCGGATCCGCGGCCGCCACCACGACCGCGAAGCGCTCCGAGCTGTCGCGGCGCCGGCGCGGGTGGCCCGCGGTAGTGCCGCTAAGCGCGCTCGCGATTCCGTCGGAAAGCGCGAGCGCGCGGTTGAGCGTGAGTCCGCGCCGCGGCCAAGGCTGCTCGGCCCGCGAGAGCCGCTCGAGGATCTTCTGCTCGGTCTTGGGGCCGATCCCGGGCGCCTCGCCCAGCCGTCCGGCCTCCGCGGCGGCCCGGAACTCGTCGGCGGTGCGCACGCCTAGGGACTGGCCGATCTCGACGGCGCGCTTCGGACCGAGTCCGAGGAACCGGCCAAGCCCGACGAGCTCGGGCGACACGCTCGACTCCAGCTGCTCCAGCTCGGCGATCTTGCCAGTCTCGACGAGCTCCTTGAGCCGCGCCTCGATCCCTGGGCCGATGCCGCGGAGCTCGCGCACGCGCCCGGAGGCCACGAGTTCTGCGATGGGCGCCTCTGTCGAGCGCACGAGCTCGGCAGCGCGACGGTACGCGCGGGAGGTGTAGAAGCTCGCGCCCGACAGGTCGAGCAGGCCCGCGAAGGACTCGAGCGTGTCCGCGATCGTGGAATTCGAGAGCTTGGGCACGGCGTTAGTCTCTCCGCGGATGCCCATTTTCATCATCCCTTACCGTCTGGACGGGAAATCGCGACTCGGCGATCCGGAGATCGCGCGGGCGATGCTCGAGGACGTGCGCGCCGCGTGCGCGCCGCTCGGCGAGGTGCTCGTCTGCGACGCGCCCGGCGGGCAGGGCCAGGCGCTGGCCACGTTCCTCGAGGACATGTCCGGGCCGGTCGTGATCGTGAACGCTGACGTGCCCTGCGTCGGCACTGACGAGCTGGAGGCGCTGGCCGCGGCCGCCCCAGCGCTCGTCGCCGCGGCGGACGGCACGACGAACGCCCTGGCGCTGACCGATGCGCGCGACTTCGTCCCGCTGTACGGCGCCGGCAGCGCGGGCCGGTACGCCGCGACGCTAGGCGGCCGGTTGCTCGACCTTCCCGGTCTCCGCGACGACGTGGACACCTGGGACGACCTCGTGCGCGCCGGTGAGCGCGCCGGCCCCAACACGCGGCGGCTGTTGAAGGCACGGGCCGCATGAAGGTTGCCGTGCTCTCCGGCGGCGTCGGCGGCGCGCGCTTCGTTCGCGGCCTCGTCGAGTCGCTGCCCCCGGCCGACGTGACCGTGATCGGCAATGTCGGCGACGACGTGGATGTCCTCGGGGTGCACGTCTCCCCGGATCTCGACAGCGTCCTCTACGTGCTCGCGGGTCTGAACGATGAAGAGCGCGGCTGGGGCCGGGCCGGCGAGACGTGGAATGCGCTCGAGACCGTGGCCGGGCTCGGAGGTGAGGACTGGTTCCGCCTCGGAGATCTCGACCTCGGGCTGCACCTCGTCCGCACCCAGGCGCTGCGGGCGGGAGTCCCGCTTTCGGAGGTGACACGCCGCCTGGGCGAGGCGCTCGGCGTCGAGACGCCGCTCCTTCCTGCCACCGACAACGAGCTGCGGACGTGGCTCGACACGCCGGCCGGCAGCTTCCCGTTCCAGGAATGGTTCGTCGCGCGCGCCCATCGCGACGAGGTGGATCGCGTGCGCTTCGAGGGCGCGCTGAATGCAGCCCCGGCGCCGGGCGTGCTCGAGGCGTTGCGGGACGCGGACGTGACCCTGATCGCGCCGAGCAATCCCTACGTCAGCGTCGGCCCGATCCTCGCGGTGGACGGGATCCGCGCAGCGCTCGCGGAGCGCACCGTCCCCTCCGTTGCGGTGAGCCCGCTGATCGGCGGCTGCGCGGTCAAGGGGCCCGCCGACCGCATGCTTGCGCGGATGGCGGGCGGAACCTCTCCAGCCCATGTAACAGACTGTTACAAGGGTCTGATCGACGCGATCGTCGTGGACGAGGCCGACTCGGACGACCTCGACGGGCTCGGCGAGGTCCGGCCGATCGTCGCGCGCACGCTGATGAGCGACGCCGACGCGCGTCGTAGGCTCGTCGAGGCGGCGCTCGCGGTGCCGGCGTGAGGATCGCGGTCGTCGGTGGCACCGGGGACTTCGGCCTCGCGCTCGCACGCCTGCTCGCAGCGGCCGGGAACGATGTCGCCGTTGGCTCGCGCGACGCAGCGCGGGCTCAGGAGGCGGCCGAGCCCGTCGGCGCGAGCGGCACGACGAACGAGGAAGCGGTGTCCGGGGCAGACCTCGTCGTCTTGGCCGTGAAGGCAGATGCCGCGCTGGACACGGCGACCGCGCTTGCGAGCGCAATCGGGAGCACCCCGACGCTAAGCGTCGCGAGCGAGCTCGTCTTCTCGAAGAGCGGCGTCCGGCCACGGGCGTCCGAGCGCTCGCTGGCCGAAGAGGTGGCGAAGATCCTCGACGGTCCGGTCGTGGCGGGTCTCCATTCGCTCGCCGCCTCGACGCTGGCCAAGGGGCCGGCCGACGGCGACGCACTCGTCTGTGGCGACGACGACGATGCGAAGCAGCTCGCGCTCGAGTTGGCGGCGCAGGTGGTGACCGGCCGGGCGCTCGACGCGGGGCCGCTCGCGAGCGCGCGGGCGCTCGAGGGCATGACCGCAGTGATCGTCAACCTGAACCGCCGCTACAAGGGTCACGCGGGCCTGCGCGTCACCGGTCTCCCGTGACCGAGCTGCGGATCCTTCCGCTCCTCGGCTGGCCGGAGGTGCGGGAGGGGGACGATCTCGCGGGGCTGGTCGCGGGCTCGATCGAGCTGGAGGATCGCGACGTCGTCGTGCTCGCGCAGAAGATCGTGTCGAAGTCCGAAGGGCGGGTCGTCCGTCTGGAAGACATCGAGCCGTCCAAGCGCGCGCACGAGCTGGCGGAGGGCGAGGATCCGCGCCGGATCGAGGCGATCCTGCAGGAGTCGCGGCGGGTCGTGCGCAGCCGGCCGCCGCTCGTCATCGCCGAGACCCGTCACGGCTTCATCTGCGCGTCGGCGGGCGTCGACTCGTCGAACGCGCCCGAGGCGGGGATGCTCGTCCTTCTGCCCGTCGATCCCGACGCGTCGGCCGCGCGGGTGCGTGAGCGGTTGAGCGAGCTGACCGGGCGGGACGTGGGCGTCGTCGTGACCGACTCGTTCGGACGGCCGTGGCGTGCCGGGACGACGGACGTGGCGCTCGGCGTCGCGGGGATACGGCCGCTGCTCGACCTCTCGGGACGGCGCGACCGGGTCGGCTACGAGCTGAAGCACACGGAGATCGCGGTCGCGGACGAGATCGCGGGAGCCGCCGAGCTCGTGATGGGCAAGGTGAACGGAGTCCCCGGCGCGGTCCTCCGCGGGCTCGACCTCACCGGCGAGGGCACTGCGCAGGAGCTTGTGATCTCGCCCGAGCGAGACCTCTTCCGCTAGGACCTTCGGGCATGATCGCGATCGGCGCCCACGGAATCGTCAAGTCCTTCGGTGGACGCCGGATCCTCGACGAGCTCGAGCTCGCAATCGACGACAGCGCTCGGATCGGGATCATCGGTGCGAACGGCTCCGGCAAATCGACGCTCCTCCGCATCCTTGCCGGGCTCGAGGACGCGGACGCCGGCGAGGTCGCCCGCCGCAAGGACGCCGTCGTCGCCTACCTTCCCCAGCAGGTCCCCGGCGACAACCGCACCGCGCTCCAGACGGTCCTCACCGCACGCCCCGATCTGGAAGCGCTCGAGCATGAGCTCGCCTCGGCCGCGGCCCGGCTCGCCGATCCGGCCGTCGCGCAGGACCTCGCGCTGATGACCCGCGTCCTGCGCCGCCAAGAGCAGCTCCTCGAGCAGTTCACCGCCGGGGGCGGACCCGGCTTCGAGGGTCGCGCCCGCGCGCACCTGCTGGAGCTGGGCTTGTCCGAGCAGGATCTCGCGACGCCGACGACTCAGCTCTCCGGCGGCCAGCGCAAGCTCGTCGCACTCGCCGAGTGCCTGGCGCGCTCGCCGGCCGTGCTCCTGCTCGACGAGCCCGAGACCCATCTCGACGCCGACCGGCGGGCCGCGCTCGAGGAACGAGTACGGGCCTTCCCGGGCGCAGTCGTCTCGGTCTCCCACGACCGCTATCTCCTCGACGAGACCGTCGCGGAGATCGCCGAGCTCGATGGCGGCCGCATCCGCCTGTGGCCCGGCAACTACTCCGCCTACACCGTCGCCCGCGAGCTCGAGCAGCGGCGCCAGCAGCAGCAATACGTCACCCAGCAGAAGGAGATCGCGCGGCTCGAGGAGGCGATCAAGCGCTTCGAGCAATGGGCCCGGCAGGTCGTCAACGAGCGCCACATCAAGCAGGCGCGGAACAAGCAGCGCCAGATCGACCGGATGGAGAAGATCGAGCGGCCGGTCCTCGAGCGGCACAAGATCGCCCTGAGCTTGCGTCCGCAGACGCGCGGCGGCGAGCGGATCGCCGAGCTGAACGACGTCACCGTCGCGTTCGGCGACGACCCGGTGCTCGCCGACGTCGACCTGACCGTGATCCGCGGCGAGCGTGTCGGCGTCGTCGGCGGGAACGGCGCGGGGAAGAGCGTCTTCGTCAAGACGATCGTCGGCGAGCTCGAGCCGACTACGGGAGAGGTGCGCCGCGGCAGCGGGATCCGCGTCGGCTACCTCGCCCAGGACGCGGAGCTGCCGACGCCGGACCGCTCGCCGATCGACATCGTCCGGCTCAGCCACCCGATGTCGGAGGGCGAGGCCGTCTCGCGCCTGATGAAGTTCCTGTTCGACTACGAGCAGGTGCGGCGGCCGGCGAAGCTGCTCTCGGGCGGCGAGCGCACGCGCCTCCAGCTCCTCCTGCTCATGCTCGGCGGCGCGAACTTCCTCGTGCTCGACGAGCCGACGAACCATCTCGACCTCGAGTCGGTCGAGCGTCTCGAGGGCGCGATCGAGGAGTTCGACGGGACGGTGATCTTCGTCTCGCACGACCGCTACTTCCTCGACCGGATCGCCGACCGCATCGTCGAGGTGCGCGACGGCGAGGTGCACGCCTACGAGGGCGGGTGGAGCTACTGGCGAGAGCGGACCATGAATCGATCCGCTCTCGCCGGCGCCACTTAGATCGCGTTGCGGTATGCCTCGAGCACGCCGTCCCAGCCGCCGTCGTAGCCGGCGCGCGACTTAGCGCCGTCCGGGAGCTTGTCCCAGCCGGTGTGCACGAGGTCGACGCGCGTGCGGTCGCCCTCTTCGGTGAACGTGATCTCCAGCTCGGTGTCGGGCGTGTCGGCGTCGAAGCCAGGACGCCAGGTGAAGTGCAGGCGCGTCGGCGGCTCCCAGGCGAGAACGCTGCCCCAGACGGCCTCCCGACCGTCCTTCGCGGTCTCCACGATCTGCTCGTCCCGGAAGGCCAGCGTCTCGGCGTCCTCGCCGAAGACCCCGTACTTCTCGAGCGGCCACCAGCTCTGGATCTTGTCCGTGAAGGCGCGGAACGCCGTCTCGCGATCCGCGTCGACGACGACAGACTTGCGAACAGCCTCGGTCGTCTCGGTCATGCTCATTTCTTCCTCCCTTCGTCCTGCTCGACCGCGCGCTTGAAGCTCTCGAGCGCGTCCGACCAGAAGCCGTCGAAGTAGTCGCGGAGCTCGGCAACGCTTGCTGCGTCGACGCCGTAGATCCGCCGGGTGCCGTTCCGTTCCTCCGTCACGAGTCCCGCCTCCTTGAGGACGCGGAGATGCTGCGAGACGGCCGGCCTGCTGACCGGGAGCTCACGGGCGAGCTCGCCCACGGCGCGCGGGCCGTTTCGCAGCCGCTCGAAGATCGACCTGCGGGTCGGATCGCCGAGTGCCTGGATTGCTAGTGCGTAAGGCATTACTTACCGTAAGCGTACGCTTACTAAAGAGCCGTGTCAAGCTCCCTTGGTGGACGATCCGGATGCGCTGCGGCAGTTCGAGGCCTGGTTCGCGGAGGCGCGGGACGCGGGCGTGCCCGTCCCCGAGGCGATGGCCGTGGCGACCGCGACTCCGGATGGAGCTCCGTCGGTGCGAATGGTGCTCCTGAAAGGCGTGGACGAGTGTGGGTTTGTGTTCTTCACGAACTACGAGAGCCGCAAGGGCCGCGAGCTCGAGGCGAACCCGCGCGCGGCGCTGCTGTTCCACTGGGAGGCCCTCGGCCGGCAGGTGCGCGTCGAGGGCTCGGTCGAGCGTGTCTCGGATGCCGAGTCCGACGCCTATTTCTCAACGCGGCCGGTCGGGAGCCGGCTCGGCGCGATCGCGTCGAGGCAGAGCCGGCCACTTGTGGATCGCGCAGAGCTCGAGCGCGCGGTCGAGGCGCTGCCGGACGACGCGCCGAGGCCGGAGTGGTGGGGCGGCTACCGGGTGCGGCCCGAGCGCTACGAGTTTTGGCAGCACCGCGAGAACCGCCTCCACGACCGTGTCCTCTACGAACGAGAGGGCTCGGCCTGGAAGCAGCAGAGGCTCTATCCGTGACTCGTTTTTGCGACGAGAGCGAGTGGGGCTTCGGCTGGATCGAATCGGGCCGGATGCAGCGAACGTCACATGCGCTGCTGGCAGCCGGGCGGGTGTGGATCGTCGATCCTGTCGACGGCGAGGGCGTCGACGAGCGGATTGGCGCGCTTGGCGAGCCCGGCGGCGTGCTCCAGCTGCTCGACCGTCACAACCGCGACTGCGCTGCCTTTGCCGAGCGCTTCGGCGTCCCGCACCACGTCGTGCCGATCGGGCGGCTCGACGGCGTCCCGTTCGAGTTCCTGCTCGTCCGCAAAGGCCGCTTCTGGAAGGAGACCGCGCTCTGGTGGCAGGAGGAGCGTGTTCTCTGCGTCGCCGACGCGCTGGGGACGCTGCCGTTCTTCTGCGCACTGGGCGAGGTGCTCGGCGTCCACCTGCTCCTGCGGCTGCTCCCGCCGCGCAAGCGGCTCGGCCGAGTCAGCCCTCGCCACGTCCTCTGCGGGCACGGCGAAGGCGTCCACGGCGATCAGGCGGAGGCGGCGTTCCGCGAGGCGCTCAGGACCGCCCGGCGGAGACTTCCGCGGGCGGTTGCACGCGCGATCTCGGCGGGACGGGCTGGGTCCGCCGAACGCGAGGCGACCGGCCCTCGATCATGATCACCGCGGCGACGGCGACGACGATGATCGCCCCGCCGAGGAGGATCGCCGGCGTAAGCGACTCGCCGAGGAGCACGACGCCGAGGAAGATCGCCACGACCGGGTTGACGTACGCGTACGTCGAGACCTTGGAGATCGGCGCGTTCTGGAGTAGCCAGACGTAGGCCGTGAGCCCCAGGATCGACCCGAAGCTGATCAGATACGCCAGCCCCGCCCCCGAGCGCAGCGAGACCGAGCCTGGATGGAACGACCCCAGTTCGGGCACGGCCGCCACCGACAGGACGAGCCCGGCGAGGAACGCCTCCCATGCGGTGGAAACCAGGGCGTCCTTCGGCATGGGCAGCCGCGCGGAGAGGAACGATCCGAGCGCCCACGAGACGGAGGCGACGACGACCAGGAGGAGCCCTCCGGCCGTGGCCCCGCCCGTCCCGTTGTGCGCGAACACGAGGAGCGCGACTCCCGCGAAGCCGAACAGCGTGGCCGCGACGGTCGCGACCTTGGGGCGGTCGCGGACTGCGAGTCGGAGGGCGACGATCCAGAGCGGCACCGAGGCGACGACGACGGCGGAGATCCCGGCCGGCACCCAGGTCTCGGCGTAGATCAGGACGCCGTTTCCGGCGGCGAGCAGGAGCGTGCCGACGATGCCCAGGGACAGAAGCTCGCGCTTCGTCACACGCAGCGCAGACCCGCCACGGCGCACGAGCAAGAAGGTCCCAAGGAGTACGCCGACGGCGAGGAAGCGCGTCGACGCGCCGATCATCGGCGGGATCGTCTCGTCCATGACCCGGATCCCGATGTACGTCGAGCCCCACACGATGTAGACCGTCCAGAGGGCGACCCAGACGAGGAGCGAGGTTCCGAGTCGCTTCTCCATGTCTGGTTCAACGAAAGGGGGCCGGAATCCGTGAGCTTTCGCGATTCGAATTGGTGGTGCGAACGATCAACGACCGCGATGGATACGCTCGGCGCATGCGCTACCGGCCCCTCGGTTCCTCTGGCCTCGTCGTGTCCGTGGTCGGGCTTGGCGGGAACAACTTCGGCCGGGGCGTCGATGCGGCGGGCACGCGCGCCGTGGTGGACGCGGCGATTGATGCCGGCGTGACCTTGATCGACACCGCGGACGTCTATGGCGATCGCGGCGGCAGCGAGGAGTTGCTCGGAGCCGCGCTCGAGGGCCGGCGCGACCAGGTGGTGATCGCCACGAAGTGGGGCTCGCCGATGGGTGGGCCCGACTGGGAGGCGCGCGGGTCGCGGTCGTACATCCGCCGCGCGGTCGAGGCGTCGCTGCGGCGGCTGCGCACGGACTGGATCGACGTCTACCAGTACCACGTCCCCGACGAGATCACGCCGGTCGAGGAGACGCTGGAGGCGCTCGACGAGCTCGTGGCGCAAGGGCTCGTCCGGTACGTGGGCTCGTCGAACATGGCCGCTTGGGAGGTCGCCGAGGCGGACTGGTCGGCCCGCGATCGGGGCCTCGCGCGGTTCGTCAGTGCGCAGAACGAGTACTCGTTGCTGAAGCGCGACGTCGAGGCGGAGCTCGTGCCGGCGTGCCTGCGTTACGGGGTCGGGATCCTGCCGTACTTCCCGCTCGCGAGCGGTCTCCTGACGGGCAAGTACCGGCGCGGCGAGCAGGCCACGACGGGCCGGCTGGCCGGGCGCGATATTCCCGACGAGCGGTGGGACGCCGTCGAGGCGCTCGAGCACTTCGCTGCAGAGCGCGGACGGACACTGCTTCAGGTCGCGATCGGCGGCCTGGCTGCGCAGCCAGCGGTCGGCTCGGTGATCGCGGGCGCCACGTCACCCGAGCAGGTGCGCGCGAACGCCGCGGCCGGCGACTGGGAGCCGACTGCGGAGGACCTGGCGGCGCTCGACGATGTCCTGCCCCGCGCTCAATTCGAGCGCTGAGGGACGCGGCTCTGCGAGCCGCGTCCGGGGTCTGACCCCGGCGGTGCCTCGAAACGCCACAATGCGGGGGTGGATGACGATCCGCTCACCGGTCACCTCCTCGTCGCCTCGCCGTCGCTCTTCGATCCGAACTTCCGGCGCTCGGTCGTGCTGGTCGTCCAGCACTCGGACGAAGGGGCGATCGGGATCGTGCTGAACCAGCCTTCGGAGGCGACGGTGGGCGAGGTTGCGCCGGAGCTCGCCCCGCTTGTCGAGGACGACGAGACCGTCTACGTCGGCGGGCCGGTCGACGACGAAGCGGTCGTGATCCTCGCCGAGTTCAACGATCCCGCGGAGGCGGCTGCTGTCGTCCTCGGCGACATCGGCTTCGTCTCCGGCGACGCAGACTTCAGCCTCGTGGGCGCCGCGACGCGGCGCGCACGGATCTACATCGGGCTCGCGGGCTGGGGTGCGGGGCAGCTCGAGGACGAGCTCTCCGGGGACGACTGGATCGTCGTGCCCGCACAGGAGCGGGACGTCTTTCCCGGCGCGGACGACGACCTCTGGGCCGCTGTCCTGCGGCGCCGCGGCGGCCAGTACGAGTTGCTCGCCCGCATGCCGCTCGATCCTTCGCTGAACTGAGGTCAGACGCGCTGCAGGTGCGTGTCCTTGAAGGCGGTTGGGTACTTCAGGCCGTATCCGACCGCGCGGTCCACGCCGATGTGGGTGAGCCAGATCAGCGCGATCTGGATGTGCCCGTCGGCCCCGTGCAGGATCCCGATCACCCCGACGAGCGCGGGAAGCGCTTCGCAGTGGACGACGTCGTACGCGACCGCGCCTACCCGCGGGCCGAACGCGTAGCCCACGGCGCTCAGATCCGGCGCGAGCGCGAGCACGACGAGCAAGACCCAGCCGAAGCCGAGGTGGAAGTACAGCGCGAGCGCGCCCAGGGCCAGCGCAGCTCCCTCGACCCGCAACAGCACCGACGGAAACCGGTCAACAATCATCCTGCGGAAGTACCACGCGGTCTGGCACAGTTTCAAGTCCCATGCGGCTGAACGGGATCCATCACATCACCGGAATCACGGGCGACGCGCCGCGAAACCTCGACTTCTACGCGCGCGCCCTCGGCTTGAGGCTCGTCAAGAAGACGGTCAACCAGGACGACCCGACCGTCTACCACCTCTTCTACGCGGACGAGAAGGGCAGCGCCGGCTCGGACATCACGTTCTTCGAGTACCCGGGCGCCGGTCCCGGTCGCGCAGGCGCCGGGATGGTGCACACCGTCGTCTTCCGCGTCGCCTCCGAGGAGGCGCTCGACTTCTGGGCCGAGCGGCTCGGCGCCGAGGACGTCGAGGTCGAGCGCAGGGAGGACACGCTGCGCTTCGCCGATCCCGAGGGACTTGCGCTGGAGCTGCAGGTCGTCGATACGAGCGACGAGCCGCTCGTCGCCGAGCATCCCGAGATTCCGCGCGAGCACGCGCTGCAAGGCTTCCATGCGGTTCGCGCCTACGCGCGCGATCCCGAGCAGAGCCGACAGTTCCTGGAGGGGCCGATGGGCTTCGAGCCCGACGGAGAAGCCGCCTGGGAGGTGCGCGGCGAGACCCGTGGCGGCCTCTACTCGTACGACGAGCCGCCCGCCGAGACTGGACGGCCCGGCGGCGGCACCATCCACCACGTCGCCTTCGCGACGAAGCAGGAGGAGCACGACGCGTGGCAGCAGCGCATCGCCGAGTCGGGCGCGCATCCCACGCCCGTGATCGACCGCTTCTACTTCAAGTCGATCTACTTCCGGGAGCCGAGCGGCGTCCTGTTCGAGCTCGCCACGATGGGACCCGGCTTCGCGACCGACGAGGATCCGGAGCACCTCGGCGAGCGGCTCTCGCTGCCGCCGAACTTCGAGCACCTCCGGGCCGAGGTCGAGCCGCTGTTGACGCCGCTGCCGGATCCTCGCGCGGCTAGCACCGCTTCTTAGTGACGAGCGCGGCGACTACCTCCTGCCCCGTCCCCGCCGCGGTCGCTCACGTTCATTCGACGCGCACGATCCGCGCTGACCTCGGAGGGAACGGCCGGAGAGAAGGCGTGCGCGTTGTGATGGTCAAGGGCGCGCTGTCGCAGTGCCGCTGGTTCGTCGTGGTCACGTCGGGAACGAAGACGGCCTCGACCGCGCTGCCGCGAGCTCTCGTCGCGTTCGGCCGCCCGGAGCTTTTCGGCGTCGTGCGGCTCGGCGCCGACCCGCGGCGTGAGATCGTCGTCCGCTCCAACGTGGACGCCAACACCGAGGCGTTCGCCCTGTACGTGTTCGAGCGTGGAGCGATCGCGCGTGTGCGGGTCGCGGCGCGCGGCTCGCGCGACCTGCTTTACGCAGGGTCGGGAGGCGCATTGATCGCCGTTGGCTGCCTGGATCGGGGCGGGAGGCACGTCGTCGCGTCCGACGCGGTGAGCAACGGGTCCCGCGTCCGCGTCGACCGGCACATCTTCAAGCTGTCCCGCGACCGGCTCGTGCAGACGAGCTCGCAGAAGCTCACGAACGCCAACCTGAAGCAGCTGCCGGAGTTCCGGGACGCCCAGAAGCGCGGGATCCGCGGCCTGGCTTTCTCGGGCTGTGACCTGCGCGTGCCCGGAAAGTAAGCTCCACCACGTGCCCGCCAAGCTCGCAGCGCTCGGAATCACCGCGCACGACATCCCGCAGTCGGTTCGCTTCTATCGCGAGCTCGGAGTCGACGTCGCCGACCCGGGGAGCGCCGAGGACCACCACGAGGCGACCCTGCCGAACGGCCTCCGCCTGATGTGGGACACCGTCGAGATGATGCGCAAGCTCGACCCCGAGTGGCAACAGCCACAAGGCCATGCGATCGCGCTCGCGTTCGAGTGCGACAGCCCCGACGACGTGAACGCGACCTACGCGCGGGTCACTCAGGCGGGCTTCCAAGGCAAGACCGAGCCGTTCGACGCGTTCTGGGGCCAACGCTACGCGACCTTGCTCGACCCCGACGGAAACGCGGTCGATCTCTTCGCAAGCCTCTAAAACTGCGGAACTGCGCTACAATCCAAGACGAACTAGAGCGTGTACCGGTGGCGCAAATCCGCGCCCGCCCTACTCGTTCGTGCACATGAGTAGGGAGGTGTTTTTATATGGCAACCGGAACCGTTAAGTGGTTCAACGACGCGAAGGGCTATGGATTCATCCAGCCGGAGGACGGCGGGAAGGATCTCTTCGTTCATCATTCGCAAATCGCCGGCGAGGGCTTCAAGACGCTCGCCGAGGGCGCGAAGGTGGAGTTCGAGGCGCGTGAGGGGCAGAAAGGCCCCGAGGCGTCCAACGTCGTCGCGGTTTAGGTAGTTCCGCCCGCTTCCCGCGCCGAGCTTCGAGCTCGGCGCGGGCGGGCGAATCGAAAGGAGGGTTGATTGGCAAACAAGGAAGAGAAGATCGAGCTCGAGGGTGAGGTCGTGGAGTCGTTCCGCAGCGGGATGTACAAGATCGCGCTCGAGAACGGGCACGAGACCCTCGGGTACACCTCGGGCAAGATGCGCCGCTATCGCATTCGCATCAACCCGGGTGACCAGGTCAAGGTGGAGCTCAGCCCCTATGACCTGACGCGCGGCCGCATCGTTTACCGGTATCGCTAGCGCGCCCTGCGCTGTTCGCGCGGCACCGCCGCGCCAATAGTGCAAATATTGAAGCGCTGATGAACGACCCTGCCGTCGCGCTCATGCAGCTCCTGGACGCCATGCGGAGCGACATTTATTCGGCACTCTCCGGGATGGGACTTCCCGCATACGTGATCGACCGCGAAGGGACGATCCGCTGGCTCAACACAGCCGGACTGGCTCTCTGGCCCAATGCCGTGAACAGGAAGTTCTCGACCGTGATGGCGCCGGAGGAACTGCGCCACGCGCGCGAGCAGTTCGCGCGCAAGGTGATCGGCGAGGCGGAGGCGACGGAGTACGCGACGGCGGTCCTCGACGCAGACGGCCGGCGGATGGACGTCGACGTCAGCTCGGTCGCCCTCCGGTCGAACGGCGAGGTCGTCGGCGTGTTCGGCGTGGTGACCCCGGCGCGCATCCAGGTGGTGAGCGATCCTCCCGGTCAGGTTGTCGTACTCACGCCGCGCCAGCGCGAGGTCCTCCGGCTGCTCGGCGAGGGGCGGACAACCGGCAAGATCGCGTTCGAGCTCGGGATCGCCGAGGAAACGGCGCGCAATCACATCAAGGCGGTGCTGCGGGCGCTCGAAGCCAAATCGCGGCTCGAGGCCGTCGTGGCCGCGCGGCACCACGGTCTGCTTTAAGGAGAGCTTGGCGAAATACCGTCTGTGCCGACGAGCGGTACTCCGCCAAACTCTCCTGAGGGTTTGACCCGTCCGGGTCAGGCGCCATTGACGCTCCGCCCGGGAGGATGAACTCGCGGTCGCTCTTGCGGAGGTCCTCGCCGGCCTCTGGAGCTCTCGCTCCTGGTGCGCGCCGCAGAGCGCACACGCGGAGCGACCGCGCTTCAACCGCGTAGGCGCCCCGCCAGCGCGGCGATCGCCAGGGCGAGCACGGCCGGGATCAGCAGTGCCGCGCGCAGGCTGACAAGGTGCGTGGCGAAGCCGATCGCCGCTGGGCCGACGATCGCGCCGAGGTAGCTGATCGTCACGACCCAGCCGAGCGGCGCGGCCTCCGCGCCCTCGTGGAGGTTCCCGGCCGCGCTGAACGTGAGCGGTACGACCGGCGCCACGGCGAGGCCGAAGATCGTGAAGCCGGCGATCGCCGCGACGGGCTCGGGCACTGCGAGCGCGAGTGCGAGCCCGCAGGCACCGGCGAGACCGCCGATCCGGACCAGGCGTGCGGCGCCGAGTCGGGACGTCAGCCGGTCGCCGACGAAGCGCGCCGCGGTCATCCCGAGCGAGAAGCCTACAAACGCGAATGTCGCGGCCGTGGCGGAGGCGCCGAGCGACTCCTTGGCGTAGATCGCGCTCCAGTCGATCGCCGCCCCCTCCCCGAGGAACGAGCTGAATCCGATCACGCCCAGCAGCAGGATCGCGACGGGCGGAACGGCATGGGAGTGCGGGACCTCGATCCTTACGTCCTTCGCGTCCTTGCCCGACTGCAGCAGTCCGGCCAGCAGGGGAACGCTGAGCAGCGCGATCGCCGCCGCGACGACCCCGAAGTGCAGCAGCGGCGAGGCGCCGACCGCGACCGCGCCTGCCGAGAGGAGCGAGCTCGCCAGCAGGCCAACGCTCCAGGCCCCGTGGATGCTCGAGATCACCGGCCGGCCGTAGCCACGCTCGACGACGACGGCGTTCGCGTTGTTCGCGACGTCGAGCAGTCCGCTGACGAATCCAAGGGCGACGAGCGCCGCGGTGAGCGGGAGGAGGCCATGCGCGAGCGCGGGCGTGACGAGCGCGGCCGCGAGCAGAGGCGCGCCGTAGCGCATGACGCCGCGCGTCCCGAGCCGCCGCACCGGGAGGGGAGCGAAGCGGGCGCCGAGGAAGAGCCCGACGGCGAAGCCCGCCAGCGCGAGCCCGAGCTGGCTCGACGAGACGTGGGCCTGCGCCTTGATCGCCGGCAGGCGTGGCCCGAGCGTCCCCGCCGTGACGGCGTGCAGGACGAAGGACGCGACGACGCCGCGTCGCGCCGCACGCAGCTCGCCGGTCCTCAGCGCGCGGTGATGTAGTCGGTCAGGTACTGAATTTGGAAGCTCTGCTGCTTGGACTGGAACTTGACCAGGTCGCCGATCGAGACCATCCCGACGATCGCGCCGCCGTCGGCGACGGGCAGATGGCGTATCCGCCGGTCGGTCATCAGCGCCATGCTTTCGTCCACGCTCGTCTCCGGCGTCACGTAGACGAGCGGCGAGGTCATGACGTCCCGAACCAATGTGTCCTCGGCCTGGCGGCCCTCGACGGCCATGCGCCTCAGGTAGTCGCGCTCCGTGAAGATCCCGTTGATCTCGCCCTCGACGGTAACGAGGATCGCGCCGATGTTCGCGTCGACCATCGTCCTGACCGCATCGAGCACGGTGGCGTCCCCGTCGATCTTCTTCACGTCCCCGCTCTTCTCCTGGAGGATCTGGGCGACGGTGCTCACTCCGTGATCGTGTTGTTTCGCACGTGGACTTGTCAAGTCGTGACGCGGAAATGAACCGTCTAGGTCAGGGCTGGCCGGCGGCGGAAGCTAGGCTCGCTTCCCCGTGACGCAGTACGACGCCCGGTCGATGACCGCACCGCTTCGGCGCGTGCTCGTTCGCCCCCCGCAGTCCGACGACGCCGCACGCTGGCGCGAGTACGGCTGGCGCGCCGAGCCCGATCTCGCACTGGCGAGCGCAGAGCACGAGGCGCTGCGAGGGCTGCTCGAGGCGGCCGGCGCCGAGGTCGTGGCGGCCGACGGCGAGGCGGCGAATCCCGATGCGATCTACACCTACGACCCGGTGCTCGTCGGCGCCGAGGGCGCGGTGCTGCTCCGGCCGGGCAAGGACGGCCGGCTGGGCGAGCCCGATGCGCTCGTGGCGGATCTCGCGCGCGCCGGAGTGCCCGTAGCGGCACGCATTGAGGCGCCGGGCACCGTCGACGGCGGCGACACGCTCTGGCTGGACGAGCGGACGCTGCTCGCCGGGCGCGGCTATCGCACAAACGCCTCCGGCGTCGAGCAGCTCGCGGCCGCGTTTCCCGAGGCCGAGGTGCTTTCCTATGACCTTCCGCACTGGAACGGCCGCGGCGAGGTCATGCACCTCATGAGCCTGATCTCGCCGCTCGACGAGGATCTGGCGCTCGTCTATCCACGGCTCGCACCGGTGCGGCTGCTCGAGCTACTCGCCGCGCGCGGGATCGAGACCGTCGAGGTGCCGGACGAGGAGTTCGAGACGATGGGCCCGAATGTCCTGGCCCTCGGCCCGCGAAAGGCCCTCGCGCTCGAAGGGAACGACGAGACCAGGCGCCGGATGGAGGCCGCCGGCGTCGAGGTGGTCACGTACGAGGGCGACGAGATCTCCCGCAAGGGCGACGGCGGGCCGACCTGCCTGACGCGCCCCCTGCTACGCGGCTGAACCCCTGTAGGGTCGTGGCACTCATGAAACGAGCGTCCATAGGTCACGTCGTCGCAGCTGCTCTCGCCGTCGCGCTTGCGGTCGGCGTCTCCGTGGCCGCGGCCAGGCCTGCCAACCTGCGGGCGCTGCTCTGCAAGTCGACGATCTCGAAGGGGGTCGTCCACTACTGCGGGTCGGCCTCAGCGCGGCTCAGCATCTTTCCAGGCGTCACCTTCAAGAACGGGACATGCACGAGACAGACCCTGAAGAGCGGCCCGTTGCTCAGCCTTGGCGTCGGTGCGCGTTCCCAGAACGCGGCCACGAACAGCGGTCTCGCCTATCTTGGGCTCACCGTCTCGGGGCCGCTCTCGAAGCCCACCGGCGGGGGTGTGATCGCCTATTACAAGTCGAAGCGCTGGGGCGGGAAGGGCATCGCGTTCAAGGCCTCGGCGAGCGGCGGCACGTTCGTCGTGCGGGGAATCAACGGAAGCACCGGAACGGCGTCCGGCAATTTCCACTGCTAGGCCTCTCGGTCTCCTAGCTCTTGCGAGTCCCTAGAACGAACAAGTACTCGCGGCAGTGGACGATCTTGCCGTCCTCCCTGTAATCGTTTTCGAAGAAGTCGACCCAGGTCTTGTGGAACTCTTCGGCTCGCTCTTCGTCGAGCGACTCGACGAGCGTCTTGGTGGGGCCGTAGCTGGTGGAGAAGAGCTGCCAGTACTCCTCGCCGCCCGCGGTCTCGAGGGTCGAGACGTGCTCCTCGATCTCCAGGTCGAATGAGTCGCCGAGGAGCTCCTTTACGCGGTCTTCCTTGCCCCAGTCGAAGGGGCTGCTCGGGGGTTTGGCCGGCTGGAACGGCGCCATCATCTTGAACATGCGGCCGAGGCCGCCTTCGGGCGTCCAGTTCACGAGGCCGATCTTCCCGCCAGGCTTCACGACGCGCGCCAGTTCGCTTGCCGTCGCTTCGTGGTCCGGCGCGAACATGACCCCGCAGGTCGACGAGACGACCTCGAAGCTCCCGTCGGACACACTCTCGAGCCGCTCGCAGTCGCCGACGCGATAGTCGATGTCCAGGCCTTGATCCATCGCCCGCTCACGTGCGGTCTCGATGAGCGCCGGCGCGAGGTCGATGCCGACGACGTCAGCTCCTGCACGACTAGCCGCCTCGGCCATCGCGCCCGTGCCGCACGCGAGGTCGAGCCACGTCTTGCCGGCCTGGGGCTCCAGTCGCTCAACGACCAGCTCATGAATGTCGCCGATCGTGTCGGTCACGCGCTGGTAGGGCCCATTTCCCCACATCACGCTCTGTCGCTGCTTCAGCTCTTCGAACGCCACCCTTGCTCCTCCGTCGTCGGTCTACGCGGCGCCGCTCTCCAGTCGCTCCTTCAGGCGCTGCTGGCCCTTCGGGATGGCCTTCTTCGCCTGCATCAGCGCGATCGGGCGCAGGGCCTTGCCGGCAAAACCGTGCGTCTCGAAGTCGAACTCGATCGTGAAGCGCGAGCGCTCGCCGCCGTCGAGGGCCTCGATCGTGCCCTTGCCGAGCGGCCTCAGCGGGCCGTCCGTTCCGCGGAAGGCGAAGGTCCGCGGCGGGTCGTGCTCGGTGATCTCGTACGTGACCGTCTGCTCGCGTCCACCCATCTTCCGCACCTCGACGGAACGGGTCCCGACCTTCGTCGGGCCCTCGCCCTCGACGCGGACGCTGACGATGTCCTCCTGCCACTCGCCGTGGCGGTCGAGCTCGTCGATGTACGCGAAGACATCCTCCGGGGTTCGTGCGATCTCGACCGTGTCTGTGATGGCCGCCATCTGCGCCTCCTTCGTTGTGCGAGAGGACATCATGGCGCAGCGCGGGCCGGTCGGCCAAGGGCCGCCGACCCGCCCGGACTTTCTGCTTACGCCTTCTGCTCGACCTCGCCGCGCCAGGCGCCCGATTCGGCCCGGCGACTCTCGATCAGCTCCTTGAACCGGTCGAGGTCGCCTTTCACCTTGCGGTCGTCCTGGCCAAGCATTGCCCCGAGGGCCTCGACCATCCCTTCCGACTCCCAGTCGAGCTGGAGCATGATCTTCGTGCGGCTTTCGTCGAGCGAGTGGAACGTGACGACGCCGGCATTGCCCTTGCCCGTGGTGGCCTTCCAGGCAATGCGCTGATCCGGGGTCTGCTCCGTGATCTCGGCGTCCCACTCCTCGCGGTGGCCGCCGATCGATGCGACCCAGTGCAGATGGGTGTCGTCCAGCTGCTTGACCTCGTCCACACCGTCCATGAAGGAGGGGAACTCCTCGAACTGCGTCCACTGGTTGTACGCGGTCGAAACCGGGACGTCGACTTCGATCGACTGCTCGATACTGCGCATACGGATCTCCTTTGTCTGGGTTTTGTCCAGAGGACGTGTATCCCGGAGATCCCGCCCGAAACCTCGCTAGCGAACGTAGTGGCCGGCCGCTGCGACCTGGCCGAGCCCGGTGTCCGAGAACTTGGTCGGCGGAATGGTCGTGGAAGCGGCGAGGCGAACTCGGAAGTGGTTGACCCCGGTGACGCAGCGCCACGCTTCCTGCCCGGTTTCCGTGTGTGACCAGTAGACCTTGTTCCCGTCAAGCTGGAACGACTTCTCCTTCCCCGCGGCCGAGCATCCCGCCGCGGAAGATGCGCTGAAGACGATCTCCCAGCCGGCCTTGTTGCGGAACACGATCCGAAGGCCTGGCGACTTCAGGCTCCACCGGTAGTAGCGGAACCCGGACGGGATCCGCGCCGGAACGTACGCATTGACCTGCGTTCGCTGCTTGATCGCGCGCTGTGCGCGTAGTGGGACCGGGGGCGCTGCCGCCACGGCCAGGGCTGCAAGGGCGATCAGTGTGCGCATGGGGCCAGCGTAGGGCCGGCAGGTAAAGGCAGCATTCTGCCCCTGTTAGCGCTTCCGTTCAGGCGCCGGTCAGGCGAGGACCGCGAGCCTCGCCCGGATGTCGCGCCGTCAGATGCTCAACAAAGTCCCAGAGGTCACGATCTACTTCTGGATCATCAAGATCCTCTGCACGACCGTAGGCGAGACCGCGGCGGACTACCTCGCGACGAACCTGAATCTGGGTCTCACCAAGACGACTTTCATCACCGGTGGCCTGTTGCTCGTCGCGCTGCTCTTCCAGTTCAGGGCGTGGAGGTACATCCCGGGGATCTACTGGCTCGCGGTCGTCCTGATCAGCGTCGTCGGCACCCAGATCACCGACAACCTGGTGGACAACTTCGGCGTCTCGCTGGTCACGACCACGATCGTCTTCGGCGTCAGCCTCGCAGTGGTGTTCGCGGCCTGGTACGCGAGCGAGCGGACGCTCTCGATCCACACGATCTACACCACCCGGCGGGAGGCGTTCTACTGGCTCGCCGTCCTGTTCACCTTCGCGTTGGGCACGGCGGCGGGCGATCTCGCGGCCGAGCGGCTCAGCCTCGGCTACTGGCTCTCGGCGGTCATCTTCGGCGGCCTGATCGCGGCTGTGGCGGTCGCGCACTACCGCTTCGCGCTCAACGCGGTGGCTGCGTTCTGGATCGCGTACATCCTGACCCGTCCGCTGGGCGCCTCGCTCGGCGACTTCCTGTCTCAGGCGCGAGCCGACGGCGGCCTCGGACTGGGCACGACGGTGACGAGCGCGCTCTTCCTCGCTGCGATCCTGGTCGTCGTCACGTATCTGAGCATCACGCGCAAGGACGCGACGGAGGCGGTTGCCCAAGGCGAGCAGCCGTCGGCAAATGTGCTCGTCGTCGCGCACCGAACGGCTGCCACGCCGGCACTGCTCGACGCGATCCGGGCGCGCGCGGCTGAGGGGCCGGCCGGCTTCCACCTCCTCGTCCCGAACCCGGCCGATCACGCAGAGGTGACCGAGGCCGAGCGCGACAAGGCGCACACCGAGGGCGAGCACGTCCTCGCGCTGGCCTTGCCGCTCATCGACCAGGCAGCCAGCGAGCACGCGACAGGGTCGGTGTCGATCCGCCACGACCCGATGGACGCCATCGAGGAGACCCTCCACGACGGCGACTTCCACGAGATCATCCTCTCGACGCTTCCGCGCAGCGTCTCGCGCTGGCTGCACATCGATCTGCCGAGCCGGGTCGAGCACCTCGGCGTGCCGGTGACGACCGTCGTCGCCGAGGAACGCGCGGCGGCCTAAGCGGCCTTCCAGTAGACGAACTCGGTCTCCTTCCCCGGGACGTAGGGGAGGAAGCTGACCCTGCTCGGCTTCGTGCCCTCCGGGACGAGGAAGAGCGAGCAGCTGTCGTAGCTCGAACTCGGCGCCACTTCGCCGCCCTTGATCGCCGGGCATTTGCGGAAGGGCTTGCCGCCGTAATTGAAGATCACCACGGCGGTGATCAGGTTGCCGTCCTGGTCCTCGAGCCCAACGTCAAGCGACCGCTCGATCGCTGCATGGCCCTGGTTCGCGTATCGCACGTCGACGTAGTAGGGAGTGTCGCTCTTGTTCTTGGCGTCCACGGTCAGGCCGCCTTCGGTGAGCTCCTGCTGCGTTCCTTTCCTCACTCTCAGCACGGTGATGGCCAGCGTGGTGGTCGCGGCCTTCCGGGTTCCGCTGGCGATCTGGGAGTACGACACCACGGTCTGGGTGCCGAGTGGGAGCTCCGAGCTCGACTTCCCCCCGCCGCCTCCGCCGCAGGCGGCCAGGGCCAGCAGCAACACAAGCGGGACGGCCCGGAGCGGCATCACGCGAGCATTGCACGTTCTGCCGGTCGTCTCGCCCTGAGCTAGAGGAAAAGAAAGGGCCCCATGACGGGGCCCTTTCAGTTCGTCCTCGAGGTTCTGGCCGGCTACTTGCCGTTGTTGACGTAGCTGACGCAGTCGCCCTGATTCTTGAAGGCGCTGCCGTCGTTCTTGACGAAGTTCATCCAGCCACCGTTCTTGCAGTCGTTCTTGGTCGCCGGGTGACCCTTCTCGTCGTAGGTGTAGACCGTGCCGTCGATGTTCGTGTTGTCGATGAACACCGTCTGCTCCCCGTCCGGGAAAGCCCAGCCGCCGTCGGCGACGAGCTGAATGCCCGTCACGGCGTAGCTGCCGTACTTGAGCAGAGCGGCCGCGTACGGGTCGTAGAAGAAGCCGAGCGGGAGCTGCGACGTGTCGATCGGGTTGACCCCCGAGAGCAGGTTGCCGGTGTTCAGCCACACGTTCGGCGGACACAACGTGTACGCGGGCGGCAGGCCGATGTAGACGAAGATGTTGCCCGAGACGGTCCCGTTAGTCACGTTCACCTGGAAGCGCGGTGAGCCGCCGCCGCAACTGTCGTCGGCCTCGAACTTGTAGTCGGTCGCCAGCGAGTGGAGGTCGGCGAACGTCATTCCGGCAGGGACGTTGAAATCGATGCCGCCGTAGCCGAACCCGTGGTTGACGTCCGAGGTGAGCTTGACCGCGTTGCCCGGATTCCCGGCGGGAACGATCGCGGCGTCACCGAAAAGGCTGTAGCCGATGTGGGACGCGGATGCCACCGCGACCGCGACCGTTAGTGCGAGCGCTGCGAGGATCGCAAAGCTCGTGAGCAACTTACGCATGTATCTCCCCTTCGTCGTTTTTCCGCGCGTGAAGAGGCCCCTGACGAGCCCTCACGCCGACCGCAGATCAGCGCGGTGGGGGAGCGTAGCCGGTCTTGGCGCCTTTCGTATCAGATTCGTTTGTCACGTAGGCAGCGAACTCGAGCGTTCGGGCCGCCATTCCCGCGTCAGCCGTTTGGTGCACGCGCAGCCACGGATCGGGCCGGTCGTCGAGCGCCTGCTTGATCAAGCTCGCCCACTCTGGGTTGAGAGTATCGAGCGCCCATTCGGCCGCCTCTCGCTTCGACGTGACGACGCCCTCGCAGGGCGCGTGGGCAGCCACGGCGACTAGTCGATCACAGGCATCTGTCACAGTTCAGCGGTGCCCGAGGCCCCGCTTCGGATGAGCAAGAACGGGCTCGTTGTCGACGGCGAGGGCTGGTTCGTGGTGAACGCCCGCGAGTCGCGCTGGCGGGACGCGGGTCCGCTCGGAAAGTACTGCACCTTCGAGGGAAAGCGGCCGTTCCCGCAGATCGGGATCAACATCAGCGTCTTCGAACCGGGCCAGGCGATGGGGATGTACCACCGCGAGAACGCGCAGGAGGGGTTTCTGGTCCTCGAAGGCTCCTGCACGCTGATCGTCGAGGGCGAGGAGCGTCAGCTGCGTGCCTGGGACTTCTTCCACTGCCCGGGCGGAACCGAGCACATCATCGTCACGGACGCCGGCGAGCGCGCGGTCGTGCTGGCAGTCGGCGCGCGGGGGCGAGGCGTCGGCGGTGGGGTCGTCTACACGCCGTGCAACGCCGCCGCGCGCTACGGCGCGAGCGTCGAGCGAGAGACCACCAAGTCGGCGGAGGCGTACGCGGCAGCCCGCAAGGGGCTGCCGCGCTCGCTCTGGGTTCCCTACGAGGAGGGCTGGCTTTCGGACTGACTCGCGGGGTTATGCCGCGTGCACGAGGTCGTCGTCCGCGATGCCCTCGAGCTGCTGCTCGAGCTTCGCGAGCGCCGAGCGCTCGAGCTGGCGGATTCGCTCGCGCGTCAGCCCGAGCTCCTCGCCGATTGCGTCGAGCGTGTGCGGCTCGGAGTCGAGTCCGAAGCGGAGCTCCACGATTCGCCGCTCGCGCTCGGGCAGCTTCGTGATCGCCTTCCGGACGGCGCTGCGGCGGTACGAGTCGGCTGCGTCCTCGTCGGGCGCCGCCATCGTCGTGTCCGCGAACAGGTCGCCCAGCTCGCCGCTCTCGCCGTCGCCGACCTGCTGGTTCAGCGAGACGTTTGCCGCGGCGGCATCGAGCGCCTCCTCGACGTGCTTGAGCGGAAGCTGTGTCTCCTCCGCGAGCTCCTCGCGGGTCGCCTGGCGGCCGAGTGTCATCTCGAGCTTGCCGGCGGCCCGCTTCAGCTTCAGCCGCCGCTCGTGCACGTGCGTCGGCACGCGGATGGTCGTCGACTGCCCGGAGATCGCGCGCTGGCATGCCTGGCGGATCCACCAGGTCGCATAGGTCGAGAACTTGAATCCCTTGCGCCAGTCGAACTTCTCGACCGCGCGGTTGAGGCCGATCACGCCTTCCTGGATCAGGTCCAGGAGAGTCAGGCCGTGACCCTGGTAGCGCTTCGCGATCGAGACCACGAGGCGCAGGTTGGAGTTGATCATCCGCTCCTTGGCCTCGGCGTCGCCGCGCTCGACACGCTTCGCGAGCGCGACCTCGTCGGCCGCGGTGAGCAGCTTGTAGCGGCCCGCGCGGTTCATGAACAGGGTCAGCGCGTCGGTCGTGCCGACGGGCGCAGATGCCTCGTACGTGGGCTCGGGCGTGGTGGCGGGGACGATCTCGACGTCGCGGGCCTCGAGCTCAGCACGAAGCGCCCCGAGATCGTCGTCCTCGAGGTCGTGCTCGGCCGCGAACGCGTCGAGAGCGCTCTCGTCGATCTGTCCGTGCGCCTCGATTTCCTCGAGAAACGCGTCAAACGGTGCTTCAAGAATGATGCTCAGTTCTGGTTCCTTTCGTTCTGCACAGCGAAGCCGGGCGTAGGCCCGACACCTATTAGAACGTCGGGGGTGAGACGGGTATTCCGCCGCGGAAGTTAGGCGTAGACTCGCTGTGTGAGTCCGGTTTTCCGCGTCGTTCTACGCATTCTAGGGATCGGCGCCCTCGTCGCGGGCGGACTTGCGGTTGCGCTCGCCGCGCTCATCGCCACGGTCTTCATCGGTCCGCTCGTCTTCTGGGTCGCCTGGAACGTGCTCAACTTCGCGTCCGCAGTGGGCCTTCCCGAGCTGGGCTTGTGGGGAATCCTGCTCGTGACGCTCTTCCTCGTCGTGGGCTGGTTTGGCAAGGTGGTGATCGCAGCCCTCGTCTTCCTGATCGATCCTTCCTGGTTCCACGGTGCTGCTCAGGTTCGCTGGCCGGAGCCCACGTTCCGGAACTTCGTCGCCGTCGTCCTGCTCGCTCTGCTGGTGTCGCGCCCGCACGCCCATGCGCATGACCACAAGCGCCGAAAACGCGCGCTCGAGAATGGCTGACATGTACAAAGTCGCGCACCTCGACGAGATCCACGAGCTGGACGACGGGCGGGCTCCCATGCGGCCCGTCCGGCACCACCTCGGCATCACCGCGTTCGGGGTCAACGCCTTCACCGGGCGCGAAGCGGGCGACCGGATCATCAACGAGCACGACGAAGCGGACGCGGGCGACGGGGACGAAGAGCTCTACGTCGTATTGAAGGGCCGCGCCCGGTTCGAGCTCGACGGCGACGTCGTGGACGCCCCGGCCGGCACG
>JBDTZN010000203.1:0-2643 GCA_040005095.1 Thermoleophilia bacterium | reverse complement strand
CGTATTTCCACCACGCCTGCAGCCAGAGCCAGGCAGCGATCCGCCGTTCCTGGTCGCTCTGCTCGGGCAGCACAGGCAGACGGTCGACGCCGCGCAAGAGCTTCCAGTCGCGCAAGTGCCCGTAGACGCGCGGCCGCTCGCGCAGCGACGACTCATCATGGATCGGGGAGCGGCCGAAGTAGACGGCGCCTTCGCAGGTGTACGGCGAAGCCGTGGCGGCATCCGCCAGCACTTCGTCCGCGTAGCCCGCGACGTCGAAGACCTCCTTCAGCCACGGAAAGGCGCGGCAGGTGCGGGTCCAGCGCTCCATTACTCGCCGCCGCGCCGCCCGGTCGGGGACCACGATGGCCATGTCTATGTCGGACAGCCCGAAGACGAAGTCCCCGTATCCCGCTCGCGTGTAAGCAGCGGAGGTCTCGCCACGGCCGAGATGAACGGCTACGGCCCGCGCGAGCATCCCGTAGACAAGTGCCCAGAGCGGTCGGAGCGGGCTTCGCTCGGTGCGAAGCATGACGCGATGCGTCGCGAGCGCGAGCCGCCGGAGCACCGAGCGAGGTTAGCCGAGGGCGCGGAGCCAGGCCCGGATTTGCCGTCCCGATCCGGGAGTGAGCGGATGGCGCACGGCGAAGGCCACCCAGAGCTTCAGCAGGTTCCGGTGCATCCTGGCCTTGTCGTGGCTTCGCCCTCCGTCGGGTCCCGGCCAGCGGTAGCGCGCGAGCACCCGGTCGACGAAGGCGAAGCGCCAGCCGGCCCGTGCGAGCTTGAGGTACAGGTGGTAGTCCTCGACGCCCCAGATCCAGCGCGCGTAGCCGCCGGCCGCGCGAACGGCATCGGTTCGCATCGTGGCCGTCAGTGCTGGGATCGGGTTCTCGGCCGCGAGCTCGGGAAAGCGGTCGATCGGGTGCCGCGAGGTGTCGCGGATCAGCGTCGGGTACGTGTCCGAGCCGATCGTGGCCGCGTTGGCGTAGGCGAGCCCGACAGCCGGGTCGTCGAAGCAGGGGAGGATCGACTCGAGGTAGTCGGGCTCCCAGAGATCGTCCGCGTCGAGCTGGGACACGAGCGGCGCCCGGGCGGCGGCGAGCGCGGTGTTACGCGCGGCCGAGGTGCCGCGGTTGCGGTCGTGCTTGACGATCCTCAGGCGCGGGTCGGCATCGAGCAGGTCCGTTAAGGGGACGCGCGAGCCGTCGTCGACGACGACCACCTCGAGCTCGGGCACGGTCTGGGCGAGCACGCTCTCGACCGACGCGCGGATCGTCCCCTCGGCCTCGAAGGCGGGCATAAGGACGGTCGTGCGCGGCTCCACGGGCCTAGAGTACGAGCGTGATCGGGCATGCAGCGGCATTCCTCGGGATCTCGGCGCTCGTGATCGTCACGCCCGGGCAGGACACGGCCCTGACGATCAGGAACGCGCTGCTCGGCGGTCGGCGCGCGGCGCTCTTCACCGCGCTCGGCGTGTCGGCGGGCCAGGCACTCTGGGCACTCGCGACGGCCGCGGGCGTCGCAGCCCTCCTCGCGGCCTCCGAGCCCGTCTTCGTCGCGCTGCGCCTCGCCGGTGCGGCGTATCTGATCTGGCTCGGTGTCCAAGCACTTCTTGCCGCCCTGCGCCGCAGACACCTCGAGCAGGTGCACGAGTGCACGAACCTTCGGGCTCGAGTCGCGTTCCGGCAAGGGTTCGTGAGCAACCTCGGCAACCCGAAGATGGCGGTGTTTTTCCTGAGCCTCCTGCCGCAGTTCGGCGGGAGCTTCGCCGCCCTCCTGGCGCTCGGCCTCGTCTTCAGCTGCCTGACGCTCGTGTGGCTGACCGCTTACGGCGCCGCGGTCGCGCGGGCCGGCGACTTCCTGCGCCGCTCGCGCGTACGCCGCGCGCTCGACGCCGCGGTCGGAACGGTGCTCGTCGCGCTCGGCCTACGAATCGCCCGCGAGGCGCGCTAGCCGCTCCAGCCCGAGCTCGAGCGTCTCGTTGCTGACCGCGAGGCTCAGCCGCGCCCAGCCCGCACCGCGCGAGCCGAAGCCCTCGCCGGGCGCGACCGCGACCCGCAGCTCGTCGAGGATCCGCTCCGCCGTCCAGCCCTCCGGCAGCGGGAACCAGACGAAGAACGTCCCCTGGCAGATCCCGTCGGGAATCACCTCGAGCACGCGGTCGCGCCGGCGGCGGTAGGCGTTCACGCGCTCGGCGACGGAGTCCTGCGGCCCGGTCAGCGCCGCGACTCCGGCCTCCTGCACGGCGCGGAAGATCCCGGCGCGGATGTGGTCGGCGAGCAGGTTCACGCGCTCGACGATCTCCGCGTTGCCGACGACGAACCCGAGCCGCCAGCCGGCCATCCCGTACGTCTTGGACATGGAGAACATCTCGACGCCGACGTCCTTCGCGCCCTCCCAGGCGAGGAAGCTGGCGGGCTTCCAGCCGTCGTAGACGAGGTCGCCGTACGCGAAGTCGTGGACGATCGTCGCGCCGGTCTCGGCGGCGAGCTTGACGGCGTAATCGAAGGTGCCGGGCGGCTCGACGACCGCGACCGGATTCGACGGGAAGTTGAGGTAGACGGCGGCGAGGTCGTTGCGCGGCAGCTCCGAGAAGTCCGTGCTCCAGTCGTTCTCGGCGTCGAGCGTGACGGTGGCGAGCTTGGCGCCCGCGAGCGCGACGCC
>JBDTZN010000075.1:0-8900 GCA_040005095.1 Thermoleophilia bacterium | reverse complement strand
CTCCGCGACCGGATCGCCGCCGGGCTGCTGAGCTTCCACGACGTCGGGGGCGGACCGGCAATCGCCGGGGTGGACCGGATGGAAGACGTGGTCGGGCCAGACGCTCCCGCCCGCGGCCTGCTCCCCGATCTGCTCGTGCGCTGGGCTGACACGCCCGCGACGCGACTCGAGGGCGTGGAGTCGCAGCAATACGGACTCATCGACCGGAGCGGGCAGGGCAGCGGCCGCGCCGGCGGACACACCGCGAAGGCGTGGGCCCTGCTCGTCCCGGGCCGGTCTCGCCTAGCCGCTCGCTCCGGCGACGAAGACGTGATCGACGTCGCCGCAACGGCGTGCGCCCTGCTGGGCGGCGACATGACCGGCCTTGCCGGGACGCCGCTGCTCGAGCCCTAGCTACTGTCGGCGGTGCGGTAGCGGAGCACCTCGTAGGCCTTGAAGTCCGGCCGCATGTCGATCTTCTGCAGCGCGGCCTGGATCTCGGGGTCGGCGGCCAGCTTGTGGCGCCCTTCCTCGTCGCCCCAGAGGTTGATGATCATCAGTCCGTCGTCGGTCTTGACGACCGTGTTCGAGATCGCGCCGTACTCCGGCGCCTTGCGCGCTGCGACGTCCTCGACCTCCTGCATCTTCGCGAGGATCTCGTCGGGATCGCCCTGCATCTTCATGATCGAGAGCACCTGCACGTAGACCTCCGTTCGGTTGTGTGCGAACGAGCCTACGCCCGTCCGGCCTTGTGCAGCTGCGCGTAGATCTTGCGCGCCGTCGCCGCGGGCAGCGCCGGGACGCCCTCGAGTTCCTCCTGCGTCGCGGCCAGGAACCGCTCGGCCGAGCCGAAGTGCTGGAGCAGCGCGCGGCGCCGGGCCGGGCCGACGCCCTGGAGGTCGTCGAAGATCGACTCGAACGAGTGGGCGTCGCGGCGTTGGCGGTGGAAGCCGATCGCGAACCGATGCGCCTCGTCGCGGATCCGCTGCAGCAGCTGCAGGCCGGGCGAGTGCGGTTCGAGCCGGATCGGGTCGGGCCGCCCGGGGACGAACACCTCCTCGACGCGTTTTGCGAGTGCGATCACGGCGACGCGCGGCAAGTCGAGTGCCTGCATCGCGGCCAACGCCGCTGAGAGCTGGCCCTTCCCGCCGTCGATCACCACAAGGTTCGGCGCGGTCGCGAACCCCTCGTCGTATCCCACGTCGGTTGCGTCCTCGCCGGTAGCGGGTCGACCGGTCTTTTCAGACGGACGCCCGGGCCGAGCCCGGACGTCCTGACGGTCGGCATCGCGAGCGACGCCGACGTACGCCACGTCCTGCAGCCGCGTGAAGCGCCGCGAGATGACCTCCGCCATCGCGGCGAAGTCGTCCTGGCCGTCGAGCGTACGGACGCCGAACTTGCGGTAGTGCGCCTTCTTCGGCATCGCGTCCTGGAAGACGACCATCGAGCCGACGGGAGACTCGCCCTGGATGTTCGAGATGTCGAAGCACTCGATCCGGATCGGCAGCGACTCGAGGTTCAGCGACTCGCGCAGCTCCTCGAGGGCCTCCACCCGGCGCAGGCGCTTCGTCTCGGTCTGCAGCGTGTCCGACTCCAGCGCGATGACCGCGTTCTGCTGCGCAAGCTCCTGCAGGCGCCGCTTCTCGCCGCGCTCGGCCGCGCGCACCTCGACGCGCGCGCCGCGCCGCTCCGAGAGGAACTCCTCCAGCGCGGACACGTCCCCCACGCCCCGCGGCACGACGATCTGCGGCGGCACGCTCGGCGACGAGCCATAGTACTCGAGCGCGAAGGCCTCGAGGACGGTCTGGAGGTCGCGCTCGGCGACGTTCTCGAGGTGGAAGCTGTGCCGGTCGATCAGTTTGCCGCCGCGCAGCGGGAAGACCTGCACGGCCGCGCGATCGCCCTCCGCCGCGATCCCGAGCACGTCGATCGTGCCGACCGAGCGCCGGTCCGCAGCCTGCCGCTCGGCGAGGTGCTGCACCGAATGGAGCCGGTTCCGATACCGCGCCGCCTCCTCGAAGCGCTCCGCCGCCGCGGCCTCCCGCATCTTGGTTTCGAGCCGGCGGACGATCGGCTGGGAGTCGCCGCCGAGGAACTCGATCACCTGGTCGATGATCGCCCCGTAGTCCTCCTTGGACACGTACCCCACGCACGGGGCCAGGCAGCGCTCGATGTGGTAGTCGAGGCAAGGGATCCCCGAGTGGCGCCCCGGCTGCGGACCTTCGCACGGCCGGTAGGGGAAGACGCGGTTGAGCACGTCGAGCGTCTCCCGCACCTTCTTCGCGTTCGCGTAAGGACCGAAGTAGACGACACCGCGGCGGTGCCGCTCGCGCGTGAACATGACCCTCGGATAGTCGTCCTGCACGGTCACCGCGATGTACGGGAAAGACTTGTCGTCGCGCAGGCGCACGTTGAATGGGGGCCGGTGGCGCTTGACGAGGTTCTGCTCCAGGTGGAGCGCCTCCACCTCGGTGCCGGTGACGATCACCTCGATGTCCGCGACCCGCTCCGGGAGCTGCTGGATGGTCGCGCGCGTGTCGGAGGAGGCCTGCTGGAAGTACGAGCGCACGCGCGGCCGCAGCGACTTGGCTTTCCCCACGTACAGGACCTGGCCGCCGGCGTCACGGAACAGGTAGACGCCCGGCTTGGCCGGGAGCGATTTCAGCGTCGGCTCGAGCTTCCCCTTCACGTGTCCAATGTAGCCCTGACCTGGATCCATACATGTCCCAAACGGAGCGCCTGGCACCATGCGGGCGTGCGGCTCGCCTCGATCCTCTGCGTGCTCGCGGCGCTGGCGACGCCTGCACTCGCACGTGCCGGCGGTCCGACGATGACGATCGGCGGCGTCGACGACGCCTTCAGGGCACCGACAATCCCGGCTGCGAAGGCGAAGCTCGACCTCGCGAAGCTCGCAGGGCTCCGCGCCGTGCGTTTGACCGTGACCTGGGAGCGCGGAAGCGTCCAGCCCCAAGACGTCGAGCTAGCCGAGCTCCGGAACGTCGTGGGCGCCGCCCAGCTCGACGGCGTCGACGTCTATCTCTCGATCACGTTCGGCAGCCGCAACACGCCGCTGACCGACGAGCACCGCGACCAGTTCGCGCAGTTCTGCCAGACGCTCTCCAACGACCTCCCGAGCGTCCGCTACTTCACGATCGGGAACGAGCCGAACCTCAACCGCTTCTGGCTGCCCCAGTTCGGGCCGGACGGCGAGGACGTGGCCGCGCCCGCGTACGGCCAACTGCTCGCGGTCGCCTACGACACGCTGAAGGGCGCGAACCCGGCGAACATCGTCATCGGCGGCGCGGTCTCGCCACGCGGGGGCGACAAGCCGAATACCGGGCGCGACACCCACTCCCCCACGACGTTCATCCCGGATCTCGGCGACGCCTACCGCGCCAGCGGCCGCACCAAGCCGATCATGGACTGGTTCGCGATCCATCCGTACGAGGACAACTCGAGCCTCCCGCCCATCACCAAGCACACCAACACGACCACGGTCGCGATCGCCGACTACGACAAGCTCGTCGCCCTGCTCGGGGGGGCGTTCGACGGCACCGCGCAGCTTGGCTCGAAGATCCCGATCGTCTACAACGAGTTCGGTGTCGAGTCGCAGATTCCGCCGGACAAGGCCGGGCTCTACGAGGGGACCGAGCCGGCGACGACCAAGCCGGTCACCGAGGCGGTGCAAGGCGCCTATTATCGCCAGGCGATCCAGCTCGCTTTCTGCCAGCCGACGGTGCGCGGGATCTTCATCTTCCACGTCTTCGACGAGCCGGGGCTGCCGCAGTGGCAGTCGGGCGTCTACTACGCCGACGGGACGACACCGAAGGTGAGCCGCGCCGCGCTGCAGGCGGCCGCCGCCGCATCCCGGCGGGGAGTGGTCACGCGCTGCGCGGGGCTTCAACTGCCGGTGAAGGCCGTCCTGAAGGGTCTCCCGCGGCTGGCGCTACAGGCGCGCGCGTCGCTCCGCTGCGACCTCGACTGCACGTACCACGCCCGCGTCGAGAAGCTCCCCACGCATTCGACGGCCCAGGTGCTGCGCGGGAACGCCGTCGGCACCTTCCCCGCGCGACTGGCCTTCCCGCCACTCCGGCTCGCCCGCGGGAGCTACCGGATCACCGCCGCGGTGCGGGCGACGGTCAATCCGGGGCCGCCCAACCTGCTCGTCAGCGCACCCTTTACGATCCGCTGATGCGCCTGCGTAGTCTCGTTCCGGTCGTCGCCGTCCTCGCCTGCGCGCTGCTCTGGACCGCAGCCCCAGCCGCCGCGGTCACCCCGGTCACCTGGTGCGGCAACGACCGCGTGGCGACGAACCGCGTGCCGAACGTCGACACGGGCTCTCCCTACAACATCCACGTCATCTACGCGATTCCCTCCGACGGCGCCGACCGGTTCGGCAGCTTCACATCGCCGATCGCGACGGACATCTCGGCGATGGACGGCTGGTGGCGCAGCCAGGACGCGGCCCGCACCCCGCGGTTCGACCTGTTCGCGTTCGCCGGCTGCACGACGCATTTCGGCGACCTCGACATCGGCTTCGCGCGGCTGCCGCGTCCGGGCAGCGCCTACGCCGGCTTCAACCTCCTCCAGCTCAGCGCGGACCTCACGGCGTTCGCGCCGCCGAACGTGAAGAACGTCGTCTACTACGACGGGCCGACAGACGACCCGAACGTCTGCGGGACGACGGGGTACCTCGCGACCCGCCAGGGCGGGCAGTTCGGCTTCGCGTTCGTCTGGTTGCGGTCGGACTGCGACGTCGACGTCGGCACCGGCAACCTGACCGCGGAGGTCGCGGTGCACGAGCTCGTGCACAACCTCGGCGCTGTGCCGACGGGCGCTCCGCACGAGTGCGCGGCGCCGAACGACGGCCACGTCTGCGACAGCACGGCCGACCTGCTCTATCCCTTCGTCACCTCCGGCGCGTCGCTGACCACCGAGTTCCTCGACGTGGGACGCGACGACTACTACGGCCACTCGGGGTCGTGGTGGGACGTCCAGGACTCAGACTGGCTGATGCACCTGCCGCTCTTCACGTTGACGGCCGCGGTCGCCGGCGGCACAGGCATCGTGGCCTCCGACGTGGGCGGACTCTCGTGTCCGCCGTCCTGCTCCGTGTCGCTCGAGAACGGCGTCAAGGCCACGTTGACCGCCCAGCCGGCCGCCGGCCAGCGGTTCGTGGCCTGGAGCGGCGCCTGCACCGGCGCCGGCCCCTGCGTTGTGACGATGGACGCGGCCAAGTCGGTCAGCGCCACGTTCGCCGCCGCAACCGTCCCGCTCGCGGTCCGCGTCACGGGCCGCGGCGTCGTCCGCAGCTCGCCGGCCGGAATCGTGTGCTCGAGCTCCTGCTCGCACGCGTTCGCTGCCGGGTCGACCGTACGTTTGACTGCGAAGGCCTCCAAGGGCTACCGCTTCAGCGGCTGGAGCGGCGCCTGTCGCGGCACCAAGCCGTGCGCGGTGAAGCTCGACAGCGCGAAGAGCGCTCGCGCCACCTTCCGCAAACGCAGCTAGGGACTACCCTTTCAGCGTGGCAGCCGAGTCGCAGGGCCAGTACGTCGCGTACACCTTCTACAAGGTCGATCCGGCTTGGCGCCGGCTGCCGGTCGAGGAGCGCGCCGCGGGCAAGGACGCGTTCGCGGACGTCGTCGAGGACTTTGCGGAGCGGATGGACGTGCGCACGTACTCGGTCACGGGGGTCCGTCCCGACGCCGACTTCTTCCTCTGGAAGATCACCGACCGCTACCAGGATCTCGGCGAACTCGGCGCGGCGCTGAACGGGACGCCGCTCGCCGGCTGGATCGAGACGCCGTACTCCTACCTCGCCACGACCAAGCCTTCGCAGTACACGAAGGCGCGCCGCGCCCGAAAGGTCGTCCCAAAGGGCTCGCCGTACCTCGTCGTCTATCCGTTCGTGAAGGTCCGGCCCTGGTACGCGCTCTCGCCGGAGGACCGCCAGCGCGCGATGGACGAGCACATCCGCATCGGCGCCGAGTTCGCGACGATCCACAACCACACGACGTACTCGTTCGGGATCGACGACCAGGAGTTCATGACCGTCTTCGAGTGCGACGAGCCCGCGGACTTCATGCACCTGATGCAGACACTCCGCGAGACCGAGGCCAGCGCCTACACGGAGCGCGACACGCCGATCTTCGTGGGCGAGCAGATGGACGTCCGGGCCGCGCTCGACGCGCTCGACGGCGTGGGGTCCCGCACCGAGGCGTAGAATCTCCGCTCAAAGCGTGGCGATGGAGCTCGCCCGAACCGCCGACACCGGCTGATGGCTCCTGCAACCGAAGGAGCCACGCCATGCCGGCCATCATCGGAATCGCAATTGCAGGAGCCCTTGGGGCACTCGCGCGCTACGACTCGATTCGGAGTTCAGACGCGATCCGCACCACGTTCCGTGGATCACGTTCGCGATCAACGTGAGCGGCTCGTTCGCGCTCGGGCTTGTCGTGGCCCGGTTGGATGCGCATCCCCTCCCGGAATCATGGCTGCGGCCAACGATCACGATGGGACTGCTAGGCGCGTACACGACGTTCTCGACTCTGTCCCTCGAGGCGTATCGGCTGCTCGCGCGCGGCCATCTCGCTGCCGCTCTCGGCTACTCCCTAGGCTCGGTCGTCGCAGGTGTTGCCGCGCTCGCGGTCGGGGTCCTCGCTGGGCGCACTCAGCTGTAGGTGTGCGCCTCGCGCCAGACGCGGTAGATCGCATAGGCGCAGAGGATCACCGTAAGGACGAGCGCGAGCGCCGCCAGGCCTGTGACGCTCCAGCCGGCGAAGCCGGCAACGACGAGCGCCAAGAACGCGACGACCACCGTGAGCACGCCCCCGTAGAAGACGAACTGCTGCCGCGTCGACCAGAGCGCGATCTCGCCACGGCGTTCGCGCCAGAGCATGAACAGGAAGAACGCGATCGCCAGCGGGAACGCGATCCGCGCGATCAGGAAGAGCGCCGCGACGGTGTTCCCGAGGTTCAGGACGACCACGACGAGCGCGATCAGCGCGACAATCGCGAGCCCGCGGACGAGCGGGTTCAGATTGGCGAAGAAGCGCCTCATCCCGCAGTCAGGTACGCACGCACGCCCAAGGCTCCCGCGACCAGGGTAGCTCCCGCAAACCACAGCAGCCGGCGCCGGGGATCCGCGGGCGCGTAGAACCACGGAGCGAGCACCGCGCAGAGGGCCAGCGTCCCGTAGGCGTAGTGGAGGTGGTCGGCCGCGCGACGGTGGTCGGAGAGGAGCAACAAGCCCAGTGCGACCTGTGCGACGAGCAGCGTCTGGACGAGGGCAATCAGGTGCGCGAGCGACCGCCCGGCCTCGCGTCCGCGGCGATAAGCCGCGAAGCCCCACACCGCCGTGACCGCGCATGCGGCCAGGACCAGGAATGCCAGGACGTGATGCGCGTTTAGCATGAGCGAGCGCACCCTACAGAGAGGATTCCGTGGTCGAGGAAGGCAGCCAGGCGCCCGATTTCGAGCTGACGAGCGACGCCGACGAGACTGTGAAGCTGTCGCAGTTCCGCGGCCGTCCGGTCGTCCTCTACTTCTATCCTCGCGACGACACTCCGGGCTGCACGAAGGAGGCCTGCGCGTTTCGCGACTCCTACGACGAGTACCTGGCCCGGGACGCCGTCATCCTCGGCGTGAGCCGCGACGGCGAGGAGTCGCACCGGAACTTCAAGTCCAAGTACGACCTGCCGTTTACGCTGCTCTCCGATCCCGACCACGCGGTGGCCGAGGCCTATGGAGTCTGGGCCGAGAAGTCCATGTACGGTCGCAAGTCGATGGGCATCGTGCGGTCGACGTTCGTCATCGCAGCCGACGGCACGATCGCGAGAGCCATGCGCGGGATCAAGGTGCTCGGACACTCGGACAAGGTGCTCGAGGCGCTCGCCCCCTGAGCGACGGAAAGGACACGATGGCCGAAGAAGGCAAGCCTGCCCCGGAGTTCGAACTGCACGCCGACGACGGACGGATGGTGAAACTGTCCGACTTCCGCGGCCGGCCGGTCGTCCTCTACTTCTATCCCAAGGACGACACGCCGGGCTGCTCGGCCCAGGCCTGCGGGATTCGCGACGCCTACTCTGAGTTCCAGGCCCGCGGCGCCGAGGTGCTCGGGATCAGCGTGGACGACGAAACGTCTCACCAGGCGTTCCGCGAGAAGTACAACCTCCCGTTCACGCTGCTCGCGGATCCGAATGCCGAAGCGGGAAAGGCTTACGGCGTCACGCAGGAAGACAAGCCGTGGTTCGAGCGCTCGACGTTCGTGATCGACGCCGAGGGCAACGTGGCCAAGGAGCTGCGCCGGGTCGACCCGCTGCTGCACGCGGACCAGGTCCTCGAGGCGCTCCCGGCCTCGTAATGGCCGAGCTGCGCGCGCTCGAGCGGCCGGCCGCCGGCGACCCCGAAGGCGCGCTCGTCCTCTTCCACGGCCGCGGCGCGGACGAGCACGACCTCTTTCCGCTGCTCGACGCGCTCGACCCCGAGCGGCGCCTGCTCGGGCTCGCGCCGCGCGGCCCGCTGTCGCTGCCGCCCGGCGGCGCGCACTGGTACGAGCTCGGCCAGCTGGGCAAGCCGCCCGCGGAGAGCTTCCACCTCACGTTCAAGCTTGCGTCGGAGTGGCTGGACGGGATCGACGTTCCGATCGACCGAACCGTCCTCGGCGGATTCTCGCAGGGCGCGATGATGGCGTATTCCCTCGGACTCGGAGCAGGCCGCCCGCGCCCCGCGGGAATCATCGCGTTGAGCGGCTTCCTCCCCGAGGTCGAGGGGTTCGAATACGACCTCTCGCCGCCCCTGCCGCCGATCGCGATCGCCCACGGGACGCTCGACCCGGTGATCGGCGTCGACTGGGGCCGCCGCGCGCGCGCGCAACTCGAAGCTGCGGGCGCGGATGTCCTGTACCACGAGTCGCCGATCCC
>JBDTZN010000202.1:0-2668 GCA_040005095.1 Thermoleophilia bacterium | reverse complement strand
TCGATCTCGGCGTGCACGGCCTTGCTGATGGCGCGGGTGAAGCGGACGTCCTCGTGGATCGCGTGCACCCGCAGGACCTTGGACTTCCGGTCGACGATCGCGTCAAGCTTGCCGACCAGTTGGTCGTGGTGCAGCACGGGGAGCGCGAAGTAACCCCAGCGGCGCTTGTCCTTCGGCTTGTACATCTCCAGGTAGTACTCGAAGTCGAAGAGCTCCTGAGCGCGGACGCGGTCGTGGATCAGGCGGTCGAACGGCGACAGCAGCGCCGTACGCCCCTCGAACGGCTGGCCGATCGCCGCCGCGTCGACCACCCAAGTGCCAGAGGTTCCTTCGACTTCGGCGGGCTCTCCGGCGACCTCCTCGAACTGGCGCTCCCCCGCAACACCGACCACCTCGGCCCGGGCGATCCCGAGTGCGCGCAGTCTTCGTGCCGCCATGACCCGGCGGGCCTCGGGTAACGGGACGATCTCGGCAACGGCCGGATAGACGCGCTCGGCGAGGTCCCATAGGCGCTGCCGTCCCTTGCGCCGGGTGGTGGCGACCTCGCCGCGGGCGGACAGGAACTCCAGCATCTGCGTGACGTTGCGATTGCCAGTCCAGCCCGTCGACTGCCACGGCACGACGCTCGTGTCCGGTATGTCGCGTGACAGCAAGGGCCCGGACGTCCGCAACAGCTCGAGGATGTCCCTGCGGAAGGCATCGTTCGCCTCCACCCATCGGCCGGCACCCGGACCGGGTACCGACACCTTGCCCCTCCCCTCGTCCGCGAACGGCCATGCAGCCATCGCAGCGAGGTGCAGCCCGAAGTCGGCGGTCGGCCGGATTATCGCGCGGACCTCGTAGAGGGTGCGGTCCTCCTCCAATGCCGTGATGAGGTCAGCGGGACGGTAGGCGTCGCCAAGTCGCGTGTACGCAACGAGGTCGGCGCTGGGCGCTACCGCGGCCGTCGGGTCGAGCTGCAGGAACGTCAGGCGGTCGACGACCGTCAGCAGGTCGGTCGGTCGGTGCGCGTCCAGGAGCTGGGCGCGGATCGCGATGCGCCGGACTTCGACCCGGTCGAGCCGGTGGACGGACACGGCGGGAGAGTACCCCGACGTATGGTACGGCCCCTGATCCAGGTTCACACCCTCACCGACGGCGGCCAGACATCGCTGGACATAGCGCGCAAGATCGCGGCGTTCGTCGACGGCGCACGTGAGACGCTCGAGCTCGCGCTCTACGACATCAGGCTGCACGACGAGACAGGGGACATCGTCCGCGCTGCCCTCGTCGGCGCGCATGAGAGCGGCGTTCACGTCCGGCTCGTCTACAACGTGGACGACGTGGACGAGCGTCCGCCCGTGCCACCGCCGCCGAAGACCGAACCGAGTCTGATCGAGACGCTGCCGTTCGAGACCGCGGCCGTGCCCGGCTGGCCGGATCTGATGCACCACAAGTACGTCGTGCGCGACCGCGACGCGGTCTGGAGCGGCTCGACGAACTGGACCGACGATTCGTGGACGCGCGAGGAGAACGTGATCGTCGTGGTCGAGTCGACGGGGGTTGCGATTCGCTTCCAGGAAGATTTCTCGCAGCTGTGGAAGAAGCGGAAGGTCGCCGCGTCGGGGAGGGTGGCGACGGATCCGATCCGCGTCGGCGACGCGCAGGTGCGCACGTGGTTCTCGCCGAAGCGCGGCGAGAAGCTCGCGCACCGGATTGCGGACATGATCGGCGGCGCTGAGCGGCGCGTCCGAGTTGCCTCGCCGGTGATCTCGTCCGGCCCGATCCTCGGCACGCTCGCCGAGGTGGCTGCCGACGGCAAGGTCGATCTTGCGGGTGTCGTCGACGCAACGCAGATCGCCGAGGTGCTCGAGCAATGGCGGCGGAACGGGAACGTCAGCTGGAAAGGGCCGTCACTGCGGTTTCTGCTCGAGCGACCGACGTTCACCGGCAAGCGTTCGACACCGTACGCACCCGGCGCGGTGCACGACTACATGCATGCGAAGGTGGTCGTGGCCGACGACACGGTGTTCATCGGCAGCTTCAACCTCTCGCACTCGGGCGAGACGAACGCCGAGAACGTGCTCGAGATCGCAGACGCGGCGCTCGCCGAACGGATGGCCGGCTTCGTCGACTCGATCCGCGTGCGGTATCCGGCGCTAGCGCTGAACTAGCGCGGATAACCCTCTGAGCAGGGATTTCACTCCGACTCGACCTCCGGAGACCACACCCGTGCCACACGAGCACGACTGTAGATGTCGGTCCAGAAGCCTCCCCACTCGTCCTGGGCGCGGTCGACGACGACATGGGCGTAAACGTCGAGGGAAAGGGAGGCGTTCGAGTGTCCCGCCCACGTCTTCACCGTCACCGGGTCGATGCCGTGGGCGACCCAAAGGCTGATCCTGCGGTGGCGCAAGTCGTGCGGATGGTAATGCGCGATCTTGGCGAGCTTGCAGGCGCGCGCGATCGAGTCGCGGATCTGCCCGTCGGTGAGCGAGAACACGGACCGGCTAGCGTGGCGATCCTCGAGCGGGACCAGCCCGTCGATTTCGTCTAGGAGCTCGTCGGGGACGGGTAGCCACCGCTGGCCCGCTGTGCCGCCCTTCGTCCGCGCACGCGAGATGCGGATGCGGCCATCGGCGAAGTCGAGATCACGATAGGTCAGCTGCCGAACCTCACCGAGGCGAAG
>JBDTZN010000020.1:0-28843 GCA_040005095.1 Thermoleophilia bacterium | reverse complement strand
GGAACGTCGCCTAGCCGCTGGTAGAAGGGCACGCCGGGAGGATACCCGGCGGCCCTTCTACCGATTCAGGCTTCGAAGCAGGGGCCGGGCGGGACGTCCGGTTCGGGCGGAGCTTGGAGCCCGGCGCGGACGCCGGCGATGTCGCCCATCAGCGTGCGGAGGTTCGGGTCGCCGATTGCGCCGGCGTGTGCGTCGAGCTTGTTCTCGAGCGCGCCGAGCGCGCCCAGGGCGGCGTTGCAGTTCCCGCGCATGAACGCCCGCGCGGAGGCCTCCGCGCTCGCGAGGAACGGTTGCGGGTTTAAGCCCGGGTCGCCAATGCTGAGCTCGTTGAGGTCGCGAATCAGCTGGTCGTACAGGTGTGGTTGCGGGCCGGCGCTCGCGGTAGGCACAGCCAGCGCCGCGAACGCGCAGGCGAGCAGTAGAAGTCGTGCGAGCATCCTTCCTTCCCTTGTCGGATGGCCCGCCGCACTCTGATCGCTCGTGGCAGATGGGTCAAGCGGTCGCGAGAGCGGCGAGCCGCTCGCCGACCGCGGGCGCGAACTTGAAGCCGTGCCCCGAGCACGGCGAGCCGACGACGATGCGGCCGTGGCGCTCGAGGACGAAGCTCTCGTCCGCGGTCGTCGTGTAGACGCAGGTCTCCGCACCGAGCGGCTTCGGGTCGACGTCGGTGTAGGTCTCGCCGACCCAGGCCGAGATCTGGTCGAGGAGGCCGAGGTCCGGCAGTCCATCCTCGTCGGGGTCGGTCTCGGGGCCGGCGTGGTGAGCGCCGGCCTTGAGTCCATGGACCGGATCGCGCAGCGAGTACATCGCGTGGTCGCGTGTCTCGGGATCGAGCCGCACCACTGACGGCAGCGGCGGGCCCTCGAGCTTGAAGTAGGCGACGGTCTCGCGCGTGACCTTGACAGGCAGGTCGATCCCCTCCGGCTCGAGCAGCCTCCGCGCCCAGGCGCCGGCGGTCACGATCACGACGTCGCCATCGAGCTCTGCGAGCGACTCGACTCGGGAGGTCTCGCGGAGATTCGCGCCCTCGTCCGTTGCGACATCGAGGAACGCTTTCCACGCAAGGTCGGCGCGCACGATGCCCGCTTCAGGCTGGAAGAGCACCGTCCAGCCGTCGGGAACGGCGATCGGCCAGCGTGCGCGGGCCGCTTCGGCGTCGAGCAGCTCGTACTCGGCTCCGCGCGCCTCCAGTGCGTCGCGGGAGCTCGTTATGGGATCGGCCACGAGCTCGAGCAGGCCGTAGAGCTCGAGCAGCCGCTCCCCGGACTCCGCCTCGAGCTCGCGCCAGCCCGCGAACGCCTGCTCGGCGAACTCCACCCACTCGGGCTCCGGATACGCCAATCGGACGATGCGCGAGCGGCCATGGCTCGATCCGCGCATGTGCCCGACGTGGAACTGCTCGTGGATCTCGACCTCGTGCCCGCGGCGCGCGAGCTGCCAGGCCGTGGCCGCGCCCATGACACCCGCGCCGACGATCGTGACTCGCGCCATCTCCCGCGCCACCCTAGCTAGGAGGGTGTGACGAAACGGCGCTGTGTCGCCGGGCCGCGCTGCTCGCCCCGAGGACGGCGTCCTCGGTCGCGCCCGTACCCTCCGGGTACGAACACTCTGGCGACCGAACGTCGTCCCATTGCCTCGGAACGACCATCGCACCCCGACAACGAGCGGCGTTCCGCCAAACCCTCTCCGAGGAATCTGTCAGTGTGAGGCGGAGTGGCGCGCGGGCCCATCTTCTGTGGAGCTGCTGTCGTCACCTTGGCGGTCGGTCTCGCGGCCTCGACACCGGCCCATGCGGTCAAGCCGGGTCGCGACGGCAAGATCGCCTTCACGGCGTTCAACGCAGACACTGGCAGCTACGACATCTCGGTCGTCGATCCCGCCGGGGGCGATCCGGTCGACATCACCGCGGACAGCGTGTCGTCGGACGAAGCGGAGCCGTCGTGGTCTCCGGACGCCAAGCGCATCGCCTTCATGAGCGACCGAGGCGCCGGGAGCGGGCCGGCGATCTACCTGATGAACGCAGACGGCCGCGCGGTGCGGAAGCTCGGGGGCGGCGGCTTTGCGCAGAGCTCCCCTGCCTGGTCCCCGGACGGTCGCTGGATCGGCTTCAGCCGCTGCACAGCGCTGCTCGACAACGGCGAGTGCAGCAGCGCTCAGATCGTGGCCATCCGCCCCGATGGCACGGGAGTCCATCAGGTGACGAAGCCGCTGCGAGGCATTATCGCCTTCGACGCGAAGCCGGCCTGGTCGCCAAACGGCGCTCAGATCGTCTTCACCCGAACGCGCAACTTCGGCATCAACGAGATCTGGGCGATCGGCGCGAACGGGAAAGGGCTCCGTCGGCTCCTGCGCGACGGTTCGGAGAGCGACCACAATCCCTCGTGGTCGCCGGACGGGAAGCAGATCGCCTTCGCGAGCGACGCCGCCGGGGCAGACGCTATCTGGGTCATGAACGCCAATGGCTCCGGGGCGAAGAAGCTTGTCGACGAGTTCACGGATCCCGACGATCCGGACGCGACGATCGGCGGCGGCGCGGTCAATCCCGCCTTCTCGCCGTCCGGGAAGGGCGTCGTGTTCTCCGCGGGCGGTGATGTCTGGCGCGTGGACCGAACCGGCGCCAATCCCATGCTCGTCGCACCAAGCGGGGACGACCCCGACTGGGGCCGCGCCGGCTAGGCGACCCGCCGGCCGACGCGGTTCCGCAGCACGCCGATCCCCTCGATCTCGAGCTCGACGACATCGCCGGGCTGGAGCCAGCGCCCGTCCCCCAGCTCGAGGATGCAGCCCGTGCCGACCGTGCCCGAGCCGAGGACGTCGCCGGGGCGCAGCGTGGTGTTCCGCGCCGCCTGCTCGACGAGGCGGTCCCAGCCGAAATACATGTCCGAGAGCCTCCCGCGCGAGCGCTCCTCCCCGTTCACCCGCGCGACCATCGTGTCGCCCAGCTCGTCCGGCGTGACGAGGAACGGGCCGAGGCTCGTCGCGAAGTCCTTGCCCTTCGCGGGGCCGAGCCCGACCTTCATCTCCTGTCGCTGGAGATCTCGCGCCGACCAGTCGTTCATGATCGTGAAGCCGGCGATCTGGCCGTCGGCGCCGATCACCGCGGCCGCCTCCAGCTCGTAGTCGAGCTCGCTCGTGCCCTCCGGATACGGGATCTCGTCCTCCGGGCCGTAGATCGCAGCGGGATTCGAGAAGTAGAAGACAGGGATCTCGTACCACTCCTTCGGCACCTCGAGACCGCGGGAGGCGCGCGCCGTCGCGACGTGCTGCTCGAAGGCGTAGAAGTCGCGCACTGCCGGTGGATGCAGCACCGGCGGCCGTAGGTCGACCTCGTCCAGCGGACAGGAGTCGTGATGGCGAGCCGCACCGCCGCCGCTGAAGAACGTCTGCAGAGTCTGCGCGGCGAGCTGGATCACCCGGTCGCCCTCGACGAGTCCTGGCCAGCCGCGTTCCAGGTCACTCCCCTTCGGGCTGAACATGCAATACCTAGCCACTAAGGCTCCGTGTGGACGATCACGTCGGCGATTTCCGGGCGCTCCGCACGGATCCGCTCCTCGATCTCGCTGGCGTGCGCATGCGCCTCGGACAAGGGCGCGTTCGAATCGAGGCCAAGAGTAAGGAACGCCACGAGGCCCTCGTCGGTGCGGAGGAAGCGCGCCTCGCGTGGGGGCGTGCCGGTGAGCTCGCGGACGATGCGCGTCACGCTCTCGCGCTGCGCGCCCGTGTCGTAGGCCACACGTCCCGCGCCGATCTCCGCGAGCGGCTCGAGGTGGGTCTGGACGCTGTCGACCTCGGGCACCGCTTCGACGATCGCTCGCTCCACCTCGGTCGCGATCTGATGGGCCTCCTCGAGCGACAAGTCGCCGGGGAGCTTGAGATGGAGCGACACCTCCGTGCCGCCGGGCACGTCGAGGACGCTGACATTGTGGATCTCGCGCACCCGCGGCACGTCGAGCGCCGCGGCGTGCGCGCGCTCGCGAATCTCGATGTCGCCGCTCGCCGGCTCGACATGGACGACCACGTCCGCGTCGGGCAAGGCCTGCTGGACGGCGCGCTCGACCGCGTCGGCGGCCGCGTGACCCTGGCCGACCGCGGCGCCCGGCGAGACACCGATCACGACGTCGGCGAAGTGTCGCCCGGCCGCCTGGCGCATCCGCAGCCGCCGGAGCTGGACGCCGGTACCCGTAATCGCGTCGCGCGCGGCCTCCTGGGCGTCCGCGGGCGCGCGATCCATGAGTACGTCGACGTTCCGGCGCATCAGACGGGCCGCGGCAAGCAGGACGAGCGCCGCCACGAACAGCGTGGCAACCGCATCGGCGCGGTGATAGCCCGCGCGCACCAGCACCAGCCCGGCGAGCACGGCCGTCGTGCCCGCGAAGTCGCTGGCGAAATGGACGGCGTTCGACGCCAGCGCGGCGCTTCGATAGCGCCGAGACGCCCGCCAGGACACCACCGTCCGCCCCGCATCCACGGCGAGCACGATGCCGATCACGACGAACGCGTACCAGGCCGCGTTGACATGCGCGTCAGCCGAGCCGGCCAGCCGCGCGATCGCCCGCCAGGAGATGAAGAGCGAGGCGAGCACGAGGATCGCTCCCTCGGCGAGCGCGGCGAGATGCTCGGCCTTCCCGTGCCCGTACGCGTGCTGGACGTCGGCCGGCCGGACGGCGACGCCCACCGCGAAGAAGGTCAGGAGTGCGGCGACGAGGTCGGTGCCGGAGTGCAGCGCCTCCGAGACGAGCCCGAGGCTGTGCGTCGCGAGACCCGTGCCGAGCTTGAGCGCGACGAGCGCGACGGCTGCGAGCACGGAGACGAGCGCGGTCCTGCGTTGCGGGGTCACGACCCGAATGATCCCAGGAACGCCGAAGGGCCCGCCGGAGCAGGCCCTTCGCAGTCTTAGTCTCGAGGAAGCGCTACGAGTTGGCGATGTCGCCGACGAACTCCTCGGTGACGCCGTTCGTGCCGCGATCCTGCCAGTGGTGGAACTTCAGGCTCTTGTCGTTCGAGCTGTACTGGAAGTTGAACTTGCAGCCCGCATAGCCGTTGAAGCACGTGAACGTGTTAACGGCTGCAGCGCCGAAGTGGGTCGCGATGAACGTATCCGTGAACCCACAATCGACCGTGCAAGTCGCGTTCTTGTCGTACGTACCGGTGACCGTGCCGACGAGATAGCCGTTCAGCTTCCCGACCACACCAGCCTTGACCATCGAGCCGTGCTTGCCCTTGGTCTCGCACTTACCGGGGCTCAGAGTCCCCAGCGTCGTGAAAGTGCCGCGGTCCGTGCGCCGGATCGAGTACGTGTTCGGGCCGCGCTTGGTGACCTTGAACGTGCGCTGCACGACATCGGTCGCCCAGACCAGCTCAGCCCCGCAGGAGCTGCCGTCGGTCGTGGTGACCGTGTACATGAACTTGTTGTTCTTCGAGCTCTGCGACTTCTCGCCCTTGTGGCCCTTGCCGTGACCCGGATCGGCGATCCCGGCCGTGGTGAAGACAAGTGCGCCGACGAGCAGCAACAGACCCATTGTGATTCGTTTCATGTGGTTTTCCCCTCCCATGTGGAATCTTGTTTATAGCCGCGTCCGGTTAAGAAAAACCGCTGCAAACAAGGGATTCGGTCGTTAGACCAAGCTTTCGGCACCCTGACGGCCGGCCGCTTTACCGAGCCCGAACACGCGGGCGGCCCCGAGCTAGAAGCGGCCGCGGAAGAGGAGCAGCAGAAGCAGCAGGAGCAGCAGCAAGAACAGGAACTTGCTGATGAAGATCCCGCCGGCGAGCGCGAGCACGAGGATGATGATGAGAAGTAGGACAAGCATCAGACGCCATTGTAACCCGCCGTCCCGGCCCTAAACGTCAATCTCCTGGTGCGAGCGGAGGGCCGAGGTTGACCTGACCGTGCGCGGCGAACATGGCGGCCAGCCGCTCCGCCGAGGGCCTCGCTGCGTCGCTCGGCGGAAGTGTCGGCGTGGTCGCAGGCACCGATCCGTCTCGCACCATGCGCTCGATTCCCGCCGGCGTGCTCAGCACCAGCACCCGAGCGGTGTCGGTGTCCACGTGAAACGTGTGCGCAACTCCCATCGGCACGACAGCCGCGGCTCCCGGGACGAGCTCGAAGCGCTGCTCGCCCGCTTGAACCGTCTGAGATCCCTCCAGCACGACATAGCTCTCGTCCTGCGGATGGGTGTGCAGCGGCGGAGACGCGCCTCGCGGAAAGAGGAACTCGATCAGCGCAAAACGCCCGCCGGTCGCCTCACCAGGCACCTTGATCGTCGCCAGCGTGCCGAGGAACCAGAGCTGTTCGCCGTCACCCGCTGCTGACCAGCTCGCCTCCAGCACTAGCCTTGCTAGAGATTGCCGCGCAGAGCTTGTTCGCGTTCGATCGCCTCGAACAGCGCCTTGAAGTTACCGTCGCCGAAGCCGCGCGCGCCGTGCCTCTCGATGACCTCGAAGAAGAGCGTCGGCCGGTCCTGCGCGGTCTTCGTGAAGATCTGCAGCAGATAGCCGTCGTCGTCGCGGTCGGCGAGGATCAGCAGCCGGCGCAGGTCCTCCCAGCTCTCGTCGATCTCGCCGACCCGGTCGCCGACGTCCTCGTAGTAGGCCTCGGGCGTCGAGAGGAAGGCAACACCGCGCTCCTTCAGCGTCTCCACCGTCTTGACGATGTTCTCGCTCGCCAGTGCGACGTGCTGCGAGCCCGGGCCCTGATTGAACTCGAGGTACTCCTCGATCTGGCTCTTCCGCTTGCCCTCGGCCGGCTCATTGATCGGAAACTTGATCTTCCCCTCGCCGTCCGACATCACCTTGGACATGAGCGCCGAGTACTCCGTGGAGATGTCGTCGTCGGAGAAATGGATCATCTCGGTCATCCCGAAGACGCGCTCGTAGAAGCCGACCCAGTGATCCATCCGGCCGAGCTCGACGTTGCCGACGACGTGGTCGACGTTGAGGAGGCCGACGCCGGCGTCGCCCGTCCCGTTCGAGCTCTGCTGCTCGACATAGCCGGGGAGGTACGGGCCGGCATAGTCCTTGCGGGTCACGAACGTGTGGACGACGTCGCCGTAAGTCCCGATCGTGGCCAGCTCGACCCGGCCAAAGTCGTCCTCGAGCACGTCCGGCTCGACGATGCCGCGCGCCCCGCGCTGGACAGCTTGGCGATAGGCCTCGCGCGCGTCGGGCACGCGCAGGGCGATGTCCTTCACCCCGTCGCCGTGGGTGCATGCGAACTTCGTGATCTCGCTGTCGCCGCGCAGGCCGCTCGTCACGACGAAGCGGATGTCGCCCTGCTCGAGCACGTACGACGCGCGGTCACGGACACCCGTCTCCGGCCCTGCGTACGCGCGGCGGGTGAAGCCGAACGCCTGCTCGTAGTAGAACGCCGCCTGCTTGGCGTTGCCGACCCAGAGCTCGATGTGATCCCAGCCGTCGAGCGGCATGAAGTCTTCGGCCATCGCTCGAATCTTAACGCCGCGCGACCCGCGACACCTCGACGCCGCCCGGGAGGGCGAACAGCACGACGTGCACGGCTCTGGGGAACTCCTCCGCCCGGCGCGCGGCCGTCTGCTGCACGCGGATCCGCAGCGTGTCGTCCCCGTCGCCCGGGAAGCCGAGGCACACGTCTCCGTGAGAGGCCCAGCCCATGAACCGCGCGCCGCTCCGGTGTGCGATCCGGGCGGTCTTCGTGTTGTCCGCCCAGGACGGCGGTCCGCCCGCCCGCGCCTCGATCCAGTACTCGTCCTCGTTCAGGCCGGTCTCACGCTCGAAGGCCCCCATGACTGCACGGTGAAACCGGCGCTCGGCGCAGAGCTGCAGGAAGCCGAGCGGCGCCTGGTCGGTCACCGCAGCTCCACGGACGGGACGGGAACGTCTTCGACCGACTGGCGCAGCGGCACTTCCTTCACGCCGAATAGCGCGATGAGCCACACCAGCACCGCGACGGCAGTCGCGGCGACGAAAGCGGGATGCAGCGCGTTGGAGAGCGTCTCTCGCAGCGCGGGCGGAAGGCGATGGATGACCTGGAGTTCGCCGTTCCGCGACGCGGCTGCCGGCAGACCATGGTTGACGATCGCGCCCATGATCGTCACGCCGAAGGTCGCGCCCATCTGCCTGGAGAACTGCGTCAGCGCCGTCGCCGAGCCAATCCGCACACGCGGGACGGCGTTCTGCACGGACAGGACGAAGACCTGCATCATCGAGCCGAGGCCGATTCCGGCGATGACCATCGCTCGGGCAGCCTCGCCGCTCGTCGTGTTCACGGTCATCCGCGAGAGCAGGAACATCCCGGCTGCGAGCGCGACCGGCCCGAGCACAACGTTCCAGCGATAGCGGCCGGTACGCGAGACGAGCTGTCCCGTCACGAACGACGTGACGACCGCACCGAGCACCAGCGGCGTGAGGACGACGCCGGACGACGTCGCCGAGCTGCCGATCACGCCCTGCACGAAGAGCGGGACGTACGAGATCGTCCCGAACATGGCCATGCCGATGAGGGCCATGCACGCGACCGAGGACGAGACGATCGGATTCCGCAGCACGTCGAACGGCAGGATCGGCTCGCGGGCGCGGCGCTCGACTACGGCGAAGGCGGCGAGCATGACCAGCGCAATCCCGAATGCGACCAGCACGTGCCCGCTCGTCCAGGCGTAGTCGTGGCCTGCCCAGACGAGTCCGATCAGGAGGGCGCCAGTCCCGCTCGCGAGCATTCCGGCGCCGAGCCAGTCGATCGAATGCTCCGTCAACGCCGCCCGCTTCGGCATGGTCAGCGAGATCACGGCCAGCGCGAGCCCTCCGACGGGGAGGTTCACGAGGAAGATCCAGCGCCAGGTCGTGTTGTCGACGATCAGCCCGCCGACAGCAGGCCCGGCGATCGACGACGCCGCGAAGACGGAACCGATCAGCCCCTGGTAGCGGCCGCGGTCGCGCGGCGGGACGATCGCGCCGATCACCGCGAGCGACAGCGGGAAGAGCCCGCCCGCGCCGACTCCCTGGATCGCCCGGAAGATCACCAGCTGCGTCATCCCTTGCGCGAGCCCGCAGAGCGCAGAGCCGACGAGGAAGATCGAGATCGCGATCAGGAACAGGTACTTGCGCCCGTAGACGTCGCCGAGCTTCCCGTACAGCGGCACGGTGACGGTCGAGGTGAGCATGTACGCGGTGAAGACCCACGAGTACTGCGTGATCCCGCCGAGGTCGGAGACGATCCGCGGGAGCGCCGTCGCGACGATCGTCTGGTCGAGCGCGGCGAGCAGCAGCGTCACCATCAGCCCGGCGTAGATCGCCAGGATGCGGCCGATCGTGAACTGGTAGCCCGGGGGCTTCCGGGCCAGCCGCTCGCGCAGCGACGCCATGCTTCGAGACTAGCCGCCGTCCGGAGGCGGCAAACCGAGGGCCCGGCAGGCCCACGGGAGCGCCGTCTGCAGCTGCGCGAACTGAACGGCGCGGACCGTCGGCGCGCCCTCCGGCGGCGGCTTCCCGGCCTGGGCTGCAAAGAAGCCCGCGAGCAGCGAGGCGAGCTCCCCCGCGCCGTCGCCGATCACGTCCTCCGGCGGCGGCCCGCCCTCGGCGTGCAACGACGGCAGCCACGCTGCGAGATCGAGCAACGGGTTACCGACCGTCGCCCAGTTCCAGTCCACGAGGTACGCGCGTCCCCGGTACAGGCAGATGTTGTCGCTGCGGACGTCGAGGTGGAGGAGCGCGTCGCCGGCAAGCTGCGCCTCGGCCGCGGCGGCCCGCAGCGTTGGCAATGCAGCGGAGAGCCAGGGTCGGCTGACGATCCCGACGGAGAGGAACGGCTCGGCGTCGGTCGCAACTTCCTCCCAGCCCATCAGCAACTCACGCCACTCTTCGCCCACCGGTAGTCCCTCCGGGGGCTGAGTCGCGTGGATCTCAGCCAACGCGCTGACGACCGACTGAACGCCGGTCTCGGGCCAGGGGGGCGGCCAGATGCCGTCGCTCAAATCCTCGAGAAGCAGGATGGGCGCCTTCCCGTCGTCGTCGAAGCCGAGCAGCTCAGCCATGAAGGGCCCGGCGATCTCGCGATACAGGCGATGCTCGACCCGGAACCATTCGGCCAGCGGCTCGGTCGTCGCGACCTTCGCGAACGCGGTCCCGCCACCGTCGAGATGCACGCGGAAGCGATCCGACAGCGTGTACCCCCCGCCCAGAGTCGGCTCGAGCCGCTGGACCGGCGCTCCGAGCGCGCCCGCGATCCGTTCGTGCACATCCCTCATCGCTCGGCACCCGCGGCCACGCCGCTCGAACGCGGCGAGAGGAGGATCCCGCAGCCGATCAGCAGCCCGCCCGCCACCTGTGTCCCCGTGATCGACTCGTGCAGGACGAGCAATGCGATGACCGCCGCGAGGAACGGCTGGAGATTCGCGAAGAGCGACGCGCGGGACGGGCCGACGCGGTCGAGAGCGGTGAACCACGTCACGTTGGTGATCACGAGCGGCCCGATCACGGCGTAGGCGAACCAGGCCCAAACTGCCCAGCCAAGGGCGAAGCTCTGGTCCGCGAGCTGTCCCGACCCGACCAGCGCGAGCGGCAGCGTCACTGCCAGCAGGAACACCGCGCTGAGCCTGTAGGGCGAGTAGCGGCGCATCAACGTGGCGATCAGGACCGAGTACGCGGCCCAGGTGACCGCGCCCGCGACCGCAAGCGTGTCGCCCTTCAGATCGGCGGAGAGCCCGACCGACGATCCGAGCGCGACGAGGGCGACTCCGGCGAACGAGACCGCGGCGGCGATCCAGAAGCGCCGGCTGAGTCGCTCCATACCGACCGCGCTCGAGATCAGCGCGGCGAAGATGGGGAGCGTGCCGAAGAGCAGCGCAACGGTCGCCGCCGTCGTGAAGCGCAACGCATAGACGAAGCTGAGCTGGTTGGCGAACAGGAGGATCCCTCCCGCCGCAAGCAGCTTGAAGTCGTGCCGGTCGATGCGCAGCGAGCGCTCCCGCGGCAGCACGATCGCCGTGAAGAGGAGGCCTGCGATGCCGTAGCGCACCGAGGAAAAGGCAAGCGGCCGAAAGCCGTGCGTGAGGATGTACTTGCCCGCGGTGAAGTTGAGCGCCCAGAGGCTGACAGTCAGGATCAGCAGGAAATCCGCAGCCGGCTTGCGCATCCCGCCGACGATAACCGCACGACTAGGCGCCAGTTGTAGGCTTCGGCCGATGGTGGAGCCGACCCGGGACGACATCGACGCGCTCGTCGCGCCGGCGACGCCGCACTTCGCGTATCAGCTCCGAGCGCGCATCGAGGAGCTCGTGGAGGACCTCCCGGAGGACAGCGAGATCCGCCGCTACGCCGAGGAGAAGATGGAGTACCTCGACCGGCTCGGCCATGCCTCCTCGAAGGCGGAAGAAGGCGAGCGCGAGCCGCGGACGCGGCCGGGCTGGGAGGAGCTGCCGAGCTCCGCTCCCGCGAGCGCGCCGCTCCCCCGACGCGGATGAGCTTCGAGGGCAAGTCCGTCCTCGTGACGGGCGGCTCGCGTGGGATCGGCAAGGCGATTGCGCTCCGCTTCGCGCGTGACGGCGCTGCCCGGGTGGCGATCGGCTACCTGCGCAACGACCGAGCGGCGGAAGAGGCTGCGGAGGAGCTTCGTGCGGCGGGAACGGAGCCGGTGCTCGTGCGAGGCAACGTCTCGTCCGAGCGCGTGCTCGAGGAGGTGCGCTCACTCGGGCCGCTCGATGCACTGGTGCACAACGCGGCGACCGGCGTGATCCGTCCGGCGCTCGAGACCGAGGACAAGCACTGGGACTGGACGATGAACGCGAACGCGCGCGCCCTACTGGCGCTGGCGCGAGCGGCGGCGCCATCGATGCCGAGCGGCTCGTCGATCGTCGCGATCTCGAGTCTCGGCTCGACGCGCGTACTCGAGAACTACGTCCTCGTCGGGACGTCCAAGGCGGCGCTCGAGTCGGTCGTCCGTTACCTCGCCGTAGAGCTCGCGCCGCGCGGGATCCGGGCCAACACGGTGTCGGCCGGACTGGTCGAGACGGGCGCGCTGGCGCATTTTCCGAACCGCGAGGAGATGCTGGAGATGGCCCTCGAGCGAACCCCGGCAGGCCGGATGGTCGAGCCCGACGACGTGGCCGCGGCTGTCGCGTTCCTCTGCTCCCCGGATGCGGAGATGATCCGCGGTCACACTCTGATCGTGGACGGCGGCTTCTCCCTGCTGGCCTGACCATGGAGCCGACCGACCACAACCGGCGCGCTTGGGACGAGGTGCACAGAGGCGCTCCGGAGGCGATGCGCGGCGATCTGGGCCTCCCGGAGCAGGCCAAACGCTCGTTGGGCGACCTGAAAGGCAAGCGGATCCTGCATCTCCAGTGCGGGACCGGCGAGGCAACGCTCGAGCTCGCCGAGCTTGGAGCGGTCGTGACGGGGGTCGACAGCTCGGAGGTAGCGCTCGAGATCGCGCGCGAGCGCGAATCGTCGGTGCTCTGGGTGCATTCGGAGGTACAGAGCCTCCCGGCTGAGCTGCGACGTGCCCGCTTCGATCTCGTCTACGCCGCCGACGGCGTGCTGCCCTGGCTTCTGGATCTCGACGCTTGGGCGCTCGCGATCGTGGCGGCGCTGAAGCAGGGCGGGGACCTCCTGCTCTTTGAGACTCACCCCGTCGCCCAGTCGGTGGACTCGATGATGCATTGGCGCGAGAGCTATTTCGAGGCGACCAGGGACGATGTCCGGTTCTGGCGGCTCGGCCAGACCGTCACCGCGCTCGCGGGCGCCGGCCTCACGATTCGAGCGCTCGAGGAGTACCCCGCGCGTCGCGATTCCTTCCGCCGCCAGGACGCGCGTTTGCCCGGCGAGTTTCTCCTTCACGCTCGCAAGGCATAAGGCACCCATGGGACTTGGCGTCAGCATCTTCCTGATCGCGCTCGGCGCGATCCTGACCTTCGCGGTCAACACGCACCCGAGCGGGCTCAACATCCACGTCGTCGGCGTGATCCTTATGTGCGTGGGACTCGCCGGGATCCTGCTCTCGCTGATCTACTGGGAGTCCTGGGGGCGCGGGATGTACGGCCGCCGTGGCTATGCCGCACAGCCCGGCGAGTACCCAGAGCGAAGCGGCCGGTACGCGCGCCGCCCGCGGCGCCGCGTCGTCGAGGAAGAGATCATCGAGGAGGGCCCGCCTCCCCCCGGCGGCCCGCCGCCTCCTCCCTAACCGGACCCGTTCCGCCCGAGCATGCGTCCGACCGTGTCGGCCGCGATGTAGCCCGCGATCTTCGGATTCTCCTGCAGCCGCCGCAGCGAGTACGCGTACCACTGCTGACCGAACGGGACGTAGATTCGCAGGCGATGTGCCTGCTGGACGAGCCCGTCCCCGAGCCGGGGCCGCACCCCGAGGAGCATCTGGAACTCGTACTGGTCGCGCCGGCGACCGTGCTCGACCACGAGTCGCCGCCCCGCGTCGATGAGGTACTCGTCGTGAGTTGCGATCCCGACGTAAGCGCCGATTTCGAAGAGCGCGTCGAGAGCCTCGACGAAACCCTTCCGGACGGCGTCGTAGTCACGGAACTGGATCGACGGCGGCTCGACGTAGATGCCCTTGCACAGGCGGACGCTCGGCTTCAGGTCGGCGAGGTTCCGGACGTCGTCGACCGTCCGGCGCAGAGACGCCTGCAGCACGACGCCGACGTTGTCGAGGCCTGCGCCGCGGAGCTCGCGGTAGATCCGCAGGGTCGCGTCCGTCGTGGTCGAGTCCTCCATGTCGATGCGAACGAAGTTCCCGCTCTCCGCCGCGTGGCGCACCACCGCCTCAAGGTTCTCGCGCGCGAGGCCGTAGTCGAGCTTGAGCCCGAGCGCGGTCGGCTTGACGCTGACGTTCGAATCGAGGCCCTCGCGCTCGATCGTCTCGAAGACGCGCCGGTACTCCGCGACGATCGCGCGGGCCTCCTCCGCGTTGTGAATCTCCTCGCCGAGGACGTCGATCGTCGCCATCTTCCCGTCGTCGTTGAGCTCCTTGACGACGCGGCAGGCGTCGGAGAGCTCCGCTCCGGCGATGTAGTGCGAGGAAAGCTTCTGCACGACCGGCTTCGGGACAGCCGGCAGCAGACGGACGATGGCTCGGTCGAGCAGGGCCACAGGCGTCGCGATTCTAGGGTCTAGCGCTCGCGCATGAATCCCTGGCGCGCGGCACTGACAAGCGCCACCGCTTCAGGGAAGAGGACGCGCATGGCGTCGCGGAGGGCCATTGCCTGCTCGTCAGGCCCGCCCGCTGGCTGGAGCTGGCTGAGCGCGGCGGCGGTCAGCTCGACCGCCGTGTTCAGCGTCAGCGTCGCGAACTGCTCGCGCTGCGCCTCCTGGACGGTTTCGGCCTGCTGCTCTGCGAACTCGCGCAAACCGCGCATCAGATCCTCGGGGTCACCCCCGAACGGGAAGCCGCCGAAGCCACCACCTTCCATGGCATCAGCGTATCTTGCGGCCGATGCTCCGCGCCGCGGCCATGCTTGCGCGCGCCGCCCGCGCGGTCGGCCTAGGTAGCGCGTTCGCGGCGGCGCGCGACGGGGCCGACACGGTGTTCCTCCGGGCCGGCCGCCCGCCGTTCTCGGCGTCCATCGACGGCGTGCGCGTGCGCGGCTACCTCAAGCACCGCAGCTTTCTCGACGAGGCGGCGCAGCCCGGGACGACCTACCGCGAGCTCTTCGTGCGCACGCTGCGGCCCGGCTTGACCGTGGTGGACGGCGGCGCGCATCTCGGCCTCTACACCGTCCTCGGCGCCCGCGGTGTCGGCCCGGCCGGCCGCGTGCTCGCCTTCGAGCCCGACCCCTACAACCTCCGCGCGCTCGAGTTCAACACACGGGGACTGGCGAACGTGGTCGTTTCCTCGGAGGCGCTTGCCGACGCGCCTGGCCAGGCGACCTTTCACCGCTCGAGCGGCACGATCGGAAGCTCGCTGCTCGCCCGCGACTCGGACATCGGCACCTACACCACGCAGCTGACGAGCATCGACGAGGAGCTCGCCGGCGCCGACCTCCGCGGCCTCGTGGTCAAGCTCAACGTCGAGGGGGCGGAGCCGCGGGTCCTAGAAGGAGCCCGGGAGACCCTTGCGCGCTGCGATGACGCGACGCTCTTCGTCGAGATCTCGCCCGACCTCCTCGGCGGGCAGGCAGCCGAGCTCGTGCCTCAACTCGAGGAGCTGGGCTTCGACGTCTTCCGGATCAAGCTGGCAGACCAGTCTCTGCGGCGGGTCCTTCCGGAAGAGCCGCCGGAGAAGGGTCACGTGTTGGCAAAGCGGGCCGGCGCGGACGTCTGACGACATTCACACCGCCCATGAACGAGAAGGCGCGTACGTGGACGACCTGCGCCCCCGGGCGGCGGGGACTTCTTGGTGGAGCCCACGTTCCGCCCGCCCATGAAGGAGAACCCGCTCACGTCGAGCTCGACGTCGTCCGGAACGAAAACGTTGATCCCGCCCATGACCGCGAAGGCGTTGATCGTCACCCTGGCGCCTTCCAGCTCGGCCTCGCGCAGGTCGAGGTGGCAGCCGCCCATGACCGCGATCGCGGTCGTCTGACCCTCGATACGCCAATTGCCCTTGCGCGCGCTGCCGCCCATGATCCCGATCGACCAGCGCGACGGACGGCGCTGCGAGCGCACAGCGAGCGCCCCGGCCGGGCCGGCGGCCGGAAATCGCGTCGCAACGCCTCAAGCTCGCCGCGCGTCTGCGAGTCGTAGGCGGCCTCGATCCGGTCGGTGAACTCGTCGACGGTCAGGCGCCCTTCGACCATGTCCTGCCGGAGCTGCGCCACGAGCGCGTCACGCTCGGCGTCGGACGCGCGGACCGGCAGGTCGTCCATCGCCGCATTGTCGCTCATCGCAGCTCGAACTTGTACTTGCGCTCCACCTCTGCGGAGAGCTCCTCGATCGCGCCCATCCCGGCCTGCATCGACGCGGCGAACGGCGAGGCTTGTGCGTCGCCGAGCGCTCGCTCCAGCTTCATCGTCGCGGCTCCGACCCGGTCGAGGTAGGCGGGCGAGGCGACGCGCGGTGGCGGGACCACCGTCGCCTCGAGCTCGAGCGCCGCTTCCTCGGCCTCGTCGATCCCCTCCGGATTCTCGGTCAGGCGCAGCGTAAGGAGCTGCGAGCGGAGCTCGTCGAGGTGCCCTCCCCCGGCGTTTTCCTCCGCCAGCTCGCACACCGCCGCGATCGACACGGCCTCGCGCATGCGCAGGCGATCCTCGACCGGTGCCGCCTCGGCGTCGACGACGAGCCAGCTTCGCTCGGCCCCGCGCACGAAGGCGCACACGTAGAGCCGCTCGCCCGACGCCGGCTCGGCCGCGAGCACCCCGACGAGCTCCTCACCCTCCTCCGCGAAGCCCGCGACCGCGGCAGCGACGCTCTCCAGCTCCTCGGCCAGCGCCACGCGGCAAGCATAGACTCGGCGGGATGGCCGTCTCGGCGCGGAGCCTCTTCGCCCCGCTCGGGCCTACGTACGACCGCTACGCCGCGCTGCTCTCCCTCGGGCAGGATCCTCGCTGGCGGCGGTTCCTCGTCTCGCGCGTCGAAGCCGGGCCGGACGAGCGGGTGCTCGACGTGGCCACGGGAACAGGAGCCGTCGCACGCGAGCTGATCCGCCGGTACGGCTGCACGGTCGTCGGCCTCGACCAGAGCCCGGAGATGCTCGCGGAGGCCCGGCGGCGGCTCGGCGACGAGGTGGAGCTCATGGAGGGCCGCGCGGAGGAGCTGCCGTTCGCCGACGCGTCCTTCGACGCGCTGACCTTCACGTACCTGCTCCGCTACGTCGACGACCCGGCGGCGGCGCTGCGGGAGCTGGCGCGCGTCGTCCGTCCCGGCGGCACGATCGCCTCGCTCGAGTTCGCCGTTCCACGCGGGCTCTGGCGGCCGCTCTGGGAGCTGTACGTACGCGTGGGCCTGCCGGGCGCGGGCCGCGTCGTTTCGCCCGGCTGGCACGAGGTCGGCCGGTTCCTCGGCCCCAGCATCCGCGGCTTCTACGCGCGCTACCCGCTTCCCCGCGTGCTCGAGCTCTGGCGAGAGGCGGGGATCGAGGACGCGCACGCGCAGACGCTCTCGCTCGGCGGCGGCGTCGTGATCTGGGGACGGCGCTCGTGAGATCCGCCTGGTACTCGCTGCGCCCCGGCGGCTGGCGCGACTACGTCACGCTGCTCCACCCGCCGTACACCGCCTGGCATCTGTCCTACGTCGCGATTGGCGCGGCGCTCGCTCCGCGCTGGCGGCCAGACCGGATGGGCTGGACCCTGCTCGCGTTCGGTCTCGCGATGGGGATTGGCGCGCACGCCCTGGACGAGCTGCGCGGCCGGCCGCTCGCCACGCGGATCCCCAACGCCACCCTCTGGACGCTCGCCGCCCTGTCGATAGGCGCTGCGATCGTCATCGGCCTCGTCACGGCGCATCGCTGGACGCCTTGGCTCTACCCGGCGGTCGCAATCGGAGGCTTCCTCGTCGTCGCGTACAACCTCGAGCTGTTCGGCGGCCGGTTCCACCACGACGCTGCGTTCGCGCTCATGTGGGGCGCCTTTCCGGTGCTGACCGCGTACCTCGCGTGCGCGGAACGGCTCGATGCGAGCCCCGTCGTCGCTGCCGTCTTTGCGGCGCTGCTCAGCCACGCCCAGCGACGGCTCTCGACGCCCGTGCGGGAGCTGCGCCGGCGAGCGCACGACGTTCCGATCGACGCTCGCGCCGCCGCGATCGAGCCAGTCGAAGCCGCGTTGCGCCTGCTTTCGGCCGCCACCGTGGCGCTCGCAGTGGCGCTCGTGCTCGCCCGCGTACGATCTGGAGCGGGATGACCACCGAAACCGCCCTTCAGATCGCCTTCGCGGTCGCGGCCGTCGCCGCTGTCGGCGCACTTGCCGCGGCTGCGCTCGGACGCGTCGCGAGGTCGACGCTGTACGGGCTCACCGCACTCACCGTCGCCGCGACCGTTGGGGGCTGGGTCGTGTTCGCCCTCGACCCGACGCGGTCGCTGGGCGTGTCCGCCGGCGGGCTGACCGTCTGCGCGCTCGCCGTGACGGTGGCGATCGCCGTCCGGGAAGCCGTCGTCCGCGGCCGGCGCATCGACGCGGAGGTCGACAAGGCCGAGGCACGTCTGACCGCGGTGATCGAGCGCGAGTCGACCGAGCGGGCCGCCGAGCTGGAGCGGGTGCTGGCGCGCGCCCGGGCCGAGTCCACGTCGCTCCTCGCCGACCAGGAGCGGCGGATCGCCGAGGAGCGGCGCGCCCTCGTCACCGACCGGGAGGAGCGTGCGTCGGGCGAGCTGACCGAGGCGCTCGCGATCGCGCAGCGCCGGGTCGAGCGCCGCTTGGCCGAATGGAGCGCGGATCTCGAAACCTCGCAGGCAGCGGTCACCGCGCGGCTGGCACAGCTCGCGGAGCGCCAGGCGAAGCTCATCGGCGAGGCCGAGGCCCGGCTCACGAACGAGCTCAGCCGCCTCGAGTCGGACACCGACGACAAGCGCGCGGGCCTCACAAAGCTGCGGGACGAGCTACGGAAGGCGACCGAAGAAGCGCTCGCCGCCTCGAACGCCGAGCTCGAGGCGCACGGGGCCGAGCGCCGCCGCGCCCTCCACGAGCTCTCGGAGCGCCTCCGCCGCCGTGAGCGGAGCTTGGCCGAGCAGATCGTGCGCGAGGAGGCCGAGGCCCGCCAGCGCGTCCAGGCGACCTCTGCGGATGTCGAGCGCCGTCACGTCGAGCGGCTCGAGCGCGTGGTCGAGCGCACGACGTCGAGCTACTCCGAGGTGGCGGCGAAGGAGTTCGCCGAGGCGATCAAGGGGGCGCGCGAGGATGCGGCACGGCGGCTGTCCCGCGAGCTCGACCGCGCTGTACAGGCGTTTGCGCGGGAGGCGCAGACGGTGCTCGCGGAGCGTCTCTCGAGCGTGGGCAACGAAGGCGTGCAGCGGCTCGAGCGGCGGCTCACGCAGGCGACGTCGGGCTTCGACCGCCAGCGCGACGAGTTGGTCACCGCGCTCGAGGTGCGCGTCGGCGAAGCCGAGGCCGATCTGCGCCGCCGGCTCGACGGGCTCTCGGCCGACGCCGAGGCCGAGCGGGCCGTGATCGAAGCTCGTCTCCACGAGCTCGCCCGGCGAATCGAGGAGACCGTCGGCCACGCGCAGAACCGGCTCGCAGAGATCGAATCGCTCCGTTCGCGCTAACCCGCGCAGACCAACAATCCCGGGAAGGGTTCGTCTAGGTAAGGACGAACCAAGGCGGGCGATGAGCGAGCTAACGGAATACGTCGAGACGGAGAGCGAGCGCTCGAAGGTCGAGAGCTGGCGCCTGCACGTGCTGATCGAGGCCGGGTACCCGCTGCACCTGGCGGAGCGGCTTGCGGCCAGCGAGGCGGATCTCCACCGCGCGGTCGAGCTCGTCTCCACCGGCTGCGGCCACACGACCGCGGCCGAGATCCTGCTCTAAGCGCCTAGCATTCACGGCGTGAAGGTCGACGCCGTCGAGCATGGGGACAAGAAGGTCTACTCGGTGGGCGCATTCAACCGCGGCGTCGCGACGTGGCTCCAGCGGCTCCCATCGGTGTGGGTGGAGGGCGAGGTCACGGAGCTACGCCGCCAGGCTGCCTGGCAGAGCGTCTTCCTGACGCTGAAGGATCCTGCCGACGGCGCCTGCCTGCCGGTGACGATGCCGCGCGGCCAGTTCGACGCGTTGCGGCTGGAGCTCGCGGACGGGGAGCGCGTCCACGTCTTCGGCCGGCCCGAGCTCTTCGAGGCGCGCGGAGACTTCCGGCTGCGGGCCTTGACGATCGAGCGATTCGGGCTTGGCGACCACCTCGCCGCCCTCGAGCGCCTCAAGGCGAAGCTCGGGTCGGAAGGACTGTTCGCGGCCGACCGCAAGCGCCGCCTTCCGCTCGTTCCGCGGCGGATCGGGATCGTCACGGGGAACGACGCTGCTGCGAAGCGCGACGTCCTGACGACGATCACGACGCGCTTCCCGGGAGCGCGGATCGTCGTCGCCGAGACCTACGTCCAGGGCCCGCGGGCGGCCGGTGCTGTGATCGAGGCGCTGCGGGCGCTCAGCGCTGTCCCGGAGCTCGACGTGATCGTGGTCGCGCGCGGCGGTGGAAGCTTCGAGGATCTGCTCCCGTTCAGCGACGAGCGGCTCGTGCGCGCGATCGCGTCGTGCCCGGTGCCGGTGGTCTCGGCGGTCGGCCACGAGCAGGACACGCCGGTCTGCGATCTCGCCGCCGACGTCCGCGCGTCGACTCCGACCGCCGCCGGAAAGCTCGTCGTCCCCGATCGCGCGGAGCTCGTCGAGCGGCTCGCCGGCGCCCGCGCCAGGCTCGCCCGTTCGGTTGCCGGAGGCGTCGAGCGGCGGCGGGAACGAGTCGACGAGGTTCACGCCCGGCTGCGGCGGGCGCCCGCGCTGGCCGTCGAGCGCAAGCGCGCGACCCTCGAGCACGCGGCGGGACGGCTGCGTGCACTGTCCCCGCGGGCGACGCTCGAGCGCGGCTACGCAATCGTCCGCGACGGCTCGGCAATCGTGAAGACGCCGCCGGAGGCGGGAACGCACGTCGAGGTCGAGGTCGCCGAGGGCGCGTTCGGAGCGCGCGTCGAATGAGCACCGAGCCCGCGAGCTTCGAGGAGGCCCAGCGCGAGCTCGAGCAGATCGTCGAGCGCCTCGAACGCGGGCAGGCGCCGCTCGACGAAGCAGTCGCGCTCTGGGAGCGCGGCGAAGAGCTCTACCGGTTCTGCCTGGGCAAGCTCGACGCGGCCCAGGGGAAGATCGAGGAGCTCTCGAAGCTAGCGGCGCCGCTCGACGCCGCTGACTGAATCGCGGCCGCGATCGACTGTGGCCGTGTCCGTCCCGGCACCGCCGACGACCCGATCCGGGCGTCCGTCCCGCGCCAGCAGAACGTCGTTGCCTGCCTCGCCGTTCAGGAGATCTTTGCCAGGGCCGCCGACGATCTTGTCGTTCCCGTCCCCGCCCGACAGGAGGTCGTTCCCGCCGCCGCCCAGGATCGTGTCGTTGCCGCCGAGGCCGCAGATGCGCTCGGCGCCCGGTCCGCCGATGAGACGGTCGTTGCCCGGCGTGCCGATCAGCGTTCCCGCTCCGGCCGGCCTCCCGAGACATGTCGGAACCGGCGGGAGCGTCACCGTGGTTTCCACGGCAGCGAAGTTGTTGCCCAAATTCGAGTCCCTCGATGTGCTCGTCACCCGAGCGGCGAGGCTGAACTGGTTGGCGAAGTTGTTCGAGAGCCTCCCGGGCGCATCTACGGCGAAGGTCACAGTGACGGTCGTGGACGCGCCCGCGGCAAGCGTCCCGAGCGAGCAGCCCACGTCACCGGTACCGCCGCTCGGGACGGTGCAGGTGCCCTGGCCGGCAGTGGCTCCGGTCGCAGTGGCTCCCCCGGGCACGGTTGCGAGCAGGTGTGGGGCCTCGATCGCCGGGGACACATTGTCGGCCGGGGCAGGACCGGCATTCGCGACCGTCGCCGTGTACGTCAGCTGCGAGCCTTGCACGACGGGATCGGGCGCGTCGGAGACGGTCAGCGAGACATCGCTCGCCGGGAGCGTGCAGAAGCGGGTGAGCAAGGTCTCCGAGTCGCCGAACTCCAGCAATCGGTAGTAGCTGAGGTCTGGGCTACCGGCGGGCGCGTCGAGGAACGAGCCCGTGTACAGCGCGAGCCAGACCTTGAGGTCGTGCTGGATGGCCCACGCGCCGAGCTCCTGGTACGTCGCGTCGTTGGCGCCGCACGTGTGCCCGGGGCCCTGGCTGTGCCTGGCCTCGTGGACGATCACGGCCATGAGGCCGCTCACGCCCGCGCCCGTTTGCGGGTCGATCCAGCGCGGCGCGCCTACAGCGGCCGTGTTCGTGAGTGCGATGTTCACGACCCGCGGCGGATTGCAGCAGAAGCTCAGAGAGATGTCGCCGCGGAACCGGATCCCGTCGATTGCCTGGTTCAGCCACGTGTACAGCGGCTGCGCCGTCCAGGGAAGCGGCCGCGTGAACTGCAGCTGCCGCATCACCCGGAGCGCCTGGAACGCCCGGTTCTGGGCGCGTGTCAGGTTCGCGGACCCGGCGGCGGCGGTGCAGACGAGCGTTCCACCGGTCGGATCGGACTCGAACGAGATGTCGAGGTCGGCAGAGATCGCGGCGACGTCGGCGGCGCTCGGGCAGGCTGCGATAAACGCGTCGACCGTGCCCGGGCTCTGGCCGTTCGCTGCGCCGGACCCGAGCCCGCATGCAATCGCGACCGCGAGCGCGACGACCCCTGAGACGCGGCGCATGGCCACAGCTTACGACGCGCCGAGACGAGCGCCTAGCGCGCGAAGGTCTTCGCGCGTCCGCGCCGGGTCACCACTGAGTTCGACCGTCTCGGCGCCGGGAACCTGGACCTCCACGCGGCCGCCGAAGACGACACAGCGGACGCCGGCCACCGCGCACCGCCGGGCAACCGCTCCCGGCGCCTTCCCGCGACGCGTGGTTGCGTCGACCGCGCCCTCGCCGGTCACCACGACGTCGTAGCCGACCGGATCGAACCCGACCGCGGAGAGGACGAACTCCGCGCCCGAGACGAGCTCGGCTCCGAGCGCGGCGAGCGCGGCCCCGAGCCCGCCCGCAGCGCCGGCGCCGGACAGCCACGCGAACGGCGCAAGCTCCTGGTCCCCGGCCAGGCGCGCCTCGAGCTCGCGCACCTGCTCGGCACTCGCGCCCTTCTGTGCCGCGAAGAGGCGCGCAGCGTCCACGAGCGGCACGTCCACGTCGCAGAGCACGCGCGTCGGCGCGAGCAGCCGGTCGAGCACCGCACGCAGTCCCCTCCCGCCGTCCACGTTCGCCGTTCCCCCGAGACCGACGAGCAGTGCCCGCGGCGCCCCGACCGCCCGGATCAGCAGTCCGAGCCCTGCGCTCGACGCCGCGACCGGATCAAGCTGTGCCGGATCGAGCGGAATCGCCTGCGCAGCCTCGACCGCCGCGGTTCCGTCCGGAAGCGCGAGCCAGCGCGCCGTCAGCGGCCGCCCGAAGGCGTCCTCGACCTGCGCTTCGCGCCACTCCCCGCCGAGTGCGGCGTGCAGGACGGCGAGCGTCCCGTCACCACCGTCCGCGACCGGCAGCTCCGTCGCCTCGCCGCCAACGCCGCGGACACCCTCTGCAAGAGCAGCCGACGCATCGAGTGCCCCGAGCACCCCCTTGAGCGAGGCCGGAGCAGCAAGAACGCGCACCTATCGACTCACGTGCTCGCGCTGGAGGGCCTCGCGGGCCTCCGATGCCTCCTCGTCCTCCGGCACCTCGGCCTGGGAGGCGTCCGGCATCACGCGCACCATCCCGAGCGAAAGGCCCTCGCGCGCGAGGAAGAGCAGCCCGACGCCGACGCCGACCGACGCCTCGATCGCCTGCAGCCCGAACCCGAAGGCGACTCCGTGCGCGTAGGCGATCCCGTAGCGCGTCAGCGGCAGGGCGATCGCGAACTGCAGCAGGCCGACGTTCCCGGGCCACAGGGGGAAGACCGTCGCGACGTTCATCAGCAGCAACACGAGCCCGGCGGCCGGCAGCGCAAGATTGATGTGGAACGCCCGCATCGAGGCCCACACCGCGAGCAGCTGGCAGATCCAGCCGCTCGTCTGGAACAGGATCGCAAGCAAAGTCGGCAGGGGTGAGCGCATCACCGCGAGGCCCTCGCGGCCCATCGCGAGGAGCCGCCTGACCACGCCAAGGTCGTCCAGGGTCTTGCGGTGGCGGAGGCGCGCCGTGGCGAGCGCGAACGCGAATAGCGCGATGCCGATCCCCACGAAGACCTCCAGGCTCGTGATCGCCCAGGCTGGGATCTTCGCGGTCAGCACGACGTAGACGATTAGGAAGATCACCGGGATCACGTCGAACACGCGGTGCGCGAACACGGTGCCGACGAGCGTCGCCCACGCCCCGCGTTTCGGCGGCAGCCTTCGGTTCAGCACCGCGACCCGCGCGAGCTCCCCGATCCGCCCCGGGAGGAGAGCGTTCGCGAACAGACCGACCGAGAAGGCCGAGAACACGAGCGGGAAGCCGGGTCGCGGAGTGGGAAGCGCCTGCCGGATCACCGTCTGCCACGCGACCGAGCGGGCGAGCACCGAGAGGAGGTTGAGCCCGATCGCCACGAACACCCAGCGCCAGCGGACGATCGTGAACGCGTTCCACACCTGGTGCCAGCTCGGCCCGCGCCACCAGAAGAGCACGACGACGAGCGCCGCGAACGGGAGCATGAGCGCAAATCGCGCCCAGGGGCGCTTCGGGACGCCGATCTTCACGCAGCGAGCCGTTCGTAGATGCCGGCGAGGCGCCGTCCGATGTCGTCCCAGGAGTAACGCTCGACAGCGAGCTCCCGCGCGGCCGCGCCGAGAGTGAGGCGACGCTCCTCGTCCTCGAGCAGCCCGACGACGGATTCCGTCAGCCGCTCGACGTCGCCCGGCGGGAACAGCACGGCGGTCTGAGGAGTGGCGACGTCCCGGTAGCCGGGGATGTCGGACGCGACCGCAGGCGTCGCACAGGCGAACGCACGCGTCAGCACCATCCCGAAGCTCTCACTGCCGAGCGAGGGCGCAACGAGCGCCTTTGTGGCGAGCAGCTCGGCCGTCAGGTCGTCCTGCGAGAGGAAGCCGAGCACGTCGATCCCGTCCTCCGGCACGCGCAGACGGCTGAGGAGCAGCCGCACGGCGAGCGGATCGGCCCCGGCGATCCGGAGCGTCGCACCGCTTCGCCGCCGGATCTCCGGCCACGCGCGCAGCAGAACCTGCAGGCCCTTGCGCTGCTCCTGGCGACCCGCGAAGAGGATCCGGTGCTCGCGCCCACCGGGGTCGGCCTCGGGTGGGATCAGGACGCCGTTCGGGATCACCTCGTACTCCCCGGGCAACCAGCGTTCGGCCGTCTCGCGCGCCTGCTCGGAGACCGCGATCCGGTGGTCGATTCGCTCGCCGAGGAAGCCCCAGACAGGCTGCGCGAGCTTCATCCAGCTCAGATCGCCGCTCGCATGGTGCGTGGCAACCATCGGGCTCCGCGCCAGCGCGAGGGTCGCGATGCACGGGATCGGCGTCATCGGCTCGTGCAGGTGGATGATGTCGAAGCGCTCGCGCTCGAGGACAGCCTTGATGCGGAACAGCGAGCGCGGGCTGAGGATGATGTTCGGCAGCGTCCCGTTCGCCGGCACGATCACCGAGCGGCCGATCGGGACCACGTCCTCGGGCGGCTCACCGTGGCGGCCGACGCGCGGATGCAAGACGCGCGTGAACTGGCCCGGCGGGTCGTTGCCCATGATCGTGCGCGTCTCGATCCCGAGCTTGCGCAGCGCCTCGGCCTGCAGCTCGGCGTGCTCGACGACGGCGCCCCAGAAGGACCACGAGTAGGGCACGACGATCCCGACCTTCATGGCGGGGAGACTAGGGCCAGGAACTGGTGGACGTCACGCCGCGAGCGCAGCACGTGCACCTGCTTCCCCTCGGCATGCCGGCGAATCCGCTCCTCCACCACCGGGCCCCGCGTCGGGCGGTAGCGCCAGACATACACCAGGAACGTGAGGAAATCGCGGGCGCCGACGCGCTCGTCGAGGTACGGCGCGAGGTCGGGCCGCGGTCCCGCGCGCCGGCGGCGGATCACGCGCCAGATGCAGAGCAGGCGGGGCGGATCGAGGAAGACGATCGTGTCGGCCGCGGCCAGCCGGATTTCCATCGTGCCGCCGTAGTTTCCGTCCATGATCCAGCGTTCGCCCTGGACGAGCTGCCGATTGAGGGCCTCCCAGTCGTCGCGGTCGGGCTCGACCCAGCCCGGCTGCCAGAACAGGACGTCGAGGTGGACGATGGGCAGGTTGAGCCGCCGCGCCAGCTCACGTGCCAGCGTCGACTTTCCGGCTCCGGGCGCGCCGATGATCGCTATGCGCTGCAACCCGCGGACCGTAGCGCCTAGGGCTAGCCGGATAAGCCTTGCGCCCGGCTATCATGGGGCCGATGCTGAACGTGACCCAGGCGTTCAAGCGCTGGCGTCAGAAGAACCGCGAGTACGCGCTCCAACGTGCCATCTACAAGGCTGGGGGCGGTGGCGGTCCTCCGTCTGTGCAGGCGCGAAGCGCGCGCTCCGGACCGCCTGCTGCGACCCACATGCCCGACCCGACGGACTCCTCCGAGGAAAGCTAGCCCAGCAGCTCCTGCAGCTGCGGGTCGTCGCGGATCGCCTCAAAGTCGGAATCGGCCCGCGCGTCGGCACGCCAGCGCGGATCTGCCTCGATCGCGCCGCGCAGGTGCTCGAGCGCCGCCTCGCGCTGCCCGGCCAGGCTCTCGAAGCACGCGAGCTGGTAGAGCAGGCCCCCCGATGGGTCGGACGCACGCTGCAGCCCGGCCCGCATCAGCTCGATCCCGCCGTCGAAGTCCTTCCGCTCGTAGAACGCCATCGCCTCGCTCGCCAGCCGCCAGCTCGTGTGGATGCCGAGCAGGCGCCGAAGCTCCTCGATGGGCTCGGGATGATCGTCCACGCGCAGATCGACGACGCGGTCAACGCCTTCACTAAGCCGGCGGGTTTCCCGTCCCTCCGATGCCGCGCCGGCACGCTCTACCACGATCGCGGCCGACTGCCGCCCGCGCCGGTCTCCGCCTGCCGCCTCGGCCGCCTCGAGCGCGGCCATCAGCCGCTCCGCGAGCGGCCCGTCCGTCTTCTCGAACGCGCGCTCCATCTCGGCGACCACCTCGGAGCCGGCGAGGATGTTCCCCTGCGCCGCGAAGGCCGCGCCCTGGACGTCGCCGGCCCACTCGTTGCACTCGCTCCCGGTGAAGCTCGCCGCGCGCCCGTCCGCCGTCACCACGCCGAGCTGCCGTGTCTCCCGCGCCTCGTCGTCGGCGAGCACGAGCCGCAGCGCCTCCGCGGGCTCTGCGCCGGCCTCGAGCTGCTCGAGCACGCGCGCTCCGTACGCGGCCACGCCCGCCGCCTGCGTCGCGACCGCGCCCACGCCCGCTTTCGCCCACGGGACGACCGCACCGACCGCGAAGTACTTCGACTGCACCGCACAGCCGACCTCGCCCGCTTCGAGATCGGCACCGACGATCGAGTAGGTCACGCGGGCGATACTAGGGCGCGTGAACCTCGTCGACACCCTGAGCGGGAAGATCGGCGTCCGCACCGCGGGCTCCGACGAGGCCGCGCGCGCTGCCGAGGCGGTCGCGGAGGCTTTCCGCGAGCTCGGTCTCGAGCCGCGCTTCCAAGAGTTCCCGTTGCTCGGCTACGACCCTGAGGAGCCGGAACTCGAGATCGACGGCGAGCGCTGGCCCGCCGGCCCCTGCGTCTATTCGCATCCGGGCGAGGTCGAGGGCGAGATCCGGCGACTCTCGGACGGTGTCTGGGCCGTGGGCGAGGGACGGATCAGGCGGACGCCGTTCGGCCGCGGCCCGATCCCCTTCCTCGCCGGGCTGAAGTACGGAGGCCACATCGCGACGCCGCCGACCGCGTTCGTCTCGGTCGCCGACGCCGAGCGCCTGCAGGACGGGATGCGTGCACGCCTCGTCGTGCGCGGCGAGTTCGTCCCCGGCCGGCGCGACCGCAACGTGATCGCGGAGCTCCCGGGTGAGAGCGACGAGGCGATCGTCGTCGGTGCACATTTCGACGCGGTGTGGCGCGGGCCGGGCGCGATCGACAACGCGACCGGCGTCGAGGGACTGCGCCGCGTCGCCGAGCGCCTGGTCGGCCGCAAGCATCCGCGCACGCTCCGCTTCATCTCGTTCGGCGCCGAGGAGATCGGCCTGCTCGGCGCGCGCCGCTACGTGCTCGAGGAGAAAGAGGCCGAGCGCCTCGACAAGATGGTCGGCATGGTCAACCTCGACTGCATCGGCCGCGGCGACAACCTCGAGCTGCTCGCGGCGCCGGCCGAGCTGCTCGGCCGCGCCGAGGAGCTCGCGCGCACTCTTGGTCTGCTCGACCGCTACCAGGTGGTGACCGAGATCGGAGAGGAGGCCGGCACCGACCACCTGCCGTTCGTGCAGGAGAAAATCCCCTCGATCAGCGTCCTCCACTTCCCGTACGACGAGTACCACCTGACGAGCGACACGGCGGAGCTCGTCGACGAGCAGCTGATGGACGACGCAGTCGACCTCGCGACCGCCCTCGTCGAGAGCCAGCTCGCGCGGCCTGTTCCTCGGCCCTAGCGCGGAGCGACCGCCTCCTGCTGATCGTTGTCGCCGCGCACGCGGTCGAACCACGGATCCGCAAGCGGGTAGGTCGCGACGGCGAGCAGGCGCCCGCCATAACCACGCCCCCGACAACCGCACCGCGCAGCAGGAGGCCGGGCGTCGAGTCGCCCGCAGGAGCGGCGGAGGCGCCGCACGTAGACGAGCACGTGGATCGAGATTGCTCCGACCCAGAGGATGCAGCTCGCCTTGTGGATGTTCAGCACGAAGTCCGAGCTCGGCCCGAGCACGATCAGCGCGACGCCGCTCGCGAACAGCGCCACCGTCGTCGCCACCACGAGCGGCGCGACGAGCATCGGCATCAGGCAGCGAGCACGACGCGGATCACGGGCACCGAAGACTACGTCGCACCGCAGGACTAAACTGCGTCGATGGAAGGCCTCGCCGAGCTCCACACGCACCTCGGCGCCTCCGTCGCCTCCGACATCCTCTGGTCGATCGCGCACGAGCAGGGGATCGCGCTGCCGGTCAAGGACTACTGGGAGTTCGACCGGCTCGTCACCGTCTCCGACCCGCGCGGGGTCGCCGACCTGAACGCGCTCGATGCGATCTACCACTGGACGGAGCTGATCCAGTCGAGCCCGATCGCGGTCGAGCGCTCGGTGCACGCGGCGATCGGCGGCGCCTTCCGCTCGCAGGGGATCACGACCTTCGAGCTCCGCTTCAACCCGATGAAGCGAAACCGCGGCGGCGAGCGCGACCTCGACCACATCATCCTCGCGGCCGTGCGCGGGC
>JBDTZN010000201.1:0-2726 GCA_040005095.1 Thermoleophilia bacterium | reverse complement strand
CTGCGCGCGCATAGATCCGCGCCTCGTCGGCGCCGTGAGCCATCAGGAAGACAAGAGTCATGCCCTTGGCGAGCGCCGCATCGGTGAGCCAGCCCGCCATCGCCGCCGCGATGCCCCGACGCCTGAACTGTTCGCGGACGCCGATCGCGGCCAGCTCCGTCACGCCGTGATACGGCGCGACGCAGAGACCTGCACCGGCAGCCTCTCCCGTCTCCGCATCCCGGGCGAGTACGACGACACCGCCCGTGTCGGCCGTGCGGCGGAGCCCTGCGACCGCGCTCTCCGAAATGGGGTCGCGTTCCTCGTACGCCTCCCACTGAACCTCCGCGACGCCGCGGAACTCGCCCTCGGTCGACGGCGCAACGAACTCGATGCCCGTGGGCGCCACGAAAATGGGCGTCTCGCAGGTCATCAGCGGGAGTCGCCCTTCGATCTCGAACCCGGTTGCGAGGAGCACGGCTTCGATTGCGGGAGCGACGGATGGGATGTACTCGAGCCGCGGCTTTCGCTCGCGGGCCTGGTAGGCGGCGACGAGCGACTCGACGTCGGCGGGGGAGGCGATGCCGGCGTCATCCGGGATGGCGTAATTGAGGAAAGGGTTGGTCGTGTCGCCGGTGAAGGTCGCGAGGAACGGGCCGATTCGTTCGGTCTCGCGGCCACGCGGCGCGTGGTGACGAAGCGCTTCCTGGATCCGTCCTAGGATGGCGCGATCCTAGGGAAGGAGCCGGGTGAAGGTCGTCGTCGTGGGAGGTGGATCGTGGGGAACCGCGTTTGCGGCCCTCCTGCGCGACCGCGGCCACGACGTCACGCTCGCGTGCCGCGACCCCGAGCAGGTGCGCGCCATCGAAGAGACGGGCCACAACCCTCGGTACCTCACGACGACAGACCTTCGTGGTGTCAAACCGGTGACGGTCGAGAACGCGCCGATCGCCGAGGCGGAGCTGATCGTGCTCGCGGTTCCGAGTCGCGCCTTCGCCGAAGTCGCGGCGTCGTTGCCGGGCGCTGCGCCGGTGCTGATCCTGACGAAGGGCCTCGACCCGGGAACGGGAAGCCGGTTGTCGACACGCGTGTTGGGCCGCCCGGTCGCGGTGCTGTCGGGGCCGAACATGGCGGAAGAGATCGCGCAGGGCCTGCCGACGGCGACCGTGATCGCAAGCGAGGATCGCGAGCTCGCGGAGCGGTTGCAGGAAGCGATCAACTCCATGGTCTTCCGCATATACGTGAACGACGATCTGGTGGGCGTCGAGATCTGCGCGGCCGCGAAGAACGTGATCGCGCTCGCGGCGGGCGGAGTGGACGGGCTCGGGCTCGGCGACAACGCCAAGGCGAGCCTGATCACGCGCGGCCTGGCCGAGATGGCGCGGCTCGGCGAAGCGTGCGGGGGAGAGCCCGAGACCTTCTCCGGGCTCGCCGGCATGGGTGATCTGAACGTCACCTGCTACTCGGGCTTCGGGCGCAATCGCCGTGCGGGGGAGCTAATCGCACGCGGCGCGACCGCGGACGAGGCCGCGGCGCAGATCGGACAAGTGGTGGAGGGCCTCACGACAGCGCCCGTTCTCAGAGATCTCTCACACAGGGTCGGCGTCGAGCTGCCGATCACCGAGGGCGTCTGCCGCGTTCTGGGCGGCGAAAGCCTCGACGCGCTGCTCGCCAGCCTGATGGGACGCCAGCCGACCAACGAGTGAGGGCTACCATTGGGGGATGCGTGCCGCCGCCGCAGCGCTCGCACTCGGTCTCCTGCTCGTAGCAGCCGGCTGCGGTAACAGCAGCGCCGCAACGGGAACGTCCTCAGGCACCGATGCAGCGAGTCTCGTTCCGGCGAGCGCACTCGCATACGTCAGCGCGGACGCGAATCTCGACTCGCAGTCCTGGCAGATCGTCACCGACCTCCTCGGCCCGATCGCGGGAACCGGCGCCGACTACAAACGGGACATCCAGCCAGCGCTCGGCGACCGCGTGAACCTTGCGGTGCTGGGCGTCGAGGACGGCAAGCCCGAGGCCGTCGCGATCGTGAAGCCGACGGACGTGGCGAAGTTGCAGGCGCTCGCCAAGAAGTTCGACCGAGGGACCGAGCACTACACCGTGGAGAGCATCGGCGGCTGGTCGGTCGTCGCAGATTCCGCGGCGGCTTTCCAGTCCGTTCGCGACGCCAACACCGGCAGCTCGCTCGCCGACAACGCCGACTTCAAGAGCGCGATGTCGCAGGTCGGCGGCAGTTCGTTCGCGACCGCGTACGCGTCGGGTTCCGGAGTGGAGCAGCTGCCGGCCAAGCTGCGCGCGCTCGTACGGGTCGCAGGCTCGCCGCGCTGGGTCGCCGCGGGCGTCACTGCGGACAAGAGCGCGCTTCATCTCGACGTGCGCGCCGCCGGCGCGTCGACACCGGCGGCATACAGGCCGGCGCTGCTCAACGACGTTCCCTCGGGTGCGATCCTCGCGGTCTCGTTCAAGGACGTGAATCAGCTCCTCGTACGGATCCAGGCCGAGCCCACGCTGCGCGCATCGCTGCCACCGTTCCTCAACGGTTTGAGGTCGCTCGGCGGCGAAGGCGTTCTGTTTCTCCAGCCGGGCACGCTGCTGCCGGTGATCACCCTCGAGATTCAGGCTCATGATCCCGCGGCGGCGGCGAAGTCGCTCCGCACCCTCGCAGCGCAGGCCGCGAAGCTGCTGCCGTTGCGAGTCGAACGGCATGGGAATAACGTTCTCCTGACCAACGCGGCGGCCGGGAC
>JBDTZN010000200.1:0-2739 GCA_040005095.1 Thermoleophilia bacterium | reverse complement strand
GCGGTGCTGTCGCTGCTGCTGGGCGAAGCCGAGGTGATCGCCGACCGCCGAGGAGTTCCGCCGCTCCTGCTGCTCGACGACGTGCTCTCGGAGCTCGATCCCGGGCGGCGGAAGATCCTCGCGGAACGGATCGCGGTTCGCGGCCAGGCGCTCGTCACGGCGACCGACGCCGCGGCGCTTCCAATCGAACCGGATCAGCTGCTCCAGGTCACGCCCGGCATGGTGATACCAAAATGAGCGCGCCGGAGACCTGGCACCATGGCCTCGTGGCCGACTGGTGGGCGGAGTTCAGCGACGCCGGTCCGGAGATCGAGTACTTCCGCCGGTTCGCCGAATCCGGCCAGCCCGCGCTCGACGCCGGCTGCGGCACGGGCCGGCTGCTCAATCCCGTGTCTCCGTGCGGCGCGTTCGGCCTCGGGAGTGATCGAGCCCGGGACCTCGAGGCGCTCTCGCGTCTTCACGACCACCTGGAACCTGACGGGACACTCGTCCTGGACACGGAAGTTCCCTACGCGAATGCGCGGCACTGGGCCCTGTGGTTGAAGAAGAACCGCGCCGAGCTCCCCGAACCGGCAAGGGCGCCAGGGAATCGCAGGCGCGCGTCGGACGGCTCCGAGCTGGGATTGAGCGTGCGCGTTGCCGAGCTCGATCCGCTCGAGCAGACGCAGGTCCTGGAGATCTACGCGGCGCGCTGGCGGGACGGGGCACTCGAGGCTGAGGAGACGCGTCGCCTGAACATCAACCTCTATTTCAAGAACGAGCTCCTGCTGATGCTCGAAAGGGCGGGCTTCGCCGCCATTCAGGTGTACGGAGATCACAACGATGCTGCGCCGACCGCCGACGATGCGTTCGTCGTCTTCGAGGCGCGCAGGGAGGAGACCCCGTGAGCAGCTGGTCGCCACAGCCGATCGGCGGTGAGGTCCGCCGCGAGCTCTCCCGGTTCGGCGGCGCAGACGGGATGGCGGACATCGTCGGCATATGGGCCGAGCTGGTCGGCGACGAGGTCGCGCGAAACGCCTGGCCGGCGCGAATCGCCCGCGACGGGACGCTGCACGTCCACACGAGCTCGTCCGCCTGGGCCTTCGAGCTGGGCCAGCTCGCCCCGGGCATCCTCGAGCGGTTGCGCGAGGCCCTTCCGAAGAGCGCTCCGCCCACGCTCAGATTCATGGTCGGGCACCTTCCCGAGCCCGAGCTGACGGCCGCCGAGCAGGCGGGCCCGGTGGCGCCCCGCCCCGGTCCGCAGGAGCGTGCCGCGGCCGCGGAGCTGACCGCTTCGCTGAGCGATCCGGAGTTGCGCGCGCTCGTCGCGCGGGCCGCTGCGGCAAGCCTCGCAAAGAGCGGCTAAAGCGCGTTTTCGCCGGTCGTTCCGACCGGTGTTTCTGGTAGACTTCGAAGTGCCCGCAAAGCGGAAATTTGCAGGGCTTTTTTCATGGCTGAAGCCACATATACCGCAAAGGACATCACCGTTCTCGAGGGGCTCGAGCCGGTCCGGCTTCGTCCAGGCATGTACATCGGCTCGACGGGTCCGCGCGGCCTCCACCACCTGGTCTACGAGGTGGTCGACAACTCGGTCGACGAGGCGCTCGCGGGCCGCAACGACCGGGTCGACGTCACGCTGCATCCCGACAACTCGGTGACCGTCCGGGACTACGGGTCGGGCATCCCGGTCGACATCATGCCGGAGCAAGGCTTGCCCGCACTGACGGTCGTCCTGACGAAGCTGCACGCGGGCGGAAAGTTCGGCGGCGACGGCTACAAGGTTTCCGGCGGCCTGCACGGCGTCGGCGTCTCCGTCGTCAACGCGCTGTCCGAATGGCTCAAGGCCGAGGTGCACCGCGACGGCAAGGTCTACCGGCAGGAATTCGCGCGCGGAGTGCCGCAGGGCGACATGGAGGAGCTGCCCGGGACGGACAAGCAACGTCCGAGCGGCACCACGATCACCTTCATGCCCGACGCCGAGATCTTCGAGGAGATCGAGTGGTCGACCGAAACCCTGGCGCAGCACCTACGCGAGACGGCGTTCCTGACGCGAGGCTTCCGCATCTGCCTGACCGATGAGCGTGCCGGCGGCGAGCAGGTCGAGTTCCACTACGAGGGTGGAATCAGGGACTTCGTCACGCACATCAACGAGGCGAAGGACCCCGTCCACAAGCACGTCGTCTACTTCGAGGGCGCAAGCGACGAGGGCGCGATCGAAGTCGCGATGCAGTGGAACACGAAGTACGTCGAGTCGGTCTTCTCGTTCGCCAACAACATCAACACCCACGAGGGCGGCTCGCACCTGTCGGGCTTCAACTCGGCGCTGACCCGCACGCTGAACAAGTACGCGCGCGACAAGGCGCTGCTGAAGGAGAAGGACGACAACCTCGAGGGCGAGGACGTGCGCGAAGGGCTCGCAGCCGTCATCTCCGTGAAGCTCCAGAACCCGCAGTTCGAGGGTCAGACCAAGACGAAGCTCGGCAATCCCTGGGTGCGCGGCTTCGTCGAGCAGACCGTGAACGCGCGGCTCGCCGAGTTCCTCGAGGAGAACCCGGCCGACGCCAAGCAGATCATCAACAAGGCGATTTCGGCCCAGCGCGCTCGCCAGGCAGCGCGCAAGGCCCGCGACCTGACGCGTCGCAAGGGCGCCTTCGGCGGTGGCATGGCGAAGAAGTTCGCCGACTGCCAGATCCGCGATCCCGAGCTGACCGAGCTCTTCATCGTCGAGGGCGATTCGGCGGGCGGCTCCGCCAAGCAGGC
>JBDTZN010000074.1:0-9172 GCA_040005095.1 Thermoleophilia bacterium | reverse complement strand
CCTACGGCGCCGACGACGTGATCCACGACATCGACCTGCACGTCCCCGCCGGCGGATGCATCGCGCTCGTCGGCGAGTCGGGCGGCGGCAAGTCGACGCTCGCGAAGATCGTGGCGCGCTTCTACGACCCCGACCGCGGCGCCGTGCGCGTCGACGGGCAGAATCTGCGCGAGATCGAGCTGCGCTCGTACCGCCGGCAGCTCGGCGTGGTGCTACAGGATCCGTTCCTCTTCGCGGGCACGATCGCCGACAACATCCGCTTCGCGCGGCCCGAGGCGACCGACGACGAGGTCCGCGGGACCGCCGCCGCGATCGGCGTCGACCGCGTCGCGGCACGGCTGAAGGGCGGCCTGGAGCACACGGTGCGCGAGGGCGGCGCGGGGCTGTCGGCCGGCGAGCGCCAGCTGATCTCGATCGCGCGCGCGCTACTTGCCGACCCGCGGATCCTCATCCTCGACGAGGCCACCTCGAACATCGACCGGCCGACCGAGATCCTCATCGAGCACGCGCTCGACCGCCTCCTGCGCGGCCGCACCTCGATCATCATCGCGCACCGCCTGGCGACGGTTCGACGTGCCGACGAGATCCTCGTGGTCGAGCACGGCCGCGTCACGCAACGCGGCACCGAGGCCGAGCTGCTCGCGCACGACGGCCCGTTCCGGGAGCTCGCGCGCGACATGCGCACGGCGACGCGGATCCGCCCGCCGAAGCGCGAGCAGGGTCGCCCGAGCCCGCGGCGGCAGGCCGCGAGTCGCGACTAGGCCGCGTCTGAGCGGAGGACGCGCATGCAGACCTCGACCACTTCCGGGTCGAACTGCGTCCCGGCGCCCTCTTCGAGGCGACGGAAAGCCTCATCCACCGGAAGCCGTTTGCGATACGGCCGGTCGGTCGTCATTGCATGGAACGCGTCGCAGACGAGGATGATCCTCGACTCGAGCGGAATCTCGTCCCCGGCCTTCCGGTCGGGATAGCCGGCGCCGTCGTAGCGCTCATGGCAGTGCCTGACGATCGGGCGCACTTCCTGCAGCCGGTGGATCGGGGCGATGATCTTCTCACCGAGTTCCGGATGCGTCTCGATCACCTGGCGCTCCTCGTCCGTCAGCGGGCCGGGCTTCGAGAGGATGTCGGCCGGGATTCCGATCTTGCCGATGTCGTGGAACAGCGCGCCGAGCTCGAGCCGCTTGAGCGCCTTCGAGTCGAGCCCGAGGCCGCGACCTACCTTGACTGCGAGATCCGTGATCCAACGCGCGTGTGAAGACGTGTACTCGTCGTTCGCCTCCAGCGCGTTCGCGAGCGCCTCAACGGTGGAGATGAACGTGTCCTCGAGGCTCTGGAAGCTGCCGGCGTTGGCAATCGCGAGCTTCGCTTGGTGCGCCACTCCCTCGAGCAGTCCGAGCTTGCGCTCGACGTCCTCGAGATCTTCGACCTCGGCCGAGAGGCAGCCCATGCGCCCGTCGAGGATGAGCTGCGCGATGAGGACGGCGTTGTGCGTCTGCGGGGCGCCGGGGATCTGCTCGAGCTCCTCGGTGCGCAGGAGGAACGCGCTGTCGCGCTCGAGCATCTCGGCGGCCACTGCTCCGTCGAATCGGAACGTCATCAGGTCCTCGCTGTCGTAGCCCCAGACCGCCTTCGGGATGAGGTCGCCCGACTCGGGATCCTGGATCCAGATCGACGTGCGCGGCGAGGACAGCAGCGCGGCGGACAGCTCGACGACGCGGCCGAGCACCTCGCCGAGGCCCTCCGTTGCCGCCAGCTCGCGGCTGAACTCGAGCAGCGCCTTCGCGCTTTCGGCCTCGCGCCGTTCGGCCTCGTAGAGCCGCGCGTTCTCCACGGCCACGGAGGCGTGACCGCCGAGGACCTCCAGCAGCCGCTTGTCGTCCTCGTCGAACTGCTCGAGGCCAAGCTTCGAGATCACGATCACGCCGATCACCCGCGTTCCGTAGCAGAGCGGGACGGCAATCAGGGACTCGTCGATCGTCTCGGTGCCAGCAACGCGGAGCGCGTACTCGCAGTTCGCCGCGTCGCCGATCAGCAGGGACTCGCCTGTCTCTGCGACCCGTCCTGTGATGCCCTCCCCGACCTTGCACGTGAGCACGTCCATGCTCGGCGTCGGCTCGCGGGTCGTGAGATCGCCGCGGAAGGCGATCGGAACGAGGTCGTCGCCGTCGATCACGAAGACGCGGCAGTTGTGGTAATCGATCAGCGAGCGGAGCTCGGTCGCGATCACGTCGCCGATCTCGCGCACGTTATTCAGCCGGTTCAGCTTGCCGCTCAAGCTCTGGAGCATCTTCAGGTGGGCGATCGAGCGCACGTCGCGCGATCCGCCGCTGCCGTCCGGCCGCCGGGCGGTTTCCTCGTCGAAGAAGACGATCTGGTTCTTGCCGAGCGCCTTCGCCGTCATCATCGCGGCCTCGGCGCAGGCGACGAGCTCGCGCGGGTTCATGGCGTGCTGCGGGCCCTGTGCGAGTCCAACCGAGACCGTGATCCGGCCCGCCGGTCCGAAGTCGAACTCCGTCAGCCTGGTGGTCAAGCGCTCGGCGAGCGCGGTCGCGGACGCCTGGTTCGCCCCGCCCATGATCACGCCGAACTCCTCCCCACCGAGCCGGCAGACCACGTCGCTGCCGCGCACCATCGAGCGCACCGCCTCGGCCAGCTCGCGCAGCACCTCGTCCCCGACGCCGTGCCCGTGGATGTCGTTGACGCGCTTGAAGTCGTCGATGTCGAGCATCAGCACGGCGACGGGCTCGTGCGACCGGCTCGCGCGGCTCAGCTCGGCGCGCAGGCGCTCGTGGAAGTAACGATGGTTGTAGAGGCCGGTCAGCCAGTCGGTCTGCGCCTGGTGCTCGAGGCTCGCGCGGATGTGCGCGTTGTCGAGCGCGAGCGCCGCCGCATCCGCGAAGCGCTTGGCCAGCTCGAACTCGTCCTGGTCGAACGTGGCCTCCTCGCCGAGCCGGTAGATGTTCAGCGCGCCCTTGAGCTGGTCGCGTGCGACGAGCGGAATCGTGATCAGCGCCTCCGGATCGTCCTCGGGCGTGCCCGGGACGAACGACACGCGCGGGTCGAGATGCGCCTGGTTCGTGAGGACCGGCTCGCGATGCTCGGCCGCCCAGCCCGTGATGCCGCGCCCGAGCTGGACCGTGTCCTCGAGGATCTTGTCCGCCCACTCGTCACGTGCGAGAACCGGCCGCAGGACGCGCTGCAAATCGTCGGCCGCGTAGATCGTCAGCGTGTCGTGTGGAACCAGGTCGGCGAGCGTGTCGGCGATGCGCTCGAGCAGCCGGTCGAGGCTTTGCTCGGCGAGCACGTCGTGGAAGACGTCTGCCAGGCGCCGGTACGACTCGGTGAGCGGCTCCACGTGGGCCGCATCGGTCGTCGGTTCCTGCTCGGTCTCGGCGGTGGGCAGAAGGCGCACAGGTGCGTTCCGCTCCCCCTCACCGGCCGCTGTTTCAGTATGGAGCTCCGGCCGCAGAGTCGTCTCCTTCAAAGGAAAAAGGACTCACCCACCTTCATGTCGTTTCCGTGGAGTCGAATCCCCCATTTTGGGGATTACGGCCCCATGGAGGAAAGCGGCTCCGCGGCTGATTTCCTGCCTCCCAGGCTGACGCTCCCCGCGCTGCGCGAGGCCGTCCAGGGCTGCCGCGGCAGCCGCGGCGTATAAGAACGCGATGCAGGCTGTCTTCGGCGAGGGGACGCGCAACGCGGCGGTCATGCTCGCCGGCGAGCAGCCCGGCGACCAGGAAGACACGCGGGACGGCCCTTCGTATGCCCGGCCGGGAAGCTCCTAGACCGCGCGCTCGAGGAGGCCGGGATCGACCGCGGCTCCGCCTACTGACCAACACCGTCAAGCACTTCAAGTGGGAGGCGCGCGGCAAGCGGCGCATCCACGCTAAGCCGAGCTGGTCGGAGGTCGCCGCCTGCCGGCCCTGGCTCGAAGCGGAGCTCGCCGTCGTGAAGCCGACCGTGCTGGTGCTGCTCGGCGCGGTCGCCGCCCAGAGCCTGCTCGGCAAGCAGTTTCGCGTCACGAAGCAGAGAGGCGAGCTAATCGACTCGCCTCTCGCTCCGTATGTAACCGCCACGATCCACCCCTCCGCGATCCTGTGCGGAGAGCCGGAAGACCGGGAACGCGCGCTCGCAGGCCTGGTCTCGGACCTGCGGAAGGTCGCCGCGCGGCTCTAGCTTTTCTTCGCCGACGCTTTTGGAGCTTTGGTGTCGGGCGTGTGCAGCAGGCTCTCGACGTTCTGGACGCCCTCGACGCCGCGCACGGCGTTGACGAGATCCTCGATCAGATCCTGCGACGGGAGCTCGCCGCGGAGGACCACGACGCCTTCCTCAGCATTGATGTTGACCTTGCCCTTGACCTCTTTGCGGTCGCGGAAGATCTCGCTCTCGACCCGGTCGACCAGCGTCTGGTCGTCGGGATGCAGCTTCGCCTCGGCCTTGAGTTTCTCCGCGTCGGTTGCGGGCTCCGCAGGAGCGGATTGCGGCCAGGTGTCGGCTTGGGGCTGCTGGCGGCGCGAAACGGCGTACCAGATCGCCGCGCCGATCGCGCTGAGGAATGCAAGCTTGCGCATGTCAGAGACTCCTTACGTCGTCGGGATTGGAGAAAGGCATACCCGACCTTAGGCTTTTGATGCAGGCGAAGCGAGTGGAGTCTCAGTCTCCCCAGTCGAAGTCGCGGGAGCGGTTCGTCCACAGGCTCTCCTCGAGCTGCGGCGTCTCCTCTTCCGTCTTCTCGCCCGGCCAGGCCAGCATCGTCGAGTCGAGCTGCGGCGCCTCGACGCCGTCCATGGTCTCCTCGAGCCGAGCCTGCTCCTCGGTCTTGAACAGCGGGTGGTTGTCGAACGGATCGTCCGCCTGGTACTCCTTCAGCGGCATGTGATCCTCGAGGCGCGCGTTGCGCTCCTTGAGCTCGAGGTGATCCTGGATCACTTTGGCGAAAATCGACGGGGTCTCTACTGGCATGCCTACTCCTGCGTTGGGGACGGAAACGGACGGCGGCGGCAATTGTAACTCCACTGTAAGCGTGGGGCGGCCGATTCGGATCCAACTTTGTGACAATGCAAACGACGAACTACGTGTGCGCGGACGGCTCGGGCGTGCCTTCGACGCGGTCCTTGCCGCCCCGCTTGGCCGCATAGAGCGCCGCGTCGGCCGCAGCCACCAGCTCCTCCTCGGTCATCCCGGGTGCGAGCGTGGCAAGCCCGAAGCTCGCGGTCACGCGGGCCGCAGCACCGTCGGGCGTGAGGATCGCCCGGCCGGCGAGGGTCGCACGGATTCGCTCGGCCAGCTGCATCGCGCCGAGGCTGTCGGTGCCGGGCAAAAGGAGGAGGAACTCCTCGCCGCCCCAGCGGCCGGCAAGGTCGGCGTCGCGAAGCGTCTCGTCGAGGATCCCCGCGAAGGCGCGTAGGACAGCGTCGCCCGCGGGATGGCCGTAGCGGTCATTCAGAGCCTTGAAGTCGTCGAGATCGGCAAGGACCACCGTGAGCGCGTTGTCGAAGCGCGCGGCACGTGAGATCTCGGTGGCGAGAGCGTCCTCAGACTGGCGTCGGTTCGCAAGGCCGGTCAGCCCGTCCACGAGCGCCTGCCGCTCGACCACGCGGTGCAGGCGCGCGTTCTCGAGCGCGACGACCGCGTGGGCCGCGAACGAGGCGGCGGTCAGCCGGTCCTCCGTGGGGAACTCGTCCCCGACCAGGATCAGCGTGCCGAAGTTCTGGCCGGCAGCGGTCAGCGGCAGCTGGAGGCGCTCGTCGCCGCGAAGATCGCCGACCTGGACGATCGCGCCGTTGGGCGGGACGAGCATGCCGCCCTTCGCCCCCACGGCCTCGATGGCCGCGTCGACGATCACGCGCTGAAGCTGATCGGAGTCGTTCGTCGCGGCGAGCACTTCCCCGAAGCCAGAAATCGCCTCGCGCAGGCGCGCTCGCTCGGCCTCGAGCTCGTGCACGCGCGCCTCGAGGCGTCTCTTCGTGTCGTTCCGCTTGAACATGCCGCTCCAGGTCATTTGTCGGCGTCCGCAGGCCGGAGCATGAGCGGTTCGGAGCGTCTTCCGCGGGTAGGATGAGCGTCGTGGCCACGCCTTTCCGACTGCTCTCACGTCGCGCAGGCCCGATCGGGCTCGTGCTGACCGCGTACGACATCTGGCGTCGCCTGCCGAAGAAGCAGCGCCGGCAGATCCTGGACGCAGCGCGCAAGCACGGCCCGCGCGCCGCCGCCAAGGTCATGAGCACCGCGAAGCAGCGCAGCTCTAAGTAGCGGCCAGAGCCTCTCTAACGATTCTGTCCTGCTCGCGGATGTGCGCGGTGGGATAGCCCTCGCTCGGCGACGCGCGCCACGGGCGGCCTGCGTAGCGGAGCTGCACGCCTTTGGGCAGCGCCTCCTCGAGCCGATGCCTGATCGCGCGGTAGGCGCCCATGTTTTGCGGCTCTTCCTGCGCCCAGACGACCTGCTCGAGGTGCGGGTAGGCGGCGAAGAGCCGGGTAGCCGCTGAAACCGGGAACGGATACAGCTGCTCGAGCCGCGCGACCGCGACTGTCGTGGCGGCGGCCCGGGCCTCGTGGCCGACGATGTCGTAATAGACCTTCCCCGAGCAGATGACGAGCCTCCGGACCTTGTCGCGATCGGCTTCGGCGTCGTCGATCACCTGCTGGAACGAGCCCTCGGCGAGGTCGGCGAGCGTCGAAGCCGCCTGCTTCAGCCGCAGGAGTCCTTTCGGAGTCATGACGATCAGCTGCCTGCCGCTCGGCTCGAGCGCTTGGCGGCGCATGAGATGGAAGTACTGCGCGGCGGTCGTCGGGTTCGCGATCCAGATGTTCTCCTGCGCCGCGAGCTGGAGGAAGCGCTCCAACCGCGCGCTCGAGTGCTCTGGCCCGTTCCCCTCGTAGCCGTGCGGGAGCAAGAGCGTCAGCCGTGACGTCTGCCCCCACTTCGAGAGCCCCGAGACGATGAACTGGTCGACGATCGTCTGCGCGCCGTTCACGAAGTCGCCGAACTGCGCCTCCCAAAGCACGAGCGATTCGGGAGCCGCGACGGCATAGCCGTACTCGAACCCGAGCGCAGCGACCTCCGAGAGCGGCGAGTTGTGCACCTCCATCGAGGCCGTCGCGTCGCGCAGGTTCTGGATCGGCGTCCACGTGCCCCCGGTGTGCGCGTCGTGCAGGACCATGTGCCGGTGGGAGAACGTCCCGCGCTCGGTGTCCTGGCCCGTGAGCCGGATCGGAATGCCCTCGACGAGCAGTGAGGCGAAGGCGAGCGACTCGGCCTGGCCCCAGTCGATGCCGCCCTCCTCCAGCGCGGTGACGCGGCGCTCGAGCTGCTTCCAGAGCTTTGGATGGACGGTGAAGTCCTCGGGAGCCGAGATCAGCTCTGCGTTCAGCAGGCGCAGGATGTCCGCCGGAACGGCAGTGTCGACCTCCGCGCGCGCCTCCATGGGAATCGCGCCGTCGGGCACGGGTGTCCCGCTCTCGAGCTGCTCGAACAACGCCTTCAGCCGCTCGTGCGCCTCCTTCATGCTCTGCTCAGCCCGTTTCGCGAGCCCGTCGGCCTCCTCCTGGGTGACGACGCCTTCCTCCACGAGGCGCGCAGCAAACTGCTCGCGCACGGTGGCGTGCTCGGCGATCTCGGCAGCCATCAGCGGCTGCGTGTACGCAGCCTCGTCCTGCTCGTTGTGGCCGTGCCTTCGGTAGCCGACGAGGTCGATCACGACGTCGCTCTCGAAGCGCTTGCGGAAGGCTAGGGCGAGCCGGACGGCGGCGATCGAGGCCTCGGCATCGTCGGCGTTCACGTGGATGATCGGGACGTCGAAGCCCTTGGCGAGGTCGCTGGAGTAGCGCGTGGAGCGGCCCTCGGCAGGATCGGTGGTGAATCCGACCTGGTTGTTCGCGATCAGGTGGAGCGTGCCGCCCGTCGTGTAGCCGCCGAGGTTCGAGAGGTTGAGCGTCTCCGCGACAACTCCCTGCCCGGGGAAGGATGCGTCTCCGTGGATCAGAATCGGCAGCGCCGCGGTCGGGTCGTGGATTCCCTCGCGTGTCGCGCGGTCGGTCTGCTCGGCGCGGGCCTGACCCTCGACGACCGGGTCGACTGCCTCGAGGTGGCTCGGATTCGCGGCCAGCGTCACCGTGATCTGGCCCGTGGAGGTCGTGCGGCTCCCCTCCGCGCCGAGGTGGTACTTGACGTCCCCGCTCCCGCCCTCGGGGTCGGCGCGGACCGCGTCGAGGGTCTTCTCGCCCTCGAACTCGCGCAGGATGGTCTCGTAAGGGCGGCCGACGATGTGCGCAAGGACGTTGAGCCGGCCGCGGTGCGCCATGCCCATCACGACTTCCTTCGCGCCCGCGCGCGCACCGAGCTCGATCGCCTCGTCGAGCATCGGCACCATCACGTCGAGGCCCTCGATCGAGAACTGCTTCTGCCCGAGGAACGCGCGGCGAAGATAGCGCTCCATCCCCTCCACCTCGGACAGGCGCGTCAGCAGCAGGCGCTTCTCGTCATCCGAGAGCGGCGTGCGGTAGCGGCCCGACTCGATCGCCTGGCGCAGCCAGACGCGCTCCTCGTGGTCGGAGATGTGCTCGATCTCGTATGCGCTCGTTCCGCAGTAGGTCGCGCGGAGGAGCGGGAGCGCGTCGGCGAGGGTCTCGCCTGGAACGTAAAGGCGGAGCAGCGAGGCCGGGATGCGCCCCTGCAACTCGGGCGTGAGCGGCGGGATGAGCCGCTCGGCCTCGAGCGCTGGGTCGCCCGGTGGCTCCGAGCCGAGTGGATCGAGGTGCGCGGCCAGGTGGCCGTGCATCCGGTGCGCCTTGACGAGCGCCATCGCGGCCGCGACACCGCCGAGGAGCAGATTGTCGGGCGGCTCGGCGGGCTCGGCCGCCTGTTCCGGCCTGGCAGCTGCGACCGGCGCGCCGCTTCCGTTTCCGCCGAGGCGCTCGAGCAGCCGCGCAAGCCCCGGCAGCGACGCGACGAGCGGACTGTCCCCGCTCTCGAATAGCTCGCGCCATTCCGCGGGTACCGATTCGGGGTTCTCGAGGTACTCCTCGAGCAGCGCGCTCGCGTAACCCGCGTTCAGCGCATCGACGTCGTGTTCACTCACAATCTCTTTGTAGCACCGGGTGGCGCTACCAGAGCGCTGGGGTTACCAGAGCGGCCGGCCGCCGACGACCGCGATCGTCATGCCGATGACGAA
>JBDTZN010000073.1:0-9223 GCA_040005095.1 Thermoleophilia bacterium | reverse complement strand
GACGGAGCTCGTGGTCGTCTGCGACGCCGACCTTCGTCCCGAGCCGGCGAGCGTCCAGCGCCTCGCCTCGGCGCTGGCGGACCCGGAGGTCGGCGCAGCGGCCGCACTGCTCCGGCCGGAGAACGGCGCCGGCGGCCTCGTCGCGCGCTACTCGGCGCTGGACTACCTGGTCAGCCAGGGACTCACCTCCGCCGCGAAGGACCGGCTCGCTCTCGACCCGCCGACGCTCGGCGCGGCCGCGTTCCGCCGCGCAGCCTTGAAGGCGATCGGCGGGTTCCGCGCCGCCGGCGGCGAGGACGTGGACGCCGCGCTCGCGCTCGCGCGGGCCGGGTGGCGGACCCGCCTCGTCCCCGAGGCGCGCGTCGGGATGATCGTCGCCGCGACGGTGCCGGACTACTGGCGCCAGCACATCCGCTGGGCGCGCGGGACCTTCGACGCCGGTCGCAGGCGTAGCTGGACGCGTCGCCCGTCGCTCGTACGCCACGCCGAGCGCTGGGCGGTCGTCGCCGGCTACTCGGATCGTGTCGCGTTTCTCGTCACCGCCGTCCTCGCGCTGGTCGGCAAGGTGCCGGTATGGGCCCCGGCCGCCTACCTTGCGATTGCGGGCGCCGGCGTCGTCGCCGCCGTCCTGCGCGCCGGGCAGCTCCGCGAGCTGCCGCGCTACGGGCTCGCCGCCGCGATCGTGTTCCCCCTCGACGTCGCCGCGTCGGTCGCCGCGCTCGCGGCGCACACGGTCCGACGGCAACGCACGGGGTCCAGCCCGCGCGACGCGACCGCGTGAGCGACGGGATCGCGTGCGTCGTCCTGAGCCTCGCCGACGAGCCGGGCCTCGTCGCCGCCGTCGGCTCGCTGCTCGACCAGTCGCCCCCGCCGGACGAGCTCGTCGTGGTGAACTCCGGGGGCGGGACGCCCGCTCGGGCGCTCGCGGCCGCAGGTCTCGACGTTCGCCTCGTCGATCAGGCGCCGCGCTTGAACCCCGGTGCCGTCAGGAACCTCGGGATCGCCGCAACGACGGCGCGCTACGTCGCGTTCCTCGCCGCCGATTGCGTCGCGCTGCCGGGCTGCACCGAGGGCCGGCTGCGGGAGCACGGCCGAGGGGCCGCCGCGGTCGCGGGGACCATGGCGAACGCGACGCCGCGGAGTCGTCCGGCGACAGCATCGTTCCTCCTCCAGCACAACCGGCGCCTGCCGCACACGCCCGCCCCACAACGGGCCCACTACAGCCTCTCGTACGACCGCGAGCTGTTCGAGCGGTTCGGCCTCTTTCGCGACGACCTCCGCTCCGGCGAGGACACCGAGTTCAACGGGCGATTCGCCGCGGACGAGCCGATCGCGTGGGCGCAGGACGTCGCCGCAGTGCACGCCTATCCCACCACCGTCGCGTCCATGGTTGCCGATCAGTTCGCGCGGGGGCGGCGCCAGGCGATCACGCTGACGGGACTGCGGGGCGTTCGACAGCGCGCTCATGTGGCGAGCTGGGCGCCGGGAAACGTCGCCGATTGTGTGCGACGGGCCGGGACCGTCCCCGTGGGCTCGCGGACATCGCTGCTCGCCGCGCTGCCGCTCGTCGCCGTCGGCGCGGTCGCGCACGCGACGGGCGCGCTAACCACGCGACGTCGCCTACTCGACGAACAGTCGGTCGGGCCGGATCCGCTTCAGACGTAGGCCGGCCGGGTCGGTCAGGTAGGCGTAGCCGTGATCCGGTTGAAGCCGGCTCGACGGATCGAACTCCTCGTAGCGGCGCCGGCGCGCCTCGCGCGACTCGGCCGTGAGCATCCGCAGATGGTGGATCTCGAGGTTGGCGCGCGCGTAGTTCCCGTGCCGGTCGCGACACTGGAGCGGCGCCTTGTGACCGTGCAGCTCGCGGTCGTCGACGACGTGGTCGGCACGGAGCTCGAACAGCCGGGCCTGCCGCTTCCGTCCCCAGATCCCATCCGCTCGATACTGGTCCGGCGCGTCCCAAAGCTCGCGAACTTTCACCCCGAACGCCCGGCGACCGCGCCAGCGATCGCGGCGGATCGTCGCTTCCGCACGGCGCCTGAACTCGCGCTCGACGCGGTCGTCGGCGTCGAGCGCGATCGCCCACGCGGGCCCCTGGCGGAGCGCCGCCGCTAGCAGTCGCTGTGGTTCCCGACCTCGTCCCACCGCGGCCGGTCGGGGGGGATCTCGACAAGCTCGAGCACCGACGGGCACCCGGCAAGGAACTCACGAGTCCCATCGGTTGAGCCGTCGTCGAGCACGACGATCCCGTCCACGTGCGGCGACACGTTCGCGACGAAGCCGCGGAGATAGTGCATTTCGTTCCGCGCTGCGAGGAGCGCGAGCAAGCGCGCGGGAGGGCGACGGATCGGCACCGGCGGGGAGAGTACCGGCCCGGCGGCGTCCCTACACTTCAGATATGGCGACCGAAACCGTGCGTGGCTCGGCCACCACGCCTGTCGTCCCGGCGCAGGCGCTGGTCGTGATGAAGTTCGGCGGGACGTCCGTCTCCGATCCCGACCGGCTCAAATCGGTGGCACAGCGCCTCGTAACGGCGAGACAGGCCGGCAACCGCGTCGTGGCCGTGCTCTCGGCCATGGGCGACACGACCGACGACCTGATCGCCCTCGCGCGCCAGGTCTCGCCGACGCCGAAGCCGCGCGCCATGGACATGCTCATCTCTGTGGGCGAGCGCATCTCGGGCGCGCTGGCCGAGATGGCGCTCCACGACCTCGGCCACGAAGCCGTCTCGCTGACCGGCTCGCAGGCGGGGATCGTCACCGACACGGTTCACGGGAAGGCGAAGATCGTCGACATCCGCCCCAAGCGGATCCACGAGGCGCTCGACGAGGGCAAGATCGTCCTCGTCGCGGGCTTCCAGGGCATCTCGACCGACTTCGACATCACGACGCTCGGCCGCGGCGGCTCCGACACGACGGCCGTCGCGCTCGCCGCGGCCCTCGGCGCCGACTTCTGCGAGATCTACACGGACGTCGAGGGCGTGTTCACGGCCGACCCGCGCATCGTCCCCGAGGCCCGCAAGCTCGACCTTCTGTACTTCGAGGAGATGCTCGAGATGGCCTCGTCCGGCGCCCGGGTGATGGCGACGCGCGCGGTGGAGGTGGCACGAGTCCACAACGTCACGCTCCAGGTACGGTCCACCTTCAGCGACCGCGAGGGAACGTGGATCCGGGAGGAGGACGAGTCGATGGTCGAAAAGGCACTCATCTCCGGCGTCGTCCACCAGCGCGAGGAAACCGTCTACCGGGTTTCGGGAACGACTCCCGCGAAGCTGTTCGGCGCGCTCGCCGATGCGAGCGTGAACGTCGACACGATCGTCCAGAGCGGCGACGACATCGTCTTCTCGGCGCCGGTCGAGGACCGCGACGACGCGCGGGCCACCCTCGACCAGCTCGGCGTCGAATACACAGCTCGCGACGATCTCGGGAAGGTCAGCCTCGTAGGGGCGGGAATGAAGAGCCATCCAGGGGTCGCCGCCAAGACGTTCGCGACCCTCGACGCCGCCGGAATCGCCACGCCGCTCGTGACCACGTCCCCGATCAAGATCGCCTGCCACGTCGCCAGCACCGACGTCGATCGCGCGGTGCAGGCCCTCCACGAGGCGTTCGACCTTGGCGGCTGAGCCGCGCATCGGCGTCGTCGGTGCGACCGGCGCGGTCGGCACCGTCACGCTCGAGTACCTGCGCGGGCGCGGGTACACGGACGTGCGCGCATTCGCCTCCGCCCGCTCGGCCGGGACGCGGCTCGGCGACCTGACCGTCGAGGAGGCAACGCCCGAAGCCCTGTCCGCCGGCGACCTCGACCTCTGCCTGTTCTCCGTCGGCACGGCGACGAGCCGGCAACTCGTCCCGCACGCGGTCCGCGGGGGCGCGATCTGCGTCGACAAGTCATCCGCGTACCGCCTGGAGCCCGGAATCCCGCTCGTCGTACCCGAGGTGAACGGCGAGCGCGCCCGCGAGCACGACGGCATCCTCGCCAATCCGAACTGCTGCACGATCCCGCTGACGAGCGCTCTGAAGCCGCTCCACGAGGAGGCCGGCCTCGCGCGCGTGCGAGTCGCGACCTACCAATCGATGTCGGGAGCAGGCGCCCGCGCGATGGAGCGCCTGCGCGCGACGGAGCCCGGCGAAGCCGACCTCGAGATGACGTGGGACTTCGACGGCGAGGAGTTCGACGAGGAGGCAAAGCTCCGCGCCGAGACGCGCAAGATCCTCGAGCTACCGAAACTGCCGATCAGCGCCAGCTGCATGCGGGTGCCGGTCATGGTCGGCCACGCGGAGTCCGTCTGGGTCGAGACCGAAGAACCGCTCGAGCCGGACCATGCGCGGGAGTTGCTGGCCAGGACGCTGACGCTCGACGACTTCCCCACTCCGCGCCGCGCCGCGGGACGGGACGACATCCTCGTCGGCAGGATCCGCCGTGACGAAACGGTTCCGAACGGACTCGCTTTTCTGGTCGTCTGCGACAACCTCCGCAAAGGCGCGGCGTTGAACGCGATCCAGATCGCCGAGCTCGTGCTCGCGCGACACGCGCTGCACGCCTGACGGTGGTCAGCTTGGCACTCGCCGCCGTGGCGCTCGTGCTCGCGGGTCAACCCGCGACCGCGCCGGCGCCACGCGGACGCTCATCGCTGCCGGGGACATAGGTTCCTGTGCCTCCACCGCCGACGAGGCGACCGGGCAGCTCGTGGCGACGCTCCAAGGCACGGTCGCGCTGCTCGGCGACCTCGCGTACGAGCTCGGCTCCGCCGACAATTGCGCGCAGTGCTATGACCCCGTCTGGGGCGGCTTCAAGAGCCGGACTCGGCCCGCACCCGGCAACCACGAGTACGGGACGGCGGGGGCGGCCGGCTACTTCGGCTACTTCGGCACCCTCGCGGGCATCGGCACCCGGGGCTACTACAGCTACAACCTCGGCGCCTGGCACGTGCTCGCCCTGAACAGTAACTGCCGCGACGCGGGCGGCTGCGTCGCCGGCTCGCCGCAGGAGCGGTGGCTCCGGGACGACCTGCGCCGCAGCCGCGCGAAGTGCACGCTCGCTTACTGGCACCATCCACGCTTCAGCTCCGGCCTCCACGGCAACGACACCACAGTCGCGCCGCTCTGGCGCGCGCTTTACGACGCCCGAGCCGAGCTCGTCCTGTCGGGCCACGACCACGACTACGAGCGCTTCAGACCGCAGACTGCCGAGGGCCGGCTCGACCCACAGCGTGGGATCCGCGAGATCGTCGTCGGAACGGGCGGGAGGTCCCTCTACCCGCTGCCCGGACAGGTGGCGAACAGCTGGATCGGAGACGACCGCACCTACGGCGTGCTCCGGCTCACGCTCGCGCCGGGTCGATACAGCTTCAAGTTCCTGCCCGTGCTCGACGGTACGTTCACGGACAGCGGATCCGCGCGCTGCCGGTAGGTAAGAGGGCTAGGGCCGGCGCGGAGCCGGAAGAGGCTCGGGGAAGAACGCCTCCTTCACGACCTGCAACACTTTGCTGCGCGTGCCCTCGACGACGGGCTGCAGGCCACCTAGCTCCAGCCGAAGGAGCTCGACCCGGCCGAGCGTGCGCACGGTCGCGAAGCCGAAGTCCGAGAGAAAGTCACGCGGGAAGATCGTCTTGTGCACGCGGAAGCGCTCGTAGTTCGACTCGCCTTCCGGATAGCTGTACGCGAACGTCTCGAGCGCACCTGCGCCGCGGTCCTTCGCGTCGCCGATCGCCGCAAGGAAGAGCGACTGCATCACCCACGGGCTCGACTCGGCGACGAGGTACGCGCAGGTTACGAGCACCGCGTCGGCCGACGGCGGGCCGGCAGGCAGCTCGGCTGCGCGCGGAAACAGCTCGGAAGGGCCGTACTGCATCGAGCCGAGCACCCGGCCGTCGTCGTCGTAGTAGACCGTCCCCCAGGCGCCCCAGTCGTCCTCCGTCTTGGCGATCCAGCGGTCCTTGTCGATCGTCCGGCCCGAGCGGGACTGCCACCAGATGCAGCGATGGCAGACGGTCGGTGCCGTGGGGAGGGTCGCGCCCGTGAGGCCCGCAAGCCGCGAGGTCATCGCGCGATCTCGTCGATCGTGACGTCCACGGCGGCGAGGTCGACGTCCGTCATTCGGGCGAGATACTCGCGCACCCGCCGCTGAACGCCGCGCCCGAGCTCCGGAATCGACGCGCCCCAGTCCACCTCGAGGTGCAGCTCGATGCTGACCCGGCCGTCCTCGCTCGTGACCCGCACTCCGCGATGGCGGTGCAGCGTGCTCTCGACGAGCCCGCTAACGCCGGGGACTTCGCGCGCAGCGTCGCCCGCGTAGCTCGCGAGGATCTCGCTCGAGATGACGGCGTGCCCCTCCACAGTTGGGAGTTTAAGAGCGCCCGCGTCGCAAAGGGGTAGCGCCCGCGCGGAAGGCGAGGCTCATTGACCGCCGTAGTGGCGACTGTTAACGATTTTCGCTCGGCGACGGCACCTTCAGGGAAAGGGCGCGCGGAATGAGGATCAAGATGACGTTCATCCTCTGCGGTGCGTTCTTCGCTGCGGGGACGACGAATGCGCTGAGCGCAACCGCGACACAGTCCTTCAGAACGTTCGCCGATGGAACTCACGCGGTGGGCAAAGACATTCCCCCGGGCACGTACCGGACCCGCGGCGGCAATGGATGCTATTGGGCGCGCCTGCGGTCCTTCGGCGGCGGTCTGAACGCGATCATCGCGAATGACAACGCCCAGGGTCCGGCCGTCGTCACCATCAGTCGAACGGACAGGGGCTTTGAGACCGCCCGATGTGGAACATGGACTTCGAACCTCGCGCGGATCACGAAAAGCAAGACACGGTTCGGCGAGGGGACGTACATCGTCGGCACCGACATAACACCGGGCACCTATCGAGCACGCGGCAGCGGCTGTTACTGGGCAAGACTCCGTTCGTTCGGGGGTGGCCTAAACTCGATCATCGTCAACGACAACACAACCGGATCGACCATCGTCACCATCAGCCGCCGCGATAAGGGATTTCAGTCGAGTCGCTGCGGCACCTGGACGCGACTCTAGCCGCTTCGACAAGACCAGTCCTCAAGTGCTCGTCAGCCGTAGCTCGGTCGCTTCGGGCCGTGCGAAGAAGCGGAAGGGGACAAAGGTGGTGCCCAGCCCGGGCGAGACGTGCAGCGTCGCCGCCGGCCGCTGGTAGAGCCCCTCCACGTACGTCCACCTCGTCTGGGACAGGCGGAGCTTGCCGCTGCCGTAGGGGACCGCGATCTGGCCGGAATGGAGATGTCCGGCTAGGACGAGGTGGAAGGCACCCGGCGTGAGCTTGTCCACGACGGACGGGTAGTGGCAGAGCAGGATCCGCAGGTCGGCAGAGCGGTCCGCAAGCCGCTCCGGCAGCGCGCGGCCTTGACGGTAGGAGACCGGATCGACGCCAGCGATCTGAACCCGCTTGCCGCGCAGCTCGATAGTGCGCGAGTCGTCGCGGAGCAGGGTCGCCGGCTCGAGCTCGTCCAGGACCGCGCGCTTCGAGAACGGGTCGCGAGTGTCGGCGTAGTCGTGATTTCCGAGCACCGCGTAGCAGCGCGGCAACTGCTCGACGAGCAAGCGCAGCCGCGCCTCTCCGGCCGGCCGCGACAGCAGGTCGCCCGTGATCGCCACCAGCTCCGGGTCGCGCTCGCGCGCCCATTCGACTCCGCGCTGGATCGCCTGCCAGGAGCGTGAGGGAACGCCTAGGTGGAAGTCCGAGAGATGGACGATCCGGATCCCGTCGAGCTCCTCAGGAAGTCCCTGGACCGGGGCGTCCAGCGTGCGCAGTCGCACCCAACCCGCCTCGAACCAGCCCCACCCGGCCGCCGCTGACGCGGCCGCGGCGGCTGCTCCGAGCAGAGGCCGGGAGCGGCTCAGACCTCGAGCTTCTCGAGCACCGGGTCGACCGGCACCACGTGGCGCTTGAACTTCAGCTCCGACTCCTCGATCCCGGCCGCCACTCCCACGAGCTGCGACAGGTGGAGGATCGGCATCTGGAAGTCCTTGCCGGTCGCCTTCTTCAGCTTTGACTGCCAGGCGTCGAGCGAGAGGTGGCAGAGCGGGCACGGCGTCACCATCGCGTCGGCGCCGGCCTCGACCGCCTGTTCGATCGGCTGGATCAGCTCGCCTAGCGCGGTCTCTTCACGCGCCTGGATGATCGGGAAGCCGCAGCATTTGATCTTCGCCGGGTAATCGACCGGCTCGCCGCCGCAGGCCTCGATGATCCGCTCGAGCGACCACGGCCGGTCGGGATCCTCGTGCCCGAGCAGCTTTGACGGCCTGAGGATCTGGCACCCGTAGAACGGGGCGACCCGCAGGCCCTTGAGCCCCTTGTGCGCCGCCTGCTTCAGCAGCTCGTATCCAGGCCCCTCCGAGATCTCCCAGAGCAGGTGGCGCACCTCGATATCGCCGGTGTAAGCCGGGATCCCGACGCGTTGGAGGTTCTCGTTCACGCGGCCGAGCAGCTCGGGGTCGCCCTTCAGCATGAAGTTGGCCTGGCGGAGGTTGAGCGTGCAGACGTTGCAGATCGTGAGCAGCGTGTCGACGCCGGTCGCCTGCGCGTACGCGAGGATCCGCGCGTTCAGGTGGAGGTAGTAGTCCGGCTCGGCCTCGTGGATGTCGCCGGCGCCGCAGCACGTGACCGATTCGAGCTCCTCCAGGTCGAGCCCGACGAGCGGCGCGAGCGCGCGAGTCGACGTGTCGAGCTCCTTCGCCGACAGCGAGGCGAGGCAGCCCTTGTAGTACGCGACCTTGCGCGTTTGCTCAACCGTCGCCATGCGGCTCCTCTCCGGAGGTCTCGTGGAGGTACTCCATGCGCGCAATCCCGCGCTCACCCTGGACGATGCCCGCGGCTCCGTCGCGCCCCTGCTCGTGGACGAGGTCGTAGAGCTTGCGGGACTCCTCAACGTCCTGGGCGACATGCGGTGGAACCGGCGGCGGCACCTTGCCCTTCAGCGCGAGCGTGATCGCGAAGCGCGTCTGCTTGATCGCCTCCACGATGCCCTGCGTCTTCGGAACGAGCTCGGTCTCGCGCAGCCAGCCGGTCGTCTTCGCCGACGTGACGAACCACTTCGCGTGCTTCGCGCCCATGTCGCGGTCGATCCCCTCCTTGACCGACTCGGCGCCGAGCTTGGCGATCGAGTCGCGCGGGTCGACGCCCTTCGGGCAGCGCTCGGTGCAGAAGTAACAGCGCGTGCACTCCCAGATCCCGTGCTCGCTGTTCAGGTCCTCGAG
>JBDTZN010000199.1:0-2764 GCA_040005095.1 Thermoleophilia bacterium | reverse complement strand
ACGAGCAGCGATCCGGCCGCGGAGGCACTCTCCTTCGATGTGCGTTCGATGTCGGATTCGCTAAGGTCGAGAGCGATGGGTCGCGGCTCGAGGCCAGTCAGGCGCTGGCGGAACGGTCGGAGCGTCCGTCGCGAGTGACCGGCGCCGAGCGCTTCGTCGCGCGCGCGGCGATGTTGGTCACGTACTCGCAGGTCGAGCAGGGCTCGGGCTGCCCGATCTCGATGACGCACGCGGCCGTGCCAGCGCTCCGCGCCGAGCCGGACGTCGCCGCCGAGTGGGAGCCGCGCCTCGCCTCGCTCCGCTACGAGCCGCGCCTGCTGCCGGCGGCGGAGAAGGAGAGCGCGCTCTGCGGGATGGCGATGACCGAGAAGCAGGGCGGCTCCGACGTGCGCGCGAACGAGTCGGCCGCCCAGCCGCTCGGCGACGGCGAGTTCCTGCTCACCGGGCACAAGTGGTTCTGCTCGGCGCCGATGTGCGACGCCTTCCTCGTGCTCGCCTACGCGCCGGGCGGGCTCTCCTGCTTTGCTCCCGCGCGTGCTCCCCGACGGGACGCGCAACGACTTCCGCCTCCAGCGGCTGAAGGACAAGCTCGGCAACCGCTCGAACGCCTCCGCCGAGCTCGAGTTCGAGGGCGCCTGGGCGCCGCTCGTCGGCGAGGAGGACCGCTCCTACACCACGCTATGGGACGTGACCAGTGCGACAGGCCCCGACCCATCACCCGGACCTACCGCTTTCAGGGGATCTTCGACGCCCGGAGGGGTGACTTGCACACGAGGAGCGCGCAAGATCTTTTGTCGAATCCTGCCGAACTCTGCGAGAAGCTACTACTGGAGGCACGCGGCGTTCTTGCCGATCCCACCGTCACTCGACGGAAAGAGGTTCGCGTTGTCAGGATGGCTCGGGTGGCTCCTCGTCGCGTTCGCGGCGTGGGGACTTGGGTCGGTGCTCGTCGCTGTCGTCGTGGGCAAGGCTCTCGGCTGGCTGGAGGGTGCCGGTGACCGACTCCCACGGCCGAAGGGCGAGCATGCGGGCGCCGGGATGGCAGAGCTCCTCGCCGCCGAGCTGAACGATCGGCTCGACGCGGAGGTCGCTGCTGTGTACGTGCTCGCCCCGAGCGGTGCGCTGGAGCTCGTGGGTGCGGCGGGGCCGGTTTCGGAGGCGCTCGCGCACGCTCCGACGCTCGTCCACCGCGCGCTCCGCTCGCGTCGCTTCTCCGCCGCCTCGTCACAGGACCTGGACGAGCTCGACGCGCTCGAAACGAACGTCTCCGCGGCATTCGCGACTCCGCTGCTGGTCGGTCGAACGCCCCGCGGCGCGCTCCTCGCAATCGCCGGGCCCGCGGGGTGGGACGAGCCCGTCCCGGCGCGGGAGGCCGCTTTCGCGAGCATGGTCGCCGCAGTCCTGGGGCTTGCCGAGTATGCGGCCGCGCAGGAGGAGGAAGCCCGGAACGACGTCCTGACGCGGCTGCCGAACCGGCGCGCGTTCGAGGAGGAGCTCGACACCATCCTCGCCATGCGCGAGGTGCACGACGAAGTCGGTCTCGCAGTCCTCGACCTCGACGGCTTCAAGCGCGTGAACGACGAGGGCGGCCATCCCGTCGGCGACGAGGTTCTGCGCCGCACCTCGCGCGTGCTGCTCGACCAGGTTCGGTCCGGCGAGGCGATCTTTCGGCTCGGCGGGGACGAGTTCGCACTCGTGGTGCGAGATGGAGCGACGGCCGCGGCGACGGCCGTGGCGCGAATCCGCTCGGCCCTGCGCCGAGTTCACGTGCCGCACACGCTGCCGATGTTCTCCGCGGGGATTGCCGCCGCGCCGAAGGATGGGACGACCCGTGAGGAGCTGCTCCGGCGCGCAGACGCAGCGCTGTACGCCGCGAAGCTTGCAGGACGCGATCGCTCTGTGGTCTACGAGGAGGCGCCACCGTTCGAGGAAGAGGCGGCGCACCGGGTTGCGCTACCCGCGGCTCAGGTTCCCGCCCCTGCCCTCCGGGTCCTCATCGTCGACGACGATGCCGGGTTGCGCGCGCTGCTGCGGCACACGCTCGCTCTCGATCAGATCGCGGTTGCAGAGGCGGACAGCGCCGCCGCCGCGAGGTCGCAGCTCGGGACGTTTGCGCCGAACGTGATCGTGCTCGACGTCGGCATGCCGCAGGTCGACGGGCTCACGTTCTGCGCCCAGCTGAAACGCGACCCGCGCACGCGCGCGATCCCGGTCGTCCTGCTCAGCGGCCTCGGCGCCGAGGCGCAGGCGCGGGCGCGCGAGGTCGGCGCGGAGGCATTCCTGCACAAGCCGTTCAGCCCGCTCGAGCTGCTCGGGCTGATCGAAGGACTCGCGTCGGCAACTGGCGTTCCGGACGAGGAAGTTCAGCTGGCAGCCACGAAGGAGCAGCTACTCGCGTACGCGGTCGACCTGCGCTCGCTCGTCGAGAGCGGGCTGCAGCAACAGTCGCTGCTTCGCTCCGCCTATCGGCAGACCGTTAACACGCTTGCGAATGCGCTCGAGTCGAAGGACGCCGGCACACGCTCGCACTCCGACCGCGTCGTCAGCTACGCGAGCGACTTGACGCTGAGTTGCACGCCGGCGCTGCTCGACGACCCCAGCCTCGAGTACGGGTTCCTGCTTCACGACGTCGGCAAGATCGGGATCCCCGACGGCATCCTCCAGAAGCCGGGCCCGCTCGATCCGGCAGAGCGCCGGGCGATCGAGCGCCACACGATCATGGGTTCGGAGATGCTCCACGACGTCCCCTTGCTTGCGGGCGAGG
>JBDTZN010000198.1:0-2773 GCA_040005095.1 Thermoleophilia bacterium | reverse complement strand
TGTGGGTCCCGGACGGCCAGCTGAAGTTCGGCGGGTCGTAGACGTACGTCGCCTCAAGCCCCGGCTCCATCCCGTCGGGAAGGTTGTGCGCGGTCCAGGCCGCGAGCGCGACCTCCTTGATCCCGAGCGACCCGTCGCCGTCGCGGGCGCGGAACTCGCCACCCTCGAACTCGAGCTCGTCCTCGGCAACCCCGAGCTGGTGCGCAGCGATCGTGCGGGCCTTCTCGACGATCCGATCAGCGGCGTGGTAGGCGGCGACCCCGCCGACGGTGAGGCTGCGGCTGCCGTAGGTGTCCATGCCGAGCGGCGAGACAGCCGTGTCCCCGTGCAGCACCTCGACGTCCTCGTAAGCGATCCCGAGCCGTTCGGCGACGATCTGGGAGAACGTCGTCACGTGGCCCTGACCGTGCGGCGACGTGCCGATCAGCGCCTGGACGGTGCCGGTCGGCAGGAAGCGGATCGTCGCCGCATCCCAGCCGCCTGCGCCGTAGCGGATCGCGCCAAGAATGCGTGACGGAGCGAGTCCGCACATCTCCACGTAGGTCGAGAAGCCGATGCCCAACTGCTTCGAGTCGCCGCGTTCGCGCCGCTCGGCCCGCTCGCGGCTCACCTCGTTGTACCCGAGCAGCTCGAGCGCCGCGTCGAGGTGCGCCTCGTAGTCGCCGGAGTCGATCTCCAGACCGGAGGCGATCGTCGCCGGGAACTCCTTGATGAAGTTCAGCCGGCGGATCTCGAGCGGGTCCTTCCCCAACTTGCGCGCCAATGCGTCGATGGCGCGCTCGATCGCGTAGGTCGCCTCGGGCCGGCCCGCGCCGCGGTATGCATCCGTCGGCGTCGTGTTCGTAAACACGCCCGTACAGGTGAACTCGTAGGCGCCGATGTCGTACGAGCCGCCGTACAGCCAGGCGCCGAGCAGCGGCGTGCCCGCGGTTACGAGCTGGAGATACGCCCCGAAGCCGGCGGTGATGCTCGCCCGGACCGCAGTGATCTTGCCCTCCGAGGTCGCGGCGAGCGCGATCTCCTGGATCTGGTCGCGGCCGTGGGTCGTCGCCGTGTAGCCCTCGGAGCGTCCCTCGATCCACTTGACCGGACGGCCGAGCCGGTGCGCGACGGCGAGCGCGAGCGCTTCCTCCGCGTACACGTTCAGCTTCGAGCCGAAACCGCCGCCGACGTCCGGGGCGACCACGCGCAGCTTCGCCTCGGGAATCCCGAGCATCATCGAGAGCGTCACGCGCGCGATGTGCGGGATCTGGGTCGACGACCACATCGTGAACTCGCCCGTTGCGGGGAGCGGCTGGACGACGACGCCGCGCGGCTCGATCGCGTTCGGGATCAGGCGCTGCTGCCGGTAACGCTCCTCGACGACGACGGCGGCGGCCGCGAACGCGACCTCGACGTCGCCCCCCACAAGCGGCCACGTGTAGCAACGGTTCGTTCCGAACTCGTCGTGGACGAGCGGCGCACCGTCGGCGAGCGCGGCCTCAGGGTCGACGACCGCGGGGAGCGGCTCGTAGTCGACGACGACCAACTCGGCCGCGTCCTGCGCCGCGGCGCGGCTCTCCGCGACGACGAGCGCGACGCCGTCGCCGACGTAGCGCGCCTTGTCGACGGCGAGCGGCCGGTGGTTCGGCTGGTTCGTGTCCTCGGTCGGAAGCCACGCGCACGGGAGCGACGTCTGCCAGTCCTCGGCGAGGTCGGCGCCGGAGTACGCGATGACGACGCCGCGGTGCGCGAGCGCGCCGGAGACGTCCACGCTGCGGATGCGCGCGTGCGCGTACGGGCTGCGAATGACGCTCAGCCAGACCATTCCCGGGAGCGAGATGTCGTCCACGAACGTCGCCTGGCCGGTGAGCAGCTTCGTGTCCTCCTTGCGTGCGAGCGGCCGGCCGACGATGCGGCCGACCTCGACCTCGGTAGCGATGGCCATGCCGTCCTCCTACGTGTCCGCGGCGGCCTGAACCGCCCGGACGATGTTGTGGTAGCCGGTGCAGCGGCAGAGGTTGCCCTCGAGCCCGTGGCGGATCTCCTTCTCGCTCGGGCTCGGGGTCTCGGCGAGCAGGCTCACGGCCGCCATCACAAAGCCTGGCGTGCAGTAGCCGCACTGGAGCCCATGGTTGTCGGCGAAGGCCTGCTGCACGGGATGGAGCGAGCCGTTGCCCGAGAGCCCCTCGATCGTCGTGATCTTGGCGCCGTCTGCCTGGACGCCGAGGACGGTGCACGACTTGACGGATTCCCCGTCGATCAGCACCGTGCAGGCGCCGCAAGACGAGGTGTCGCAGCCGACGTTCGCGCCCGTCAGGCCGAGCTGCTCGCGGAGCACGTAGACGAGCAGCTCCCGCGGCTCCAGCCCGAGCTCGTGGTCGACCCCGTTGACGGTGATCGAGACGCGATTCACGCAGCCTCCTCTCGTTCGAGGAACCCATCGAGCATACGCCTCGCGAAATCGGACTTCAAAACACGACGCCGGCCTCCATCTTCGGACGCTCTCCCCGCGCTCGAGCACGATCTTCCCGATTGGGCGGCCACCACGTATCTCAACCTCTCGGACCGCTCCTTCCGGCGCGACCGCTACGCCGATGCGCTCGGCTACCTCGAACCGGCGCTCGAGCTCGCCCGCAGGCTCGGGAACCGGCCGCGCGAGTGGTCCTTGCTCGCCGAGTTGACCTACCTGTGGGGTGCGTAAATTCGACCGTCCTGCAATAAGGCATGTCGGCCCCCTATCAGCACCGTGCGGGCCCGTTCGACCCGCGACCGCTGATGGAGCCTTTGTGGA
>JBDTZN010000197.1:0-2774 GCA_040005095.1 Thermoleophilia bacterium | reverse complement strand
CCGATCTTGTCGAGGATCGGGAAGCAGTAGTCGAACAGGTCGTCGAGCACCTCGTAGAGCAGTCGTCCCGAGCCCTTCGAGAAGAGCTGCTCGCGCAGCGCCTCGTCCTCCTCGCAGCGGCGGAAGAGCCGCGTGACCGGGAGCAACTCGACGTTCGGGATCGTGACGAGGTAGTCCGGGCCGAGGAACACGTCCAGCTCGGCCGCGTTCAGCCGCTGGATCGCCTTGTCGTAGACCGGGAAGTGGAGCACCGCAAACAGGTACTCCGGGTAGTCGTCGATCTTCGGCCGCTGACGCTTCGAGAGCACGTCCTCGAGGTCGAGCGGATGCCAGCCGAAGCGCTCGGCGAGCAGCTCGGCGTCGGTCGTGTTCAGCGACTCGAGGTGAATCCAGGTGAGACCGCCGGCTGTGAGCTCCTGGATGCGGGACTCAGGCTCGCGCAGCGTGACGTCGCCCGCGGGAGGGCGAGCACGGGACCGCGTCAGGCGTGGCAGGCTGGGCATAGGTACTGAGCGGGTCTTCCAAGGCGGGCGACATCAGGTTCGCCATGGTACCCCCATCACCCTGCCGGCGAACCCCTTGGCGCGAGGCGCACCGCCTGGGGCAGGGAACGTTCGAGGCCCAGAGCGAGACCCGCGGCGCCGAGGTTGATCGCAGCGCAGCCGACCCAGAGCGCGTTCGGGAAGTGCTGCAGGGCGAAGCCGCCGATCGCGGGACCCAGGATCCAGCCCGCCTGCCACGACTGCGAGGCGAACGCCATGTAGCGGCCGACGAGCTGCGGCGGAGCGAGATCGGCGCTGAGCGGCCCGTGCACGATCCCGTGGAGGCACTCCCCGATGCCGAAGACGACGACCGCCAGGGCCATCAGAGCGAAAGCGGAGGTCGCGTCGAGCCAGGTCCCGGCCGCTCCGATGAGCAGCATCGCCGCAGCCCACACCACGCCCATCAACGCGAACGCGCGCATCCGCCGCCGTCCCTCCGCGAGCTTCGCCACGGGAAGCTGCGCGACCACGACGACGATCGCGTTGATCATCCACAGCAGCCCGATCAGCTGCTCGTTCACTCCGGCGAAGTTCTTGGCGTACGGCGCGAGCAGCTCGACGATCACGACCATGCCGACGCTGATGAAGAGCGCGTTCAGGACGACGTAGCGCATGAAGGCGCGATCCCGCACGACGGCGCGGTAAGTGCCGACGTCCTCGCCCTCATAGCGCGGAGAGCGGATGAACGCGGTGACGAGCGCATACGCGACGAAGGTCGCGGCGTCCAGCAGGAAAAGGACGGTGAACGTGCGTGGATGCTCCGCCCGGGCGATCGAGCCTCCGACGAGGCCGCCGAGCGCGACGCCGAGATTCATCGACATCCGCTGCACTGCGAACGCGGAATGGCGCTGCCCCTCCGGGGCCAGGCCCGCGATCATCGCGGACTGTGCCGGCCAGAACATCCCGCTCCCTCCGCCCAGCAGCAAGTTGAGCGCGTAGGCCTGCCAGACCGTGTGAATCAGCGGGAACAGCGAGATCGCGACCGCCATCACGAGCAGCGAGGCGATCAGCACGCGTTTCGGCCCCAGCCGGTCGGCGAGCGATCCGGCGAGGAAGCCCGACGCGAGCCCGGCGACCGAGTTCACCGCGGCTGCGAGTCCCGCCAGGCCGAGGGGGATCCCGCGCACGTTGTGCAGATAGATGATCAGGAACGGCAGAACGATCCCGTTCCCGAACGAGTTCGTCAGGCCGCCTAGCTGGAGGAGCCAGACCTCGCGCGACAGCTTGGGGTCGAGCGAGCGGACGTACGAGCGGGCCCCAGGCACGCGCGCAGGCTAGCGTCCGGGCGGATGCGCGACCTCTACGTGCTCGACCCCGAGTGGACGCACCTGAATCACGGCTCGTTCGGGGCGTGCCCGCGGCCGGTGCTCGACGAGTACCAGCGCCTCCAGCGCGAGCTCGAGCGCGGGCCGACGGAGTTCTTCCGCGGTGTGCCCGACCGGATCGCAGCGGCCCGCGCCGAGCTGGCCGAGTTCGTGGGCGCCGATCCGGAGGGCTTGCTCTTCATGCAAAACGTCACGTTGGGCGTAAACGCCGTGGCGCAATCGCTGCGGCTCGGGCCTGGGGACGAGGTGCTCGCGACCGATCACGAGTACGGGTCGAACAACCTGCTCTGGCAATACCTGGCGGACCGAGACGGCTTCGAGTTCGTCCGCCGGCCCTTCGATTCGCCGGACGACTTCTGGGCCGGCGTGAACGAGCGGACGCGGGTCCTGTTCGTGAGCCACATCGCGTCGGAGACTGCGAGCCGCTTTCCGGTCGAGGACTTGTGCACTCGTGCACGTGAGGCACGTATCGTCTCGATCGTCGACGGCGCCCACGCGCCGGGGCACCTCGACCTCGATCTCGCCACGGTCGGCGCCGACGTGTACGCGGGTAACTGCCACAAGTGGCTCAGCGCGCCCAAGGGCTCCGGCTTCCTCCACGTCGCCGAGGCGCACCGCGACCGGCTCGAGCCGCACGTGATCGGCTGGGGTTGGGCGGACGACGCTGCTTTTCGTCGACCGCCACCAGGGCCAGGGCACGCGCGATCCGTCCGCTTTTCTGAGCGTCCCCGCCGCGATCGTCTTCCAGCGCGAGCACGACTAGCCGGCCGTGCGCGACCGCTGCCACGCACTCCTGCGGGCGAGCGTGGAGCGGCTCGGCCTCGTGCCCATCGACCCGGCCTTCGTCCAGATGGCCGCGCTCGAGCTGCCGGAGTGCGACCCGGACGAGCTGTGGCGCCGCCTGCGC
>JBDTZN010000072.1:0-9342 GCA_040005095.1 Thermoleophilia bacterium | reverse complement strand
CGCGCGCGAGAACAGGTAGCGCCGGTAAGGGACGGCGAGGATCAGAACGCCGACGGCGAGGCCGAGCAGTCCGCTGCGGGAGAGCGTCGCCAGCTCGACGAGGAGCAGGAACCCGAGCAGCAGCGCGAGCGGCACGCGCAGCCGGTGACCACGCTCGAGCCGTAGGTAGAGCGGCGCGAGGACGAGCAGCGGGACGTCGAGCATGATTCCGAGGTGGTTGGGGTCGCCGGTGAGGGCGTTCGGCCGGTAGACGCTCGTCCCGTTGACGACGCCGTAGATGTTGATCGAGCTCGCGCCACCGGTGAGCGGCGCGAGCACGGTCTGGTCGAGGTTGTGCCCCGCCCGCGCGGCGAGCAGCTGGAGGATCCCGTAACCCGCGTTCGCGGCCATCCCGGCGACGAAGAAGCCGAGCGCGCGCCAGTAGAAGGCCGGCGAGCGGCGCGTCAGGTAGTCCACCGCCGCGAGCAGGAAGCCGAAGTGGAGCGCGAACTTGATCATCCCCTTGCCGAACTGCGCGAAGGCGTCGTGCGTCTCGAGGTTGAAGTAGCCGACGAGGTAGACGAGTAGGAAGGCGGCGAAGAACCCGAGCACCGACGCGGTGGTGCGATCGACGACAGCGACCCGCTGGGAGGCGTAGGTCCCGAGGAACAGGATCGTGAGGATGTCGGCAAGCGAAACCGCGCCCGCGACCTGCCAGTGCACCTTCTCGAACGTCACGCAGAACGCCGTCACGAGGAGGAGCGCGTCCGCCGCGCGACTGCCCGCGACGGCCCGCGCGCGGGGAAGCGCGACCGCGGCCGCGCTCACGTGAGGCTCCCGAGCAGCTCCGCGAGCTCCTCCACGCGTGTGCGCCGCGAGAGCTTGTCTCGCCATTCCTCGCTGAGCGGAGTCCCATCGAGGGCGCCAGCTTCGTAGCGCTCGACAAGCCCTCGGAGCGCGTCGGCGATCGCGGCCGGGTCTTCCGGTGGCACGACGACCCCGGCGCCGGTCTCTTCGATCAGCTCCGCGGCGGCGCCGTCCGGAGGCACCGAGGCCAGGATCGGCCGCTCGGCCGCGAGGTATTCGAACACCTTCCCTGACAGGACGCCCTTGCCGCGCCCGCCCGCCTCGGGGATCAGAAGCAGTAGCGCCTCGGAATCGCGCTGCAGCTCGAGCGACCGGCGGCGCGGAACGTACGGATGCAGCTCGAGCCGGTCGCCGAGGCCGAGCTGCTCCGCCCACTCGCGGTCGGCTGTGCGGAAGTCGCCGACGAAGCGCGCGGTGACGTCCAGCCCCGACTCCGCGAGCGCGGTGAGGAACGGTCGCGGATCGCGCTTGCCGAAGAAGCTGCCGGTGTGCGTGATGCGGAACCGCTCGCCGCGCTCGTACGGGAGACCGGCAAAGTCGTCGAAGTCGCTCCCGTTCGCGATCGTCACGACCGGCCCCTTCGGGCTGAGGCCGCGCGTCTCCTCGGCGATCGCCTCCGACACGGCGACGATCGCGTCGGCGTTCCGCGCGACGAGCCGGGCGACGGCGGCCTCCCCACGCTCCTTCGTGCGAACCGCAAGCCGCTCGGCCCGACGATGCGGGTGCGCCACGATCGAGTCGCGGAGGTCGGCCACCCAGCGGACGCCGGTCACACGCTTGACGGCGGCCCCGATCAGGTGCACCGAGCTTGGAGGGGAGGTCGTCAACACCACGTCAATGCCTTCCTTGCGCACGATCCTGATCGCCGCAGGGATAGCCGTCAGGTTCCAGTTCACGTTCTCGTCGGGCAGCAGGAAGCGGCGGCCGGCGAGGCGAGCCTGCGTCGCGATGCGCTCGAGCCCCTGGCGGCCGTGTAGCTCTTCGGCAGGCCGGCGGCCCTTCGGCCCAAGGTAACGCGCGCGGTGGATCCAGGCGTTCGTGGGCGGCTGGAGCTCGGGATCGGCGTGGATCCACTTCGAATCGTCGGGCGCGAGCACGTGCGTCTCGATGCCGAGGGTCGGCAGGTGCGTCGCGAACTTGAGCGGGCGCTGAACGCCCCCTCCACCGGAGGGCGGGAAGTACAGCGAGACGATCAGCACCTTCATCGCCGCTCGATGCTACTGAGCAGGCTCAAGAACGGGCTCCGCCAGGCCGATAAGCACAGCGTGAGCGCAGCGGCGGAGCTTGAGCGCAACGCGGGCCTAGAGCCCCGCTCCACCGACCTCGCGCTCGCTCCCGATCCGCAGGCCTTCAAGGTCGCGGTCTTCACGACGTCGTACCCGCGTCACGCCGACGACTTCGCCGGCCGGTTCGTCTCCGACGCCGTCGCCTGCCTGCGCGAGCGCGGCGTCGACGTGGACGTCGTCTCACCCGGCGTCTACCGCACGTTCGGGCTCGACTTCGACGGTGGCGGGATCGTCCGTGCTGTCAAGCGCCGCCCCTGGCTCGCGCCTCTGCTGGCGCTCTCGATGATTCGTGCGCTTCGCCGCGCTGCGCGCGATGCCGATCTCGTGCACGTGCACTGGCTCGCGGGAGCCGTCGTCGCTCGCCTTGCGACGCGCAAGCCCTTCGTGGTCACGATCCACGGGACGATCTCCGGCGGGCTCCTGGACGATTTCAAGCTCACGCAGCGCTTCCCCCGCCTCGTCCGTTTCGTGCTCAGGCCGGCCCGCGCGGTTGTTTGCGTCTCGACGGCGCTCGGCGAGTCGGTCGCCGCCTGCGGCGTGCCGAACACGGTGATCCCGAACGGCATCGCGATCCCGGTCCAGCCCGGCGTCGAAGCCGAGCCGCTCGAGGTCTTCTACACCGGTCGTCTCTCCCCGGAGAAGGGCATCGCGCAGCTCGTCGCCGCGACGCAGGGGATGAACCTCGTCGTCTCGGGCGACGGGCCGCTCCGCTCGCTCGTCCCCGACGCGCTCGGGTTCATCTCCCGCGAGGAGCTGCACCGGCGCTTCGCGAGCGCCGCAGTCGTCGTCTGCCCGTCGATCAGCGAAGGGTTCGGCGTCGTCTGCGCCGAGGCGATGGCTCACGGCAAGCCCGTCGTCGCAAGCGCGGTCGGCGGACTCTGCGGGCTCGTCGACGACGAGCGCACCGGCCTGCTCGTCCCGCCCGGCGACGTCGAGGCTCTGCGAGCGGCGATCCAGCGGCTGCTCGACGATCCCGAGCTCCGTGCACGGCTCGGCGCCGCTGCCCGGCGCAAGATCACCGAGATGTGCGGCTGGGACAGCGTCACGCAGCGCACGCTGGAGGCCTACGCGCTCGGCCAGACCGATTCGGCGCCGCAGGCGCTCCCCGCCGTCACCCTCGGCTAGCAGACTTCCGGCGTGAGCCGCGTCTGCGCCATTGTCGTCACGTACAACTCCGCCGACGCGATCGAGGCATGCGTCGCCTCCTTGCTCGAAGCCGGCGCGGACGTGATCGTGGTGGACAACGCGTCGTCGGACGGCACCGCGGCCCTCGCCGGCGACCGGTTCCCGCAGGTCGAGCTGATCGCGAACGAGGACAACCGCGGCTTCCCCGCAGCGGCGAATCAGGGCGCAGCTCGAGGACTTAGTAACACGTTGTTACTTGTGAATCCCGACTGTGTCGTTCCCGCCGAGACGGTTCGCGCCCTCGACGCGTTTCTCGAGGAGCATCCGGACGTCGGGCTCGTCGGGCCGCGGCTGCGCGAGGACGACGGCTCGATCCAGATCAGCGCGCACCCGCTCGGGTCGTTCCCGACCTTGCTCGCGAACCGCGCCCGCCGCGTGCTCCCGCGCGCCCTTGGCGACCGCTTCGGCGAGAGCTACGACGTGTGCCTCAACGCCACTGAGGCGACCGACGTCGGGATGGTGATCGCCGCGTGCGTAGCCATTCGCCGCGAGCTCTTCGAGCAGATCGGCGGCCTCGACGAAGGGTACTTCATGTACCTGGAAGACATGGAACTGTCGCTGCAGGTGCGCCGCGCGGGCTACCGCGTCGTCTACCTCCCGACCGTCGAAGCGCGGCACGTCGGCGGCGCGTCGAGCGGCGATCGCTCGCACGTCTGGCCGCACCACTCCCGTTCCCTTTTGCGGTTCCACGCCCTCCACCGGCCTCGGACCTTCCAGCTCGTGCGCGCGACGTTGATCGGCCGGGCAGTTCTCGGCATGGGGCTCGGACTCGGCCAGGACGCGCTCGCCGCTGCGCGGCACCAGCCGCCACGACGCAGGACGCTCGCCTGGGCGCGCGTGGCGAGGATCGCACTTCGACAGGGTCGCAGACGCGCGGCCGCGGACTGGCGGGAGGCGTGAGCGCGGTCCTGCGGCGCCGCCTGCGCTTCGGGCTCGCCGCCTGGCGTTCGGTGGCCAGCCGCCTCCCCGCGCGACCGCGGGGGCCGTATGCGCCTGACGTCCCGAGCTCGCTCACCGAAGGCGAGTGCAGGCTCCTCGCCGAGCTCGCCCGGGACGGCGACGCGCTCGAGGTGGGATCGTGGTTCGGCCGCTCGACGATCGCCCTTGCCTCGGGCGCCCGTGCCGTCCACGCCGTCGACTGGCACCGCGGCGACGAGCACACGGGCCCGCTCGGCACGCTGAATCCGTTCCTGCGCAACCTCGCGCGCTACGGCGTCCGCGACCGCGTGGTCGTGCACGTCGGCCGTGTGGAGGACGTCGCCCCGGCGCTGCGGGACGGCCGTTTCGACGTCGTCTTCGTCGACGGGTACCACACCGCCGACGCAGTCCGGCGCGACGTCGACCTCGTCCTGCGAACGGTGCGCGACGGCGGGAAGCTTGCGTTCCACGACTTCGGCCGGCCGGAGTACGGAGTGAGCGAGGTGGTGCGCGAGCTCGGCGCCGAGCCGCACGTCGTGGACACGATCGCGGTGGTCGACGTGACGGCCGCGATGAAGCAGCGTTGGGCGGAGCTGCGCGGCGATGCTGCGACGTAGCCCGCTCCTCCGCTCGACCCTCGGCCTCTCGTTTGCCCGCGGCGTCGCGGGGCTGCTGCTCGTCGCGGCGACCGTCGTGCTCGCCCGCGGCGCCGGCAAGGCGGAACTCGGCCTCTTCGGCCTCGCGCTCGTCGTCGGGATGTACGCCTCGGTCGTGGCCGACTCGGGCGTTTCGCAGTACCTCCTGCCCGCCCTGGCGCGCCGACCGCGCGACGAGTGGCGCGACACCTGGGCCGACGTCATGCGCTTCCAGGCGCTGAGCGCCGTCCCGTATGCGCTCGTGTTCGTCGCGCTCGTCTCGCTGCTCACCGGCGGCCAGATGCGGTGGACGCTGCTGGCCGCCTTGCCGTGGTGGCTGCTGATCCGGCTGAACGGGACGATGCGCTCGGTCTTCGTCGCGGCCGACTCGGTCTCGTCGGAGGCGACCGCAACCGTCGCGGAGTCGGCGGTCACGCTCGCCGCCCTGGCCGTCGCGGTCGCGATCCACCCCTCGGCGCCGCTCGCCGTCCTGACCCTGAGCGCGGGCGCGCTCGCCGGACTCGCGATTCGTTTCGGTGGCCTGCGGAAGCTCGGCCTCACCGGCGGGCACGCGCGGACGCCGGTGGGCACGCTCGTGCGCGAGGCCCTGCCCTTCAACGCCTTCACCGTGCTGACCAATCTGTACCTGCGGATCGACGTGATCCTGCTCTCGATCCTCGCCTCCGAGCGCGCGCTTGCCCTCTACCAGCCGCCGATCCGCTTCGCCGTCGCGCTAATGATCGTCCCCGACGCGCTCGCATCGCTGCTGCTCGGGCGGTCGGCGCGCCGCCCCGGCGACCGCGGACTGCACGCGCGCCAGGAGCAGCTGCTCGCACTCGGCTTTCCGCTCGGGCTGGTGCTCGTCGTCGCCGCGGCGACGATCGGCCGCCCAATGCTCGGCGCGCTCTACGGCGCGGATTTCCGGCACGCGGCCACGGCTTTGACGCTGATGGTCGCGACCGTGCCCGTCGCGTTGCTGAGCACCATGAACGGGAACGCGCTGACAGCGCGCGGGCTTCAGGCGAAGCGCCTGCTCTGCCTCGGTGTCGCCGCGGTCGTCGCGGTCGGCTGCGGGATCCCGGCGATCGAGCGCTGGAGCTACACGGGCGCGGCGGCGGTCAGCCTGCTCAACGAGGTGACCTTGGCCACCGCGTACGCGGTCGCGATCTGGCTGACGGTCGGGCGCGAGGGAATCCTGCTGCCGCGCTTCGCTCAGAGCCGGTAGAGCGAGTAACGCCCGTCGGCGTAGACACGCCGGCCGTGGGGCCGGAAGTCCGAGCGACGCGCGTCCACGACGACCCAACGGGCGCCGTGCCGGGCAGGCAAGGTCGGGTCGCGGTCGTGGAAGTAAAGCGCCACCTCTCGGGCACGCGCCCTGGGCCGGTTCTGGCGCGTGTCCGCAACGTGCGCGGGCGGCGCGGCGACGATGTAGACCGGGGCTTCCGCCGCGATCCGATAGCTCGTCTCGGGATCGGAGAGCACGACGGCGCCGCGCGGCACTTCCGCGCGCAGGGCGTGCATCAGCCCGGAGCTCAAAACCTGGCCGGAGGGCGGCGTCGGAGCCGTCCAGTGGGCGAACCCGTGGACTGCGACCGGCAGGACGAAGAGCGCAGCGGCGAGGCCGAGCACCGGCCCGTTCTCGTCTTCGAGGCCGTCCCGCCGCACGAACGCGGCGACTGCGAGCGCGACCGCACCGCCGATCAAGGCGATCCAGGCAGCCGCAGCGGGACCGCCGTGCTCGACCCGGTAGCCGAAGTCGCCGGGCCAGAGCAGCTGGGCGGCGATCCCACCCACCAGGGCCGCCGGGAGCACCGCGATCCGCAACAGCCGCGCGGCGACGGCGAGCCCTCCGGTCAGCGCGAGCGCGAACGGGACGAACCCGGCCGCGCGGCGCGCCTGCGAGAGCGACACGGCTTCCGCAAAACGGGGGAAGACGAAGGGGAGCAGCACGAGCGCGAGGACGGCGAGCGACCCGCCGAGCACGAACGCCGACCAGAGCCGCCGACGCGCCAGCCCGGCCAGCGGCACGACGAGCAGCGCCACGACGGCGATCGCGCCGCCGCGCCCGACGACTTCGGGCTTGACGCTGTAGCTCGAGCAAGATCGAACGTCCAGCTGGTCGCGGTAGCGCAGCACGCCGTGCGCCGCTCCGCATTGATTCTCCGCCTTCAGCGAGGCTGAGTCCTGGGCGACCGGATAGAGCGCTCCGAGAACCGCCGCCGAGGGCACCGCCAGCGTCGCGACCACGAGCACGAGGCGCGCCCAGTCCCTACGTTCCAGGACGAGCCGGGCCACAGCCCAGCCGCAGACCGGGACGAGCACGAACAGCGCGTACGTTGGGTGCACGAGCGCGACTGCGAGCGCCGCCGCCGCGACCGAGGCGAGCGCGCCCAGGGACGGCGCGCGTACAGCCTGGAAGGCGAGAGCGAGCGCCGCGACGACGAGCAGCTGACGGGACGACGTCGCCGGGAGCGCGAGCGCCCGGTAGGCGCCGCCGTGCCCCGGCGCGAAAGCGATCAGACCGACCTGCGCGGCCGCCGCCGCCGCTCCGGCCCACGGGGAGTCGAAGAGCATCCGTCCCGCCTCGTAGGCGACGAACCCCGCGAGCGGCGCGAGGACGCTGGCCTCGTGGCGAACGACGAGCGACGGGTCGACGCCCGCGAGCTTGGCCACCCCGGCGAGGAACCCGTGCCACAGCGGGAAGGCGTAGCCGGGGTGCAGGCCGCCGTCCCGGAACTCGTCGACGGTGTGGATCCCGACGTGGTCGAACGCGACCAGCTTGCGTACGCGTGCGAGGTGGAAGAGCGCATCGCCGTCCATCGGCCCGGCGACCCGCCAGAGCGAGATCCCGAGCACCGTGCCGCCCGCGAGCACGAGCAGCGGCGCGAGCCCATCACTTAGTAGCAGTCTGTTACTTGGAATCCTGAGGCGCAGGGCCGCCACGAGAGCCACGACCCCAAGCGCTGCCGCGATGCCGAGAGCAAGGAGCAGCGGGCCGTGGACGAGGAACATGACGCCCATCCCCGCGGCGAGCATCGCCAGCGCCCACGCGAGCGCGGCCGACACGGTTCGCTGCCCGAGCGCGCGCGAGACGAGCACGCCCGGGAGGAGCAGCACCGCCGTCGCCGCCGCGAGACGGAGGTAGAGCACGATCATCGCCGCGAGCCCAGCAGGGTCGGCACGTCGCCCGACGCGAGCCAGCGCGCCGCCTCCCCGTACATCCGACCGCGCTCGCCGCGGAACGCCGCCGCGCGCACCCGGAGCGAGACGAGCAGCAGCTTCCGTGCGCGCTCGGCCTCCGCGGCGCCGCGGTGCTTCGCCAGGAAGCGCAGGTGTCCGCTGACCTGCTCGACGAACATCCGTCCGCCGTGACCGGCACCGCCGACGTGCATGACCTCCGCGCCGGGGAAGAACAGCACCTGCCAGCCCGCGGCGCGGAAGCGGAAGTGCCAGTCGGTCTCCTCGCTGAAGAGGAAGAAATCCTCGTCGAGCGGGCCGACCGCGTCGACTGCCTCTCGCCGGACGAGCATGCACGCGCCCATCAGAAACTCCGCCTCCCGCACGGTCGCATGGTCGAAGCGGGCGGCGTAGAACGCGTTCAGCGCGCGGGAGCGCGGCGCAAGCTTTCGCAGGAAGTAGTACTCGGTGACCAGCCGCCATACCGTCGGAAACCCGCGCACCGAGCGCTGCAGCGTGCCGTCCGGGTTCACGAGCCGCGGCCCGACAACGGCGGCGCGCGGGTGCGAGTCGCCGAACTCGACGAGCCGCTCGACCGCGTCGCCGACCACCCACGCGTCGGCGTTCAGGATCAGGAACCAGCGGCCGCTCGCCTCGCGCATCCCGCGGTTCCAGCCGGCCGCGAGCCCAAGGTTCTCCTGCTCGACGAGCCGGACTTCGGGAAACTGCTCGCGAACGAGCTCGAGCGTCCCGTCCGTCGAGCCGTGGTCGACGACGACAGTCTCGTACTCGCGCACGCTCTCGAGGCAGCGCTCCAGGTACGGCAGCGCGTTCAGCGTCACCACCACAACGGACACGTCCGGGCTCGCCATGACCTTAGGCGTCGCGCGGGCGCATCGCGGCCGGGCGCACGCCTTCCAGCGCGAGGATCGCCGCGCCGGGCAGCGCGAGGAGCACCGTCACGAGGAAGAACAGGAACCCGCAGGCAAACGCCGGGTCGGGACCAACCCCGAGCTGGCCCAGAAAGCTGACGAAGAAGGACTCCCGCACCGCGAGCCCGTTGATCGTGAACGGGACGAGGATCACCAGGAAGAGCATCGGGCCCATCACGTAGTACGGCCGCGGCGAGAGGTCGACCCCGGCCGCCTTCCCGGCGAGCCAGATCGCGAGCACCCGGAATGCCTGGACGAAGAGCGTGAGCGCGAAGACGCCCCCGAGCAGGCGCGGAGTCGCGCGATAGCCGTGGATCCCTTCGTAGACCGCGCGGATCGGCTTGCCGACGCGGAACTTGTCCA
>JBDTZN010000196.1:0-2795 GCA_040005095.1 Thermoleophilia bacterium | reverse complement strand
CGCCGGGCGGCGTCGAGAGCTCGAAGAACGGGTCGGTGAGGATCGCGACCTCGTCCCCGGTCAGCGTCCCGTAGACGTCGCCGAGCTCGAGCGCCTTCGAAACGTCGACGCTGACGATCTTCGCGTGCGCGTACGGCGAGCGGACGAAGTGGATGTAGCCCATCCCGTGCCGCTTCATGTCGTCGAAGAAGACGCCTTCACCCTGGACGAGCCGCTTGTCCTCCTTGCGCGGGACGTTGGTGCCGGCCCAGCCGCGCTGCGGCGCCTCGGTCTCCTCGACGACCAGCGCGCGCTCGGGAGTGACAGTCGTCGTCTCGCTCACTCGGATCCTCCATTCGATGCGGCCCTGACGGCCTCGACGATGTTCACGTAGCCGGTACAGCGGCAGATGTTTCGATCACGGGGGAAACCATGTTTCCCCCGTGTGCCCCCTTCTTCTCGGGTGCGACCGGGCGAGCCGGAACCGAGGCTCCCGCCGGGCAAAGCCCGGCTCCGCCGGCGAGTGTCAAGTGACGCGCGAACGGTCACGAGCCTCCGTTCGATACGGCTTTGACCGCCTCGACGATGTTCACGTAGCCGGTGCAGCGGCAGATGTTGCCCTGGATGCCTTTGCGGATCTCCTCGTCTGAAGGCTTCGGGTTCTTGCGCAGCAGCGCAGTCGCGCTCATGAGCATCCCAGGCGTGCAGTAGCCGCATTGAAGCGCGTGGTGATCGCTGAACGCCTGCTGGAGCGGGACGAGCTCGTCCTCGTTCGCGAGCCCTTCGACCGTCTCGATCGACACGCCGTCGGCCTGGACGGCGAGCATCATGCAGCTCTTCACGAGCGTGCCGTCGACGATCACCGAGCACGCGCCGCAGTTTCCGGTGTCGCAGCCGATGTGGCTGCCGGTCAGGTCGAGATCGTCGCGGATGAAGTGGATCAGCAGCTTGCGGGCATCGACCTCGCGTTCGAACGAGTCTCCGTTGACGCTCACCGTGATCGTGCGCGACGTCTCAGGCACTAGCTCTTCGCCTTCGTGGCCCGCTCGACCGCGCGTGCGGCTAGCACCTCGGCAAGGTGGCGCCGGTAGTCGGCCGAGGCGTGAACGTCCGAGGGAGGATCGAGCTGTGCGGCGCGCACCGCCTCCTTGACCACATCCGGGTCGGTGGAAGAGGGCTCGACGAGCACGGGCACCGCATCGACGCAGCCAATCGCGACCCGCGTGCCGTTGCCGTTGACCGAAGCGGCGGCGTTGACGATGCAGGTCCCGTCTCGCCCGATGGGCACCGTCTCGAAGGCGTCGCCCGAGCCGGCGCCCGAGGGAATCGTGATCTTCGTCAGTAGCTCGCCCGGCGAGACCGCCGTCATGTAGACGCCGAGGAAGAAGTCGGCTGCCGAGACAGTGCGCTCGCCGTCGGCGCCGCGGATCGTGAATGTCGCGCCCAACGCGACGAGCAACGGCGGAAAGTGGTTCGTCGGGTCGTTCGAGCAGACGTTGCCCCCCAGCGTCCCGCGATTTCGCACCTGCACGTCCGCGATCTGCGCCGAGACCTCACCGAGAATCGGCCGGGCGCGCGCCTCCGCCGACTCCATCAGCTGTGTGTAAGTCACCATCGGCCCCAGTTCGAGCGTCCCGTCGGCGCCGAGCTCGATCCCCTGCAGCTCCTCGAGGTCGGCCAGGTCGACAAGGATCTCGGGCGAGGCCGCGCGGGCCTTCATCACGTTGATCAGCGTCTGGCCGCCGGCCAGCGCGCGGGCGCCGTCGTCAGCGGCGAGTTCGCGAACGGCGTCCTCGATGCTCGTCGGGCGCACGTACTCGACCTCGCGCAGAAGCATGAAGAGAAATCTAGATCAGAACCCCCCGGAGGGTGTCAAGTACGGGCGAGACTGCCGAGCCAGATCTGCCAGGGCTCGATCTTCGAGATGCGAAGCACCTCCATCGGCAGCCACGGATCCTCGGCGAGGCGCGCCTCGATCTCCGCTTCGCTGTCAGCCCGAACGATGAGCAAGACCTCGTCGCCGTCGCCGAGCGGACCACCGAGCACGACGAACCTTTCCTCCACGAGCGCGTCCATGAACGCGGCGTGCTCGTCCCACCTGTCCTGCTCGCGTCGCGCCCGAGACGAATCCCAGTTCGGACCCTGTGCCTCGGTCACTGCGTAATAGGTGTCCGGGTCCGCCATGCTGCCCGCAACAACGACTTCGCTCCGAGCGTATTCCAGGGCTGATCTACGCTTCGCGGCATGCCGGTCGACGTCCAGAGCGAGATCGAGATCGACCGTCCGCGGAGCGACGTTTCGGCGTATGCCGCCGATCCGGATAGCGCCACGACCTGGTACGAGAACATCAACGCGGTCGAGTGGAAGTCGCCGAAGCCTCTAGCCGTCGGATCCCGGATCGCGTTCGTCGCCCAGTTCCTCGGACGTCGGCTGTCCTACACCTACGAGATCGAGGAGCTCGTTCCGGGCGAGCGACTCGTGATGCACACCGCCGACGGGCCGTTCCCGATGGAGACGACCTACAGCTGGGAAGACACCGCAAATGGCCACACCAAGATGACGCTGCGCAATCGAGGCGAGCCCTCGGGCTTCTCGAGCGTCGCCGCGCCGCTCATGGCGCAAGCAATGCGCCGCGCGAACCGAAAAGACCTGCGCCGTCTCAAGGCGATCCTGGAGTCCGGCTGACTTGGCAGGATCGTGATAAAGCCGCCGCTACAATGCCCGGCGCTGCCGTCCCCGGTAGCTCAATTGGCAGAGCATCCGGCTGTTAACCGGAGGGTTGTTGGTTCGAGTCCAACCCGGGGAGTTTCTCCGGA
>JBDTZN010000195.1:0-2797 GCA_040005095.1 Thermoleophilia bacterium | reverse complement strand
CAGCGTCGACGACGACGACCGCGCCCTGCTCGTGCGCCCAGGCGGCGATCTTCTCGACCGGATTGATCGTGCCCAGCGAGTTCGAGATCAGGCCGACCGCGACGAGCTTGATGTTCCCCTCGGCCGCGAACCCGTCGAGCGCATCCAGCTGCAGCTCGCCGGCATCGTCGATCGGGATCGCCTTGAACGTCGCTCCCGTCCGCTGCGCGATGAACTGAAAGGGGACGAAGTTGGCGTGATGCTCGAGCTCGGTCACGAGCACCGTGTCGCCCGGGCCTAGGTTGTCCCAGCCCCAGGCGTAGGCGACGAGATTCAGCGCCTCGGTCGCATTGCGCGTGAAGATGACCTCCTTCGCGCTCGGAGCGTTGACGAAGCCGCGCACTTTGTCGCGGGCCGCCTCGAACTCGGCGGTCGCGCGCTCGGAGAGCCAGTAGACGCCGCGGTGGACGTTCCCGTACGACGTCTCGTAGAAGTTCAGCAGCGCGTCGAGGACGTACCGCGGCTTCTGCGAGGTGACGGCCGAGTCGAGGTAGGCGAGCGGCTTTCCGTGGACGAGCTGCTCGAAGATGGGGAAGTCGGCGCGCAGCTTCTGCGCATCGAGCTTCGGCTTCGCCGTTACCGCCATGGCTCTCATCGTACCGAGGCGCCCCGGGCTGACCGGTGCCGGACAGGCTAGTGCCGCACCTCGCAGTGACGCAGAACATCGAGCGAATCGGCGATCACAGTGTCGCGGCCGGTGCCACAGTCGACGATGTCCCTCCAGCCGTTCGCGACCGCGACGGCGTCGTCACCCGGCCCGGCGAGGATCACGTTCCGCTGTCGGCCGCCGTCGATGCGGTCAGCGCCGGCACCGCCGACGATCCGATCGGCTCCCTGGCCGCCCGAGATCGTGTCCGCTCCGGCTCCTCCGAACAGGCGGTCGTTCCCGCCCTTTCCGTCCAGGAAGTCGTCGAAGGGCGAGCCGACGATCTTCTCGCCGCGCGCAGTTCCCTCGAAGACGCAGCGGTTCGTACGGCGCGGGACGTCGAGCGCTCCGAAGACATAGACGCCCCAGCGGTCGCACTCCTGCCGCCCGCGAACGCGATCGTCGTACCGCTCGGGCTCCACGAGACATTGCTGTCCGGATGAACGTCATTCGAGAGAAACGACAATCCGGCGGTGACGAGGTCGACGAGCAAGAGCGAATGACGGAACCCCCACGGCGCGCGCGGCTGGTTGCGGTCGCTGATGAACGCCAGCTGGCTCTTGCCCGGCCCCCAGGCCGGCCGGATGTCCTCGGCCGGATTTCTCGTCACGTTTCGAAGGTCGGTCCCTTCCGCGCGGACGGTATAGATCTCCCAGTTTCCCTCGCGATTCGACTCGAAGGCGACGGCGTCGCCGAACGAGTTCCATACCGGATTGCGGTCGGTGAACTGGTGATCGGGACTCGGTGGGGCTCCGTCAGTCGCTGGCGCCCCGAGCCGTCAGTCACCAACTCGATGTGGCTCGAGGTGTTGCTCAGCGACGTGTTCACGCTGTAGGCGAGCCGGGACGCGTCGGGCGACCAAGCGACCTGCGTGAAGTCGACGGTCATCGGAACGATCGTCTTTCGGGCGGTTCCATCGGCGTGGACGACGACGAGATCGCCGAAGCCGCCGCGGTACGCGATCCGGTCGCCGACGGGCGACCACATCGGTGCGACAGAGTGCGCGGCAAGCAGCCTCCGCCCCGTCCGGTCGATCGACGCGATCTCGACGCCACGCTGCGTCTCGAATACGAGGCGCCGGCCGTCAGGCGACCAGCTCGGCGCGTAAGTGCGTACGGCGGTTATCGCTCGCGCCCCCTTGCCGTTCGGGTGAGCGATCCAGAGCGTCTGCGGCGCAGGGTCGCACCCGGGGAGCTGGCGGAGAAAGGCCATCCAGTCGCCCTTCGGCGACCACACCGGATAGCGATCCTGCCAGGCTCGGTTCGCGTTGCACCCGGCTCCGGAGCCACCGGCGGAGCCGACGCCGATCACGAGCGCGACGACGAGCGCCGCGAGCACCGTTCGCATCGGGTTCAACGTACGTGACACCTGTTAGCTGTTCCTTACGCGGACGCAAGCGTTTCCCTCGCTATCGTGGCCCGGCTTTGGGCGACTACGTCTTCACGATGATCCGCGCGTCGAAGTTCTACGGCGCGGATCGCAAGGTTCTCGACGACATCACGCTTGCGTTCCTCCCGGGCGCGAAGATCGGCGTGATCGGGCCGAACGGGGCCGGCAAGTCGACCCTCCTGCGGATCATGGCCGGGGTCGAGGAGACGTCGAGCGGGAGTGCCGAGCTCGCCTCGGGACGCACCGTCGGCTGGCTGCCCCAGGAGCCCGAGCTCGACCCGGCGAAGGACGTGCGCGGCAACGTCGAGGACGGCGTCCGCCCACTGCGCGACCTGCACGACCGATTCAACGCCGTCTCCGCCGCGTTCGCCGAGCCCGACGCCGACTTCGACGCGCTGCTCGCCGAGCAGGGCACGGTGCAGGAGCAGATCGACAAGCTCGACGCGTGGAACCTCGAGGCGCAGCTCGACCACGCGATGGACGCGCTGCGGCTCCCCGAAGGTGACCGCGACGTCACGTCACTCTCCGGCGGCGAGCGACGGCGGGTCGCCCTCTGCCGCGAGCTCCTCTCCCACCCGGACCTGCTGCTGCTGGACGAGCCGACGAACCACCTCGACGCCGAGTCGGTCGCCTGGCTCGAGCGCTTCCTCGACGACTACACCGGCACCGTCGTCGCGATCACGCACGACCGGTACTTCCTCGACAACGTCGCCGGCTGGATCC
>JBDTZN010000194.1:0-2806 GCA_040005095.1 Thermoleophilia bacterium | reverse complement strand
TCGACGTCAAGGCCCTGGACGTCGACTTCCTCGGCGCCGGCGTCCTCAAGTACCTGCTCGGCTCGGCCGGGCTCGCCTTCCTCTACGCGAAGCGCGAGCTCGTCGAGCGTGTCTGGCCGACCGCGACCGGCTGGTTCGCCGACGAGAACATCTTCGCAATGGATCACACGGACTACTCGCCTGCGCCGACCGCGAGCCGGTTCCAGTCGGGGACGCCGCCGGTGCCGTCGATCTACGCGGGCATCGCCGGGATCGAGCTGATGCAGGAGATCGGCGTCGCCGAGACGCGCGACCACGTGCAGGCCCTGAACTCGCGCCTGATCGAGGGGCTCGACGAGCTCCGCGCGACCGTCGTCACGCCGCGGCGGCCGAAGCGGCGCGGTGCGCTGATCTGCGTGAAGTCGAGCGACGTCGAGACGCTCGTCGGCGCTCTCGAGCGCGAGGGGATCGTCACCTCGTCGCGCGACGGGAACCTGCGGATCTCCGCGCACGCCTACAACTCCACGCAAGACATCGACGATCTCCTCGCCGCGCTCGCCCGCCAGCGCAAGCTGCTCGCGTAGGGTTGACGCGGTATCGCAAGCTGAGCGGCCACGCATGAGATGACGCGGATGTGCCGATAACCCTGTATCGGACGCATTTCGCTCACACTCGCCGCCTCGCTCGCTGCGATCACACTTGCGCCGTCGTCTCTGCCGCCGCTGCCCGCTCGGTGGCCGAGGACGATGCAGCTCGGCCTGACCGATGCTCCCGGGGGCGCGGGAGCCCTGCGGCGGAGTGCGCCGTTTCGCTTCCGGTACCAGTACCTCGCCGGCGGAGTGAACACGGGGCAGGGCTGGGCGACCTGGAACGAGGACGGCAGCTTCGTCACGCGCTACCTCGCCGAGTCGCGGCGCGCAGGACAGATCCCTGTCTTCACGTACTACATGCTCCTCCAGTCGAAGCCGGGCGGCGGCGACGAAGCGCAGGCGGATCTCGCGAACCTGCGGAATGCCGCCACGATGAGCGCCTACTGGGCGCCGACCTGACGCTGTTCTTCCAGCGCGTCCGCGGCTCCTCGACGGTCGTCCTGCACGTCGAGCCCGATCTGTGGGGATACGCCCAGCAGGCCGCCCGCGGAGACGACGCGTCGACCGTCCCTGCAGTCGTGCCCGAAGCGCCGCCGACGGTCGCCGGCTTCGCGCAGCACATCGTGCGCCTGCGGGCTACGTACGCGCCGAACCTTGCCTGGCATCTGAGCGGGTGGGGCACGAGGCACGACATCGTCTACGAGGATCCGCCCGATCGGACCGTCGTCGCCTACGCCAACCGCTCGGCCGCCTTCTACCGATCCCTCTACGCCCGTTTCGACGTGGCCTTCGAGGACTTCTCGGATCGAGACGCCGGCTTCTACGCCAATGTCCAGGGGAACCCGCGGACGTGGGTCTCGCCACGTGACTTCCACCGGCACCTCCTCTACGGAAAGACGTTCGTGCAGCGGACGGGGGTACGCCTCGCCGCCTGGCAGATCCCGCTCGACATACGCTCATGCGCGCGATGAACAACACGTGGGGGCACTTCCAGGACAACCGCGTCCGGTGGCTGCTCGGTGCGCGGGGCCGTGCGCACCTGCGCGCGTACGCGTCGGCCGGCTATGTGGCCTTTCTCTTCGGCGGCGGCGCCGACGGGACGACCTGCGCCTGCGACGCGCGCCGGGACGGCGTCACCAACCCCGCGCCGATCAACGGGAACACGCGCGCTTCCCTCTGCGCGGACGACGACGGCGGCTACTTCCGAGCGCAGGCGCGCGCCTACTACCGCGCCGGCGCTCTCCGGCTCCCGTGAGACGCGATCTGCTCTACCGCATCGACTCAGCCGTCGGCGAGGCGGTCGACGCCGCAGTCGAGGCCCATCACCGCCGCCGGCTGCGCAAGCTCGGCTGGGAACACGCCCTCGAGGCCTCGGCCCTCGACTGGGCGTCGGGCGACCCTCCGCCGAGGCCGGGCAACTCGGTCGAGGTGCTGATCGACGGGGAGGAGGCGCTCCCGCGGATGGCCGACGAGCTGCGCCTGGCCGAGTCGTACGTCCACATCACGGGTTGGTATTTCTCGCCGGAGTTCGAGCTCGTGCGGGGAGAGGAGCCCGTCGTCCTGCGCTCGCTGCTCGCCGAGCTCGCGGAACGCGTGAACGTGCGCGTGCTCGCCTGGGCCGGTGCACCGCTGCCGCTTTTCAGGCCGTCGCGGGGAGACGTGCGTGCGATGCGCGAGCAGCTCACCGCCGGTACGCAGATCCAGTGCGCGCTCGACGCGAAAGAACGGCCGATGCACTGCCATCACGAGAAGACGATCGTCGTCGACGGGCGCGTGGCGTTCGTGGGCGGGATCGACTTGACCGCTCTCGCCGGAGACCGCTTCGACGCCCGCGCTCATCCGCCGCGCGGCCGGCTCGGCTGGCATGACGCCGCCATCCTGCTGCGAGGCCCCATCGTGGCGGATGTGGCCGATCACTTCGCGGTGCGCTGGACCGAGGTGACGGGCGAGCCGGTCGCGCCTACCGCGCCTCCCGAGCCCGCGGGAGACCTCGAGGTCCAGCTCGTGCGCACCGTGCCCGAGCGCATCTATTCGCGGCTGCCCAAGGGCGACTTCCGGATCATCGAGTCGTATCTGCGGGCCGTGCGGTCGGCCGAGCGGCTGGTCTACCTCGAGAATCAGTTCCTCTGGTCGCCGGAGCTCGTCGACGCTCTGGACGACAAGTTGCGAAACCCGCCGCGGGATGACTTCCGCATCGTCTGCGTACTCCCAGCAGACCCGAACGACGGCAAGGACGA
>JBDTZN010000019.1:0-30093 GCA_040005095.1 Thermoleophilia bacterium | reverse complement strand
AGTCGAGATGGCCCGTCGGTTCGTCGCAGAGCAGCACGTCGGGCTCCTGCGCGAGTGCGCGGGCGATCGCTACGCGCTGTGCCTCGCCGCCCGACAGCTCCGCGGGCAGTTGATCCAGCTGGCCGTCGAGCCCGACGAGGCCGAGCAGGCGCTCCGGATTCACGCCGTCCCGCGCGGCGAAGCCGACGTTCTCGATCGCCGTGAACTGCGGCAGGAGATTCGCGCCCTGGAAGACGAGCGAGGTCGTCCCGCCGCGCTCGACCGACCCGCTGGTCGGCGCAACGAGCCCCGCAAGGACGTGCAGCAAGGTCGTCTTGCCCGAGCCGGAGCGGCCGAGCAGCGCGAGACTCTCGCCCGAGCGAACGTCGACGTCCACGCCCGCAAGCGCGCGCACGTCGCCGGAATGCACGACCTCGACGTGGCGGCAGGCCAGAACGCTCATACGACCCGCCCGTCCCGGATCTCGACCACACGGTCGACGGCTTCGGCGACGCGCGGCGAGTGCGTGACCGTGACGACGGTGCTGCCGTGGTCGTCCCGCAGCCTACGGAGCGCGTCCAGCACCAGCGTCTCGTTCTCCTCGTCGAGCTCGGCCGTGGGCTCGTCGGCAAGGACGAGCGGCGCCTGGCGCGCGGCTGCGGCGGCGATCGCCACGCGCTGCTGCTCGCCGCCCGAGAGGATGCCCGCGAGGCGCTCAGCCGCGTGCCCGAGCCCGAAGGCCTTCAACGCCTCGCGCGAGTCGCCGTTCTTGCGCCCCGCGAGACGCACTCCGAGGTCCACGTTCTCGCGCGCGGTGAGCTCGGGCCAGAGATTGCCGCTCTGCAGGACGAGCGCAAGGCGGGCGGCGCGGTAGTCCGACAGGTCGGAATCGTCGAGCCGCCCAAGCGAGACGCCCAGTGCGCGAACCTCGCCCGCCGAGGGCTGCTCGAGCCCGGCCGCAAGTCGCAGCATCGTGCTCTTGCCCGACCCGGAGGGGCCGAACACGGCGATGAGCTCGCCCGGCTCGACCCTGAGCTCGAGCCCGCGCAACGCGACCGTCTCGGCGGGGCCGGAGCGGTAGATGCGAAAGACGTCGTGGAACTCCAGCGCGCCCCATGCCAGCTCGTCACGGCGCACGGGCTCGCGGTAGAGCGACTTCATCGCAGGCGGAAGCTCTGGATCATCAGCCGGTAAGCGTCGACGTTGTCGACTCCTACGGGCGTGCCGAGATCGACGGTCGCGCGCTTGCCGCTGCGGCCGAGCTCGTACCGGTCGACGATCAGCTTCACGCTCTTCCCCGTGACGGGGTTCGGAGCGCTCGTCGTGGAGTACACGGCCATCACCGCGGGGAGTCCGCCGATCTTCAGCGCCGTCGGCGGACTCTCGACTCGCGCGCCCTTGAGCGACGCGAGCTCCTTCGTCACCGATGCGACGGTCGGCGCGGACCCCCGGGTGACGACCACGCGGACGATGTTGTTCTTGTCCCGGAAGGTCACGTTCTTACCGCCGCCCGACTGCGTCCAGCCTTCCGGCGTCTTCATCGAGAACGCGGGGCCGGTGAACCTCACGAAGACCTGGTTGTCGGGGATGTCCCCCTGGGCGGCCGAGGCGGCCTCCGGCAGGAGCGCGCCTGGGGCTTGCGATCCGGTCGTAGTCGTCGTCGTGGTCGGCGCCGGCGGGGGCGCTGCGGTGGTGGGGGGCGCCGCCTGCTTCGACCCGCCGCAGCCCGCCAGTGCGAGCGCGGCGAGCAAAGCGATGGCCGAGGATTGGGTGTGCCGCATGTCACGAGAGTAGGGCCGACCGCATGAATGCCCCCTGAATGCGTTTCGGCTCTACAAGCGGGGTTGGCTACGCTCAGGCCGTGCTCGCAGCGAAGATCATGGTCGTCGAAGACGATCTCGATCTGCGCGGAGTGCTCCTCCGCGGACTCAAGGAGGAGGGCTTCGAGACTGTCGGCGCGCAGAGCGGCAAGGAGCTGCTCGAGCGGTTCGAGAGCGAGTCGCCAGATCTCCTGATCGTCGACATCGGCTTGCCCGACGCGGACGGTCGTGACGTGTGCCAGGCGCTCCGCGCGCAGGGTGTCCACACGCCCGTGCTCTTCCTCACGGCGCGCGACGCCGTGACCGACCGCGTCACGGGCTTCGCCGCGGGCGGAGACGACTACGTCACGAAGCCCTTCGCCTTCGCCGAGCTCGTCGCGCGGCTCCATGCGCTGCTGCGCCGCGCGGGGACGGACGTGACGGTCGCCAAGGGCTCACTGCGGCTCGATCCCGTCGCCCACGCCGCGTTCGTCGGCGACACGAAGGTCGCGCTCACGCCCACCGAGTTCCGGTTGCTGGCGAAGCTCGTCTCGAGTCCGGCGGAGACGATCCGGCGGCGCGACCTCATCCGGACGGCCTGGCCGCACGGCGCCTTCGTGCGCGACAACACGCTCGACGCGTACGTCGCACGGCTCCGGCGCAAGCTTGCCCCCTTCGCCGGCGCCCCGCAGATCACGACCGTGCACGGCGTCGGCTACGCCCTCGAATGAAGCGCTTCAGAGACGTCCGCAACCGGCTCCTGCTGATCGTCCTGCTCGCTCTGGCGTTCGCGCTGGCGGCGGCCACGCTCGGCTTCAACGTCCTCCTGGCGCACACCACGGCCCGGGATGCCGATGCGTTCCTGCGTCAGAGGGCCAACTCGGAGCTGGCGCTGGTACAGGTCGTGAACGGGCGAATCCACCTGGCCGAGACCGCAGACGACACGCTGAGCACGAGCAGGATCTGGATCTTCCACGGCGACCAGCCGCTCGAGGCGCCGGCGGCGCGCCCCGAGACGGCCACAACGGCACGCTCGCTGGTCAACGGTCCAGCTCGCTTTCGCAACGTGCCGCACAGGGACGAGCGCCTGTACGCCGTCCCGATCTCCGACGGCGGGCGGCGGATCGGCACCCTCGTCGCCGGGATGTCGCTCGCTCCGTACGAACGCACGCGCGAGCTCGCCCTGATCGCATCGCTGGGCTTCGCGCTCACCCTGCTCGCGCTCGTCGGACTCGCGGTGTGGTGGCTGCTCCGCTCGGCGCTGCGGCCCGTCGAGCAGATGACCGAGCAGGCGGCGGCGTGGAGCGAGACGGATCTCGACCGGCGCTTCGACCTCGGGGAGCCGCACGACGAGCTCACCCGGCTCGGGGCGACCCTCGACGCGCTGCTCGACCGCCTGGCCGCCAGCCTCCGCCACGAGCGCCTCTTCTCCAACGAGGTCTCCCACGAGCTGCGGACACCGCTCGCGAAGCTGATCGCGGAGTCTGAGGTCGCGCTGCGGCGCGAGCGCAGCGGAGCCGATTATCGATCCGCGCTCTCAATCATTCTCGCCAACGCCCAGCAGCTCGCGACGATCGTCGAGACGCTGGTGTCCGCGGCTCGCCAGGAGAGCGGCCCGTCGGGCGTGGCCGACGCAGGCCGCGCCGCGCGCAAGGCCGCGCAGAACTGCTCGGAGCTTGCTGCCGAGCGCTTGGTGGAGCTCACTGTTGGCGATCCGCCCGGCGCGCTCCGCATCGGCGTCGACCTCGACTTCGCGGAGCGGATCCTCCACCCGGTGCTCGAGAACGCATGCCTCTACGGTCGCGGTCACGTGCGCATGTCGGTCGCCCGCGCCGACCACAGCGTCCTCTTCACCGTCGACGACGACGGGCCTGGAATCGCGGAGGACGAGCAGGAGGCGATCTTCGAGCCTGCGGCGCGTGGACGCGCAGGCCGGGACGTCGGCACCGGGGCGGGCCTCGGCCTCGCGCTCGCGCGACGGCTGGCCCGTGCCGCCTCGGGTGACGTCGTCGCGTCCGCGTCGGCCGAAGGCGGCCGTTTCGTGATCCGCCTGCCCGCCGCGTAGGGCTCCTGACGTTCAGGACGCATTCATCCGGAGGTGGGAATGATGAACCATCACCCGCACGCCTTCGATGAACGTCGTCCGGATCAGCGGTGGACTTGCGGTCGCGGCCCTGATCGCCGTCATGGCGGTGACCGCCCCGCGGACCGTCGGTGAAGTGGCCCGCGGCTTCGGCCTCCTTTCGGGGGCGAGTCCGTTCTTGCTCGGGGCCGCTGCTCTGGGCTTCCTGGCCTCCGCGGTCTCCTCGGCTTGTGCATGGCGGACGGCGCTCCTCGCCTGCGGGGTCCGCGCGCCGGTCCAGTCCGTCGCGGCGCGCTACGCGGCCGGAGGCCTCGCGAGTACCTTCTGCCCGGCGCCCGTCGGCGAGGCGGTTCGCGTCGGGCTCGTCTCTCGGCTCGTTCCAGCCGGGGGTGGAGCGTTCACCGTCGCGGGAATCTGGGCAATCGTCGGGAGCGTGAGGGCAACTCTCACAGCGCTGCTGTTCGTCGGAGCGACGCTGACTCTGCCGACGAGCACTCTGCCTGCCTTCCTGCTCGCCGGCGTAGTCCTGGCCGCGGGCACTGCGGTATTCCTCCTCCGCGACAGGCTGCGGACCAGCCGGGTCGCGCAGCTCGCCGACGCCGCCAGGGGACTTGCGGGCCAACCTCGCCTCGCGGCTTTGCTCGTGGCCTGTGTCGCTACGGGAATCGGAGCACGCGTCCTTGCGGCAGGCTGCTCGGCGGCCGCGCTCGGTGTCGGTCACCCGTGGGCGGCCGGCTTCATGATCGTCGCCGCGCTCGAGGTCGCGACGATGATTCCCCTCACGCCGGGCAACATCGGAGTCACGACGGCCGCGGTCGCTCTCGCGCTCCAGCACCGGCACGTCGCGCTCGCCCCTGCGGTCGCCACCGGCATTGCCCTCCACGCGGTGGAGACGGTCGTCGGCATCACGTTCGGCGTCGCCGGTGTTCTGACGATCGGCAGCCCGAAGCTTCGCCGCCGCGTCGCCGTCGCCGCGCTCGTTCCCGGCCTGGCCGCGCTCGCGGGGCTGCTCGGGGTCTGGGTCGTGGATCTCGCATGATCCGCGCAGCCCGCCCGGCCTTGCTGCATGCGGCCGCCTCCGCGGTCGGCGCGGCGCTGCTCGTGTGGCTCGGGCCCCCGGGCACCGACCTCGCCGCGCACGTCTACCAGCGCAGCGTCTTCATCGCCCACGGCTTCACGTTCTGGAACAACTTCTGGTACGCGGGCCGCTACAGCTTCGTCACGTACAGCCTGCTCTACTACCCGCTCGCAGCCCTCGTGGGGATCAAGCTGCTCGCGGTCGCGACCACCGCCGTCGCGGCCGGCGCGTTCGCGAGCCTCGTTCGCCGTGAGTGGAGCTCGGTCGGGCCATGGCCCGCGGTCGCGTTCACCGGCGTGTCGATTCTGTGGGTCGAGTCCGCAGCGTTCCCCTACACACTCGGACTTGCGTGTGCGCTGCTCGCGCTCCTCGCACTCAGCGCACGCAGGCTCGTGCCCTTCTCCGCCTGCGTGCTGCTGACGTTCGCGGCCAGCCCACTCGCCTTCGTCTTCCTTGTGGTCGTGCTCACCGGAGTCGCCGCGTCGCGGTCGAGCCGCGACATGCTGCGCCCCGGGGCGGTCGTCCTGGCCACAGCAGTCGTCGGGGCTCTGCTCTGGCGAGCTTTCCCGGATCGCGGGTTGTTCCCGTACCACGCGCTTCAACTCGCGGCGAGCCTCGCGTTCTGTGCGGTCGGCCTCCTGTTCACGTGGCGGGTCGAGCGGGCGCGCGTGCTCCGCTTCTTCTTCGGGATCTACGCGGTGGCATGTCTCGCCGCGTTCGCGATTCCTTCCGGTCTTGGCGAGAACGTCGGGCGGTTCCGTTTCGTCGCCATCCCGATCGCTGTGCTCGCGCTCTCGCTGCGGAGCTGGAAGCCTGTCGTCCCGGCGGTCGTCGCGCTGATTCTCGCGACCTCGTGGAACCTGACTCCGCTCGCCTACAGCTTCGTCCGCGGCTCGTCTGATCCATCCGCACAGGCCGCGTACTGGCAACCGGTCGTTCGCTATCTGCACCGGGAGCTCCCGCCTTCGTACCGGGTCGAGGCGGTCGATACAACGGGTCACTGGCCGGCCGTTTATCTCGCCCGCGCAGGCGTGCCGATCGTCCGCGGCTGGTTCCGCCAGGACGACTTCCCGCAGAACCAGATCCTCTACAAGCAGCTCAGCGCGCCCGCGTATATCTCGTGGCTGCGGCGCATGGGCGTGAGATACGTCGTGCTCACGGACGCGCCCGCCGACTACAGCTCCAAGGCCGAGGCCGCTCTGCTCCGCAGCGGCTCGTCCGGGCTCACGACGACGCTGCGGACGCGGCATGCCACGGTCTACGCGGTTCCGAATCCCGTTTCGATGCTCACCGGACCCGGGCATCCACGAGTGCTTGCGCTCGGCTCGTCGAGCGTGACCGTCGCGCTCGGCGAACCGGGTCGGTATCGGCTCGCCCTTCGCTACTCGCCGTACTGGGCCAGCGCGGGTGTGTGCATCGCGCAACGGCCCGACGGGATGGTGGAACTCGTGGCTCACCGAAGCGGCGTCGTCCGCCTGCGCTTCTCGGTCACCGCTTCGCGGGCTGTGGCGGCGCTGGCCGGCCAGCCGTCGCCCTGCGCTTGATCCGTCGTTCCGTACTCGTGGCCGCGCTGGCCCTCGTCGTGGCCGGTGTCGCGGGCGTTGCGCTGCTCGTCTCCCAGCGGGGCGAGCCGACTCCCGCCGGCAGCGTTGCGGCGCCCATCGTCGCCAAGCCAGTGCAGCGGAGGATCCCGCTTCACCTCGTCGCACAGTCGGCGGGCAGCCTCGTGGCGCCCGTCCAGAATGCGGCGGGCGCAGCGCTCCGGCATGGATCCTTCCTGCTCCTGGGCGGCCTGACCGCGGCGGACGTTTCCACCAGCGCCATGCGCGTCGTCTCGGCCGGCCGCGACCGGGCCCTCGGCCGCCTGCCGATCGCGCTGCACGACGCGGCGGCCGCGCGCCTCGGATCTTTCGTCTATCTCTTCGGCGGCGGAGACGGCACGGCCCAGCATCGCGAGATCGTCCGTGTCGATCCTGCGAGCGGGCGCACCCGGCAGGCCGGGAGCCTTCCCACCGGCAGCTCGGATCAGGCCGCCGCGGCGATCGGCGACACCGCATACGTCGTCGGCGGGTTCGACGGGAGCCGGTGGCTGGACACGGTGGTCGCCTGGAAACCCGGCGGTTCCGCGCGGATCGTCGCGCACCTGCCCGATCCGGTCAGGTATGCGGCCGTCACAGCGGTGGGCAATGCGCTCGTCGTCGCCGGTGGATCCTTGCCGGACGGACGTGCGAGCGACGCGGTCTACGTCCTGCGCGCCGGTAGCTCTCGGCCGGTGCGGATCGGCCGGCTGCCCGCACCCACGACACACGCGGCGGCCGCGACCGCCGGCGGCGAGGCGGTGATCGTCGGCGGCCGCGGGGCGAGCACCGGAACGCCGACGGCGCGGCTCGTCGCGATCGACGTTCGCCGGCGAACGATCCGCGTGGTCGGCAGCCTCGGCGCCACGCTCTCGGACGCGACCGCCGTGACGATCGGGCGCCGGATCCTCGTCGCCGGGGGCCGCACCGTCAGCGGCACAGTCGCGCGCCTCCGCTGGCTGGCGCCGGGGCGGCAGGCCGCGCGCGCCCGTACGAGCTCGACGGCGAACGTCTACGCAGCCGACGGCGCGAACATGCTTACCGGGGCGGCCGCCCTGGCGCTGCCGCGCATCTACGTCCCGAACAGCGAGAGCAACACCGTCGACGTGATCGACCCGGCTACGCGGCGCGTCGTCGCGCACTTCGCGGTCGGCGCTCTTCCGCAGCACGTGACTCCCTCGTACGACCTGAAGACGCTGTACGTCCTGAACGACGTCGGCAACACCGTCACGCCGATCGACCCGCAGACGGCGAAGCCTGGAACGCCGATCCCCGTCGACGATCCGTACAACATGTACTTCACGCCCGACGGGCGGTGGGCGATCGTCGTCGCCGAGCGGCTCCACCGCCTCGACTTTCGGGACACGCACACGTTCAAGCTCCAGCACTCCCTTGCGGTCCCGTGCGCGGGCGTCGATCACATGGACTTCTCCGCGGACGGCTCGTACCTGATCGCGAGCTGCGAGTTCTCCGGCGAGCTGCTCAAGATCGACGTCTCCGGCCAGCGCGTGGTCGGAACGCTGCGGCTGCCGCCTGCGCGCGGCGGGATGCCCCAGGACGTGAAGCTCTCGCCTGACGGCCGCGTCTTCTACGTCGCCGACATGCGGGCGAACGGCCTGTGGGAGATCGACGGCGACCGCCTCAGGACGATCGGCTTCCTGCCGACGGGCAGCGGCGTCCACGGCCTGTACCCGAGCCGCGACGCGCGCTACCTCTACGCGACGAATCGCGGCGAGGGATCGATCTCGGTGATCAGCTTCCGCACGCGGAAGGTCGTGAAGAAGTGGCGCATCCCGGGAGGCGGCAGCCCGGACATGGGCGGCGTCTCGGCCGACGGCAAGACGCTCTGGCTCTCGGGGCGCTACAACGCCGAGGTCTACGCGCTGTCGACCCGGACGGGCCGTCTGGTCGCGCGGATCTCCGTCGGCCGCGGCCCGCACGGCCTTTGCGTGTGGCCGCAGCCGGGCCGCTACTCGCTGGGGCACACGGGGATCCTCCGCTAGCAGCTGCCGGAATAGGATCGCGCTGCGGATGCAGTTCGACGGCAGCCAGATCCAGAACGAGATCTACATCTCCGGCGAGTCGCCGTGGCCCGTCTCGTTCGCCGATTGGGAGGCGCGGGCGCAGGAAGTCCTCGAGCCGGGGCCGTTCGGCTACATCGCGGGCGGCGCTGGGTCCGAGGCGACGATGCGGGCGAACCTCGAGGCGTTCGAGCGTCGCAGGCTACGCCCGAGGATGCTGACCGGGAACGCTGTCCGCGATCTCTCGGTGGAGGTGCTGGGCATGCGGTCGCCGGTGCCGTTTTTCCTCGCCCCGGTCGGGGTGCTCTCGATCGCGCACGCCGAAGGCGAGCTGGCCGTGGCGCGTGCGGCCGCGGAGCTGGGGATCCCGCTCGTCCTCTCCAGCGCCGCCTCACACTCGATGGAGGAGGTCGCGGAGGCGCTCGGCGACACACCTCGCTGGTTCCAGCTCTACTGGGTCAGCGACCCGGACGTAGCCGGGAGCCTCGTCGACCGGGCCGCCGCAGCCGGCTACTCCGCGATCGTCGTGACGGTGGACACGCTGTCGCTCGGTTGGCGGCCGCGCGATCTCGCGCACGCCTACCTGCCGTTCCGACAGGGCGAGGGGATCGGCCAGTTCACGAGCGATCCGGTCTTCCTCGAGCGCCTGCCGGTCCCGCCGGAGGAGGACGTGCTCGTCGCGGCCGGGACGATGCTGGCGATGTTCCCCAACCTGAAGCTCGGCTGGGACGACCTCGCGTGGCTGCGCGACCGCACCGAGCTGCCGATCCTCGTCAAGGGGATCGTGCGCGGCGACGACGCGGCCCGAGCGTTCGAGCTCGGCGTCGACGGGATCGTGGTCTCGAACCACGGCGGGCGGCAGGTCGACGGCGCGGTCGCGGCGCTCGACGCGCTTGTCGAGGTGCGCGAGGAGGTGGGCCGCGAGCCCGTTGTGCTGATGGACAGCGGGATCCGCGGCGGTGCGGATGTCGTGAAGGCAATGGCGCTCGGCGCCGACGCGGTGCTCCTCGGGCGGCCGTACGTCTACGGGCTGGCCGTCGGCGGGCAGGAGGGAGTCGAGGCCGTGTTGCGTCACCTCGCGGCAGAGACCGATCTCACGCTGGCGCTGTCCGGTGGCTCGAGCGTGCGCGAGCTCGACTCCTCGTGGATCGCGGCGTCGTAGTCCACGAGCTCGGCCGGACGTCGATCGAGGAGATCGAGGTCGCCGAGCCCGGTCCGCAGGACGTCGTCGTCCGCATCGAGGCGAGCGGGGTCTGCCACTCCGACCTGCACGTGCTCGAGACCGGCTGGGCGCACCGGCTTCCGGTCCTGCTCGGTCACGAGGGTGCCGGCGTCGTCGAGGCTGTCGGTTCGGAGGTGGAGACACTCGCGCCCGGCGACCGCGTCGTGCTCGGCTGGCGCGCTCCGTGCGGGCGGTGTCCGTGGTGCAGGCGCGGTGATCCCCGGCAGTGCCGGACACCGGCCGTGGCCGGACCGGCCCCGCGCCTTGCGGATGGGCAGGAGCTCAGCCGGACGCTGGGGCTCGGTTCGTTCTCGACGCATGTCGTCGTCCACGAGGGCGCAGCCGTCCCGGTGCCCGACGGGATCCCGCTCGAGCAGGCCTGCCTCGTCGGCTGCGCGGTCGCGACGGGCGTGGGCTCGGCACTCGAGACGGCGCACGTTTGGGAGGGCGCCCGCGTCGGGGTGATCGGCTGCGGCGCGGTGGGCCTGTCGGTCGTCCAGGGCGCGCGCATCGCCGGAGCGGCCGAGATCTACGCGCTCGATCTCGACGAGCGGAAGCTCGCGGCGGCGGAGCGCTTCGGCGCCACGCACACGGAACCCGGTGAGCGCCTCGACTTCGTCTTCGACGTCGTCGGCCGTCCCGAGACCGTCCAGCAGGGGCTCTCGATGCTCGGCCACGCGGGGACGCTCGTCTACATCGGCCTGCCGCAACCCGGCTCCGAGGTGACTCTGAGCCTTGAGCGGTTGTTCGACCGCCGTGTGCGCATCCTCATCTCGCACGGCGGCGACCACGTTCCCGCCGAGGATTTCCCGCGCCTGATGCAGTTGGCTCTCGACGGCCGCCTCGACCTGGCCGGAATGGTCACGAAGACGATCGCGTTGGAGGAGGTCGACCGGGCGTTCGACGAGCTGAAGGCAGGCGACGTGATCCGATCGGTGATCCGGCTGTGAAGTTTCCGCCTCCCGTCGCGGAGCTGGTCGGGCTCGAGCTGGTTCGCGCCTCGGGCGGCACGTCGGAGATGACGCTCGACGTGACCGAGCGGCACGAGAACCCGATGGGAACCGTGCACGGCGGCATCCTCTGCGACCTCGCGGACGCGGCGATGGGTACGGCGTACTTCTCCGAGCTGGAGGAAGGCGAGTCGTTCACGACGCTCGAGCTGAAGATCAACTTCCTCCGTCCGTTCCGGAAGGGCAAGCTCGTCGCGCGTGGCCGGGTCGTCCATCGGGGCCGGACGGTCGGCATGGCCGAGTGCGACGTCGAGGACGCTGAGGGCCGGTTGATCGCCCGCGCCTCGAGCACGTGCATGACGCTCCGGGGTGACTCGGCGCGCGGACGCTGATTCAATAGGCACGTGGACCTGCGCGACAGCACGGACGAAGCGGCATTTCGCACCGAGTTGCGCGAGTGGCTCAGCGCGAATCTCCCGGCCGGGCCGGGACGCGAGTGGAGCCGCAAGCTCTACGACGCGGGCTACGTCGGCCTGACGTGGCCCAAGGAATACGGCGGACAGGACGCGCCGTACAGCCATCAGGCGATCGTGCTCGAGGAGATGGCGCGGGTCCAGGCGCCGCAGCATCTCGGCGTGATCGGGCTGGGCATGGCCGGCCCGACGATCATGGCGCACGGGACGGAGGAGCAGAAGTCGCGCCACCTCTCGAAGATCCTCAGCGCCGAGGAGATCTGGTGCCAGGGCTTCTCCGAGCCGGGGGCGGGCTCGGATCTCGCGGGCGTGCGCACGCGCGTGGACGTGCAGGACGACACGTTCGTCGTCAACGGCCAAAAGGTCTGGTCGTCGTTCGCGCATATCGCCGACTACTGCATCCTCCTCGGCCGAAGCGACCCTGACTCCGAGAAGCACGCGGGCCTGACCTATCTGATCGTGGACATGAAGGCGCCGGGCGTCGAGGTGCGGCCGCTCCGCCAGATCACCGGCGAAGCGGAGTTCAACGAGATCTTCCTCTCGGACGTCGAGGTGCCGCGCGAGAACCTCCTCGGCGAGATCGGCGGCGGCTGGCAGGTGGCGATGACGACGCTGCTGCACGAGCGCGGGACACTCGGCTTCGCGCTCGGCGGCGCGCTCGAGGCGCAGGTTGGCCGCCTCGTCGAGCTGACGAAGGAGCGGCGGCGCGACGATCCGCTGATCCGCGACCGCGTCGCGACGGAGTGGATCGAGCTGCAGGCGCTGAAGTTCACGAACTACCGCTCGCTCACGAAGCTGATGCAGACCGGGATTCCGGGGCCTGAGGGCTCCGTGTCCAAGCTGCACTGGTCGGAGCAGAACCAGCGCCTGACGAAGCTCGCGATGGAGATGCTGGACGGCGAGGACGACGGCTACTGGGGCTACCAGCAGCTGCGCAGCCGCGGCAACACGATCGAGGCGGGGACGTCGGAAGTCCTCCGCAACATCATCGCCGAGCGGGTGCTCGGGCTGCCGAGGTCTCGCTGATGCAGTTCGCGTTCACGGAAGAACAGGAGCTGCTGCGGCGCGAGGCGCGCGACGCTTTGGCGAACGGCAGAGCGCCCTGGACGCGCGAGGAGCTCGGCAGCGAGCTCGGCTTCCTCGACCAGGCCGTCCTCTTCGAGGAGCTCGGGCGCGCGGGACAGGGCGAGTCGTTCTTCGACGCGGAACGACCGCAGGAAGAGCAGCTCGCGACGCTGGCGCTCGAAGCCGTCGGCATCGCCGCGAAGGCGCTCGAGCTGTCGCTCGAGTACGCGAAGTCGCGCGAGCAGTTCGGGCGGCCGATCGGCGTGTACCAGGCGGTCTCGCACCAGCTCGTCGATACGTACGTCGAGACCGAGCTGGCGCGGTCGCTCGCGTACTGGGCGGCGTGGACGGTCGACCAAGGAGACGAGCAGGCGCCCGTCGCGGTCGCGGCGGCGAAGAGCTATGCGGCGGATGCGGCCGTCGTGGCCTGCGAGCGCGCGATCCAGGTGCACGGCGGCATCGGCTTCAGCTGGGAGCACGTCCTGCACACGTACTACAAGCGCGCGCTCGCGATCCAGGCCTTCGGCGGCTACGGCGCCGCGCACCGGGCTCTCGTCGCGGCGCATCTGCTCGACTGAGTTTGTGGCTCAGAGCCACAAAGTCGGTTTTCAGCTGCGTCAGGGTTGTCGAACCGCCAGAACAAGCGGGGAGGTGTGACGAGTTCCGGGCGAGATCGTGGCGACTCACGAGATAGTGGCTCAGAGCCACAAAGTCCCAGAGTGGCGCTCGTCACCGGGGCTTCGTCGGGAATAGGGGAGGCGACCGCGCGGCGGCTTACTCGCTCCGGCTGGCGCGTGCTCGCGGGGGTGCGCAAGGCCGGCGACGCGCCCGACGGGACCGAGGAGATCGTCCTCGACGTCACCGACGCCCAGCACATAGCTGCCGCGGCGGCACGCGTCGACGAGCTGCACGCGCTCGTCAACAACGCGGGGATCGCGATCGCCTCGCCGCTCGAGCTGATCCCGCTCGACGAGCTCCGCCGCCAGCTCGAGGTCAACGTCCTCGGTCAGGTCGCGGTGACCCAGGCTTTCCTGCCGCACCTGCGCCGCTCACGCGGGCGGATCGTCTTCATGGGCTCGATCGCGGGCAGAAGCGCGCTCCCCTTCCTCGGCCCCTACGCGGCCTCGAAGCACGCGCTGGAGGCGATCGCCGACTCGCTGCGGGTCGAGGTCGCGCCGTGGGGGATCCACGTTGCGATCGTCGAGCCCGGGACGATCGCAACGCCGATCTGGACGAAGGGGCCCGAAACCGCAGACGAGATCCAGGCCCGGACTCCATCAGACCGCTCACCGCTCTATCGGGACCGCATGGAGGCCTTCCGTCGCGCCGCTGCGGCTGCCGGGAGGCGAGCCCAGCCGGCCGACCGCGTCGCCGCCGTCGTTCACCGAGCGCTCACCGCGGAACGGCCTCGGGCGCGCTATCTCGTGGGCCGTGACGCGAAGATCCGGGCCACGATCGAGCGCCTGCCCGTCCGCGCGCGCGACCGCGCGTACGAGCTGCTGTTGCTGCGCTCGTAGTTGCCGCGCGTCCGGAATTACGCGACGATCCACGGACCTGCGAGCAAGGAGGGTCGATGGACGGGTTGATGATGGACTTCCAGCTCACGCTGCCGCCGCTGCTGCGCCGGGCCGAGACCTACTTCGGCCAGCGGGAAGTCGTCACCCGCCTACCCGACAAGAGCTTCCACCGCTACACGTACTCCGACATGGCGCGCCGCGCGAAGCAGCTCGCGGTGGCCCTCGCGGGCCTCGGTCTCGAGCCCGGGGACCGCGTCGGAACGCTCTGCTGGAACCACTACCAACACCTCGAGGCCTACTTCGGGATCCCCTGCGGCGGCTTCGTCCTCCACACGCTCAACCTTCGCCTCCACCCGAGCGATATCGGCTACATCGCCAAGCACGGCGGCGACAAGGCCGTGATCGTCGACAAGTCGCTCCTCCCGCTGCTGGAGCAGTTCAAGGGCGAGACCGACATCGAGCACATCCTGGTCATCTCCGATGACCAGGCGGTCGAGGACTCCTACGAGGAACTGCTCGCGGGCGCGAGCGCTGACGACTGGACCGAGCCCGAGTTGGACGAGAACGCCGCCGCGGCCATGTGCTACACGAGCGGAACGACCGGCCGGCCGAAGGGCGTCGTCTACTCGCACCGCTCGACGATCCTGCACGCGCTCGGGGTCGCGACCACCTCTCCGCTGGGCAGGCGCATCTCCGAGGAGGACACGCTGCTGCCGGTCGTGCCGATGTTCCACGCCAACGCCTGGGGCTATCCCTATCTGGCCGCGATGCTGGGGACGAAGCTCGTCTTCCCCGGCCCGCATCTCGACCCCGAGAGCCTGCTCGAGGACTTCGTCCAGGAGGGCGTCACCTGGACGGCCGGCGTCCCGACGATCTGGATGGGGATCCTGCAAATGCTCGACGCGAATCCCGGCAAGTGGGATCTCTCGCAGATGAAGGGCATGCTCGTCGGCGGCTCCGCGGTGCCGCGCGCGATGATCGAGGCGTACGACCAGCGGCACGGCATGACCGTCGTGCAGGGCTGGGGCATGACCGAAACCTCCCCCGTCGCGTCGGTGAGCGACCTGATCGGCGACCTGCGCGGCGCGGACAAGGAGACGCAGTACGACTACGTGGCCATGGCCGGAATCCCGCTGCCGCTCGTCGAGATTCGCGCGCGCGCCGGGGGCGAGGACATTCCCTGGGACGAGGAGGCGATGGGCGAGCTCGAGGTGCGGGGGCCGTGGGTGGCCTCGGCCTACTTCGACACGCCCGAGCAGGCCGACCGTTGGACGGACGACGGGTGGTTCAAGACCGGCGACATCGTCTCGATGCACCCGAAGGGCTTCATCCAGATCAAGGATCGCTCGAAGGACGTGATCAAGTCGGGCGGCGAGTGGATCTCGTCCGTCGACCTCGAGAACGCGATCATGGCGCACCCGGCCGTGGCCGAGGCGGCCGTGATCGCGATCCCGGACGAGAAGTGGGCCGAGCGGCCGCTCGCGGCGGTCGTGCTCAAGGAGGGGCAGACCGCGACGGCCGAAGAGCTGCGCGAGCTTCTCGCCGGACAGTTCGCCAAGTGGTGGCTCCCGGACCGCTTCGAGTTCGTGGACGAGATCCCGAAGACGGCCGTCGGCAAGTTCCGCAAGACCGCGCTCCGCGAGCAGTTCGCGCAGGAACCGGCTCCCACGCCGTGAGAATCGAGGGCCGGACGTTCCTCGTCACGGGCGGGCGCTCGGGGCTCGGCGAGGCGACCGCGCGCGCGCTCGAGGAGGCGGGCGGCACGGTCGTGATCGCCGACCTGCCAGAGACGGACGTGACCGACGAGGACGGCGTCTCGAAGCTGATCGACTCGCTCGACGAGCTGCACGGCGCGGTCAACTGTGCAGGCGTCGGCGGCGGGGCGCGCGTCGTCGGCAAGGGGAAGGAAGGGCCGTTCCCGCTCGACGGCTTCCGGCGCATCGTCGACATCAACCTGACGGGAACGTTCAACGTGATCCGGCTCGCTGCGACCAAGATGGCGCAGAACGAGCCCGACGAGCACGGTTCGCGCGGCGTGATCGTCAACACCGCGTCGAACGCGGCCTACGACGGGCAGATCGGTCAGGCCGCGTACTCGGCTTCGAAGGGCGGCGTCGTCTCGATGACGCTTCCGATCGCGCGCGAGCTCGGGCGGCACGGCATCCGGGTCATGACGATCGCTCCCGGGCCTGCCGACACGCCGATGCTGGCGCTGCTGCGCGAGGACATCCGCGAGTCGCTCGAAGCGTCGATCCCGTTCCCGTCGCGGCTCGGGCGGCCCGACGAGTTCGCCGCGCTCGTCAAGCACATCGTCGAGAACGACTACCTGAACGGCGAAGTGATCCGGCTGGACGGGGCGTTGCGGATGGCTCCCCGCTGAAGGCGGTCGTCCTCAGCGAGACCGGCGGCCCCGACCGGCTCGCCGTGGCCGACGTGCCGGAGCCCGAGGTGGGGGAGGGCGAGGTGCTCGTCCGCGTCCGCGCGGCCGGCATCAACTTCATGGACTGCCTCGTCCGCAAGGGGCAGTACCCGCAGCCACCCGACCTGCCGGTCGTGCTCGGCGTCGAGGTGGCCGGCGAGGTCGACGGGCGCAGGGTCATGGGGCTGCCGCGTCACGACGGCGGCGGGTACGCGGAGCTCGCGGCGGTCGACGAGGACTGGCTCGTGCCGCTGCCGGAGGGAGCGACCTTCGCCGAGGGCGCCTCGTTCCTCATGACGTTCCTGACCGCGTACGTCCCGCTGACCCGCCAGGTGCGCGTCGAGCCGGGCTCCACCGTCCTCGTGCACGCGGGCTCGGGCGGCGTCGGCTCGGCTGCGATCCAGCTCGCGCGGCACTTCGGCGCGCGCGTCGTCGCGACGGCGAGCACCGAGGAGAAGCGGACGTTCGCGGCGGAGCTCGGCGCCGACGAGGCCTACGGCTACGGGGACTTCGCGGAGCACGTCCGGGCCGACCTCGTGATAGATCCGGTCGGCGGCGAGCTCATCCAGGCGAGCATGAAGGCGCTCAATCCGCTCGGGTCGCTGCTCTTGCTCGGATACGCGGGCGGGATGTGGCCGCAGGTCGACCCGGCGCTGGTCGTCGGGCGCAACGTCGGCCTCGTGGGGTTCTACCTCGGTCGCCTGATGAAGCTGCGCCCCGAGGTCGTGCGCGCCGCGATTGCCGAACTCGTCGCGCTGTGGGAGGAGGGCGCGATCCGGCCGGTCGTTGGCGCGGAGTTTCCCCTTGCAGAGGCCCCGGCCGCGCACCGCCTGATCGAGGAGCGCAAGCACGTCGGGAAGGTCGTCCTTGTTCCCTGAGACCGCCCTCGTCACCGGCGGGGCCTCGGGAATCGGGCGGGCGATCGTCGAACGGCTCGAGGCGGAGGGCGCCAAGGTGCGGTCGCTCGACCTCCAGGACGGCTTCGACGTGGCCGATCCGGCCGCGTGGGAGTCGGTCGAGCCGACGCAGCTCGCGTGCCTGAACGCCGGGGTCGTGGCCAGCGAGAACGACCTGGCCAAACTGACCAACGAGGAGTATCGGCGGGTCCTGGGCGCGAACGTCGACGGCGTCGTCTACGGCGTGAGGCGTCTCGCGGCCACGATGGCGCCGGGTAGCGCAATCGTCGTCACAGCCTCGCTCGCCGGGCTGATCCCGACCGACGGGGACGTGATCTACACGCTCACGAAGCACGCGGTCGTCGGCTTCGTCCGCGCCGTCGCTCCGCAGCTCCTAGCGCGCGGGATCCGAATCAACATGGTCAACCCGGGCTTCGTCGACACCGCGATGGTCGACCCGTTGCGTGACGCTTTCACAGACGCCGGCTTCCCGCTCCTCCAGCCCGGCGACGTCGCCGACGCCGTCCTCCTCGCGGCCCGCGACGAGGAAACCGGCCAAGCGTGGGTCGTCCAACCCGGACGAGAGCCGCTGAAGTTCCGCTTCCCGAACGTCCCCGGCCCCCGTGTCGACGGGGTGGGCATGGCCCCTCCGGTGTAGCCCTGGCGCCTCGGTCCTTGGAGTTTGTGGCTCTGAGCCACAAACCCTCTGTAAGGGACAGGGCAGATGCCTGTTTGCAGGGATTTTGTCGGCAAAAAGGACTTAGTGACAAAGAGCCACTAAGTCACGCTTCTGCGACACGTACGAGCTGCTTGCCCTGGTTCTCGCCGCGGAGCATGCGGAGGAACGCTTCCGGGGCGCGTTCGATGCCCTCGACGACGTCCTCCTTGTAGCGGATCCGGCCCTCCGCCACCCACGCGGCCAGGCGCGGGATCGCCTCGTCGAAGCGGTGCGCATAGTCGTAGATCAGGAAGCCCTCCATCCGCGCCCGATAGACGACCAGCAGGCCGGGGTGGAAGGTCGGTTGGGGCTGCTCGAGGTTGTACTGCGAGACCTGTCCGCAGACCGCGATGCGGGCGCCGACGTTCAGCCGCGCGTGCACAGCGGCGGAGATCTCCCCGCCGACATTGTCGAAGTACACGTTCACGCCGTCGGGGCACGCTGCTTTGAGCTCGGCGCGCAGATCGTCGGCCTTGTAGTCGATCGCCGCGTCGAAGCCGTAGAAGTCCGTCAGATCGGCCTTCTTCTCGGGCCCACCGGCGATCCCGACCGCGCGACAGCCGGCGATCTTCGCGAGCTGGCCGACGACCTGGCCGACGGCCCCCGCCGCGCCCGAGACGACGACCGTGTCGCCGGGCTTCGGCTGGCCGACGTCGAAGAGCCCGAAGTACGCCGTGAGCCCGTTCGTCCCGAAGACGTGGAGGGCCAGCTGCGGCGGCATCCCCTCAGGGAGCTTCCGCAGCGAGCCGGCCCGCGCGACCGCGTACTCCTGCCAGCCGAGCGTTCCGAGCACGACGTCGCCGGGCTCGAAGCGCGGATCGTTGCTCCCGACCACCTCGCCGACCGACTGCGCGGTCATCACCTCGCCGACCTCGACGGGCTTCGCGTACGAGCGCGCCGTGCTCATGCGCCCGCGCTGGTACGGGTCGACCGACGTCCAGAGCATGCGGACGAGCACCTCGCCCGGGCCGGGCTTCGGCGCTTCCGATTCGACCAGTGCGAAGTTCTCCTCGGAAGGAAAGCCTGTCGGTCGCGACGCGAGCGTGACTGCGCGGTTTACTGGAATGTCCAGCCGTCCCCGGATTCGAACGCCTTCAGAATCCGCCGCGAGACGACCATTCGGTGCACCTCGTCCGGTCCGTCGTAGATCCGCGCGGCGCGCGCCGTCGCGTACATCGCCGCCAGCGGCGTTTCGTCGGTCAGCCCACGCGCCCCGTGCACCTGGATCGCGCGGTCGATCACCTCGCCGAGCACCCGCGCTGCGTAGAACTTGATCACGGAAACCTCGACTCGTGCCTCGTCGCCTTCGTCGATCTTCCGCGCGGCGTCGAGCGTCATGAGCCGGCACGCGTGGATCTCCGCGGCCGAGTCGGCGATCCAGTTCTGGATCGTCTGCTTGTCGGCCAGGCGCGACCCGAACGCCTCGCGCTCCAGCGCGTATTTGCACATGAGCTCGAAGGCCCGCTGCATCTGGCCGAGCCAACGCATGACGTGGTGGATCCGGCCGGGCCCAAGCCGCTTCTGCGCGATCCGGAAGCCGTCGCCCGGCTCGCCGAGGACGTTCTCCACCGGAACGCGGACGCCGGTGTAGCGCACTTCGCAATGGGTCGACCAGCCGTGTCCCACATGTCCCAGTACGGGGATGGGGCGGATGACGTCGAAGCCGGCGGCGTCCGCCGGCACGATGATCTGGCTCATCCGCGAGTGCGGCGAGGCGTCGGCGTCGGTGACCGCCATCACGATTCCGAACGCGGCGCCTTCGGCGCTGGACGAGAACCACTTGTGCCCGTCGATCACCCACTCGTCGCCCTCGCGCCGCGCCGTCGTCCGCAGCGTGGTCGGATCCGATCCGGACACCTCCGGCTCGGTCATCGAGAAGAACGACCGGATCTCGCCGGCGACGAGCGGGCGCAGCCAGCGCTCCTTCTGCTCGTCCGTCCCGAACAGGTGCAGGATCTCGGCGTTGCCCGCGTCCGGGGCCTGGCAGCCGAAGACGAGCTGGGCGGGGATCGAGCGGCCGATCTCCTCGTTCAGGTGCGCGTAGGCGAGGAACCCGGTGCCCGTGCCGCCCGCCTCCGGAGGGACGTGCGGCGCCCAGAGCCCTTCCGCCTTCGAGCGCGCCTGCAACTCCGCCACGAGCGCGTCGTCGTCCTCGAGCTTCGCCTCGTTCGGGTAGACGTGCTCCTCCATGAAGGCGCGGTACTTCGCGCGCAGATCCGCCAGCTCTTGCGTTGGCGCTAGGTCGGCAATCGCCACGGCTTTAGTGTCTCACTACCAATGCGCCTCGGCTACTACATGGGCTACGCGCCTCCCGGGAAGAATCCGCTCGAGCTGATCGAGCTGGCGCAGGAGGCCGAGCGCCTCGGCTTCCACTCGGCGTGGGCGGCCGAGGCGTGGGGAACCGATGCGGTGACCGTCCTCTCGTGGCTCGCAGCGACGACCTCGACGATCAAGATCGGCTCGGCGATCCTGCAGCTCCCCGGCCGCTCGCCCGCGAACGCGGCCATGACCGCGGCGACGCTGGATCTCCTCTCGGGGGGCCGCTTCCTGCTCGGGCTCGGCACCTCGGGGCCGCAGGTCGTCGAGGGCTGGCACGGCGAGGCGTGGGGAAAGCCGCTCGGGAAGACGCGCGAGTACGTCGAGATCGTGCGCACGATCCTCCGGCGGGAGACTCTCGAGCACCACGGCGAGCACTACGACATCCCGTACACGGGTCCCGGCGCGACCGGTCTCGGCAAGCCGCTGAAGCTGATGATGCGCCCACTGCGCGCGGAGATCCCGATCTACATCGCGGCGCTCGGCCCGAAGAACGTCGAGCTCGCCTTCGAGATCGCGGACGGCTGGATCCCGATCTTCTTCTCGCCCGAGCGCGCGCGGGAGGCGTTCTCCTTCGACTCGCGCAACGGGTTCGACATCTCGCCGTCCGCGCACGTCGTCGTCACGGACGACGTCGAGGCCGGGCGCGACTTCGTCCGCCCGATCCTCGGTCTCTACATCGGCGGGATGGGCGCGCGCGGGAAGAACTTCTACAACGCGCTGGTGCGGCGGTACGGCTACGAGGCCGAGGCGGAGAAGATCCAGCAGCTGTACCTCGACGGCAAGCAGCGTGAGGCGATCGCGGCGGTGCCGGACGCGCTCGTTGACGACGTCGCGCTGGTCGGGCCACGGGAGCGCATCGCCGACCGGCTCGAAGCCTGGCGCGAGTCGGGTGCGACGACGCTGCTCTGCTCGACGCACGACGTGAATGCGCTGCGGACGATGGCGGAGCTGGTGCTGTGACCCCTATTCGCGATCTGTTCGACCTGTCCGGGAAGACCGCGATCGTGACTGGCGGCGGCAGCGGCATCGGCCGGCAGATGGCCGAGGGGCTCGCGGAGGCGGGCGCGAACCTCGTCCTCTGCGCGCGCAAGGTCGAACGCTGCGAGGCGGCCGCGCAGGAGCTCGCGCAGCTCGGCGTGCGCACCCTCGCGCTCGCGTGCGACGTCCGCGATCCCGAGCAGGTCGGTTCTGTGGTCGCGCGCGCGCGCGACGAGCTCGGCTCCGTGGACGTGCTCGTCAACAACGCCGGCACCGTGTGGGGCGCGTGGCCCGAGGACATGCCGCTCGAGGGTTGGCAGAAGGTGATCGACGTCAACCTCACGGGCGTCTTCCTGTTCGCGCAGGCGGCCGGCCGGGCGATGATCGAACAGGGCGGAGGCGGCGCGATCGTGAACATCGCCTCGGTGGCGGGCCTCCACGGTGCACCGGCCGAGGTCGTCAACACGGTCGTCTACCACGCGAGCAAGGGCGGCGTGATCGCGTTCACGCGCGACCTGGCGTGGAAGTGGGCGCGGCACGGCATCCGCGTCAACTCGATCGCGCCCGGCTGGTTCCCGTCGGACATGTCCAAGTTTGTCCTCGACCAGGCCGAGGGGCTCGACCAGCGCATCCCGCTCGGGCGTTTCGGCGGCTCGGACGACCTGAAGGGAGCCGTCGTCTTCCTCGCCTCGCCCGCCTCGGCCTTCGTCACCGGCCACACGCTGGTCGTGGACGGCGGCCAATCCGCCTAGTGGACATCCCGTGGGCGCCCGAGCTCGCCGCGCGACTCGGCGCCGAGGTCGAGTCGATGCAGCTGCTCGCCGGCGGGGCTTCGAAGGAGGCGTGGGGGGTCGACGCCGGTGGAGAGCGGTTGCTCGTGCGCCGCGCGGCGGGAGGCGTGATCCACGAGGCGACGCTGCCGCTCGAGCAGGAGTTCGAGGTGCTCCGGGCCGCGGAGGAAGCGGGCGTGAAGGTTCCGCATCCCGTCGCGTACCTCGGCGAGCTCGGTGGGCGCGAGGCGTTTGCGATGGAGCGGGTGGAAGGCGAGACGATCGGGCGCCGGATCGTGCGGAACCCGCCCGCGGGTCTCGACGTGCAGCTGGCAGAGGAGCTCGCGAAGATCCACGCGATTCCGCCGGAGCGGCTCCCGTTCCTGACCGGCGGCGAGGTCCTGGCGCGCTTCGAAGGCGAGCTCGACACGGTCGGCGAGCCGCATCCGGCGATCGAGTACGGCCTCGCCTGGCTGCGCGAGCGCGCGCCCGAGCCACTGCCGAGCGTCGTCCTCCACGGGGATTTCCGGCTCGGGAACATCGTCGTCTCGGAGCACGGGCTCGTGGCGCTGCTCGACTGGGAGTTCGCGCACCTCGGCGATCCGACCGAGGACGTGGCGTGGCCGATCGTCCGCGCGTGGCGGTTCGGCCGCGACGACCTGCGGCTCGGCGGGATCGGAGAGGTCGAGCCGTACCTGGAGCGCTACGTCGAGCTGACCGGTCGCCAGATCGCGGTCGAGGATCTCCTCTGGTGGGAGGTGCTCGGGAACCTGAAGTGGGCCGTCGGCTCGCTGACGCAGTCGCGCCGGCACCTGAACGGGCTCGAGCGGAGCGTCGAGCTCGCGGTGCTGGGGCGGCTCGCGGCCGAGAAGGAGTACGAGCTCCTCGACCTGATCGAGACGCCGAGGCGATGCTTGCGGCGCCGTCCTCAGGACGTGCGGGCTTCGCCCGCGCGTCCGTCTGAAACGACCGGTCGATCCGTTGAAACCGCTTCCGGCCACGCCGTAGACAGGCCGGACGCGGGCGAGCTGCTGGAGGCGGTGCTGGAGTTCCTCGCGACCGAGGTGCTTCCGGATGCGACCGACCAGCGGCGGAAGTTCCGCACGCTCGTGGCGATGAACGCGCTCGGCATCGCGCGCCGTGAGCTCGAGTCGACCGAGGAGACCCTGAGCGCCGACGAGCTGCGCGAGCTCGCAGCGCGGATCCGCGCAGGTGACGTCCCCGATGATGCGCTCGCGCTCCTGAAGGAGCACGTGGCCGCGAAGCTGCGCGTGGCGAACCCGGACTACCTGCGGCTCTACGAATGAGCCGGCGCCGGATCTACCTCATGCGCCATGCCGAGGTCTCGTACTTCGAGAACCGGCTGCCTGTGCCACCCGACGAAGTGCCCCTGACGGCGACGGGCCTCGAGCAGGCGAACGCGGCCGCCGAGGCGCTCGCGGGCGTCACCTTCGACCGCGTGCTGACGAGCGGTCTGCCGCGCACCGTCGAGACGGCGCGTGCTGTCGTGCGGGACGTGGAGCCCGAGGCGTGGCCCGACCTGCGTGAGCTGAAGTCCGGTCGCCTCCTCGACATCCCGCCCGCGGAGCTCGAGGCCGCGTTCCTCGGGGCGTTCGACGGCCTCGTCCCGGGCAGCGCGCGCTTCCTCGGCGGTGAGACGATCGACGAGCTCTTCGACCGCGTGCTGCCCGCGATCGAGCGTCTGCGCGCGGACGCCACGTGGGACGTCCTCCTCGCAGTCCTGCACGGCGGCGTCAACCGCGCGATCCTGTCGCACGCGCTAACCGGCGGACGGACGTTCCTCGGAAACCTCGAGCAGGCTCCGGGTTGCATCAACGTTCTGGACGTCGACGACGGCGGCTGGATCGTGCGTGCCGTGGGCGTGACGCCGTACGATCCGATGCACCTACGGGGTCGCACCACGACGATGGAGGAGCTTTGGAGCCAGTTCAGGAGCACGTGGAGCACGACGAAGTCGTCGACCTGATCCGCCGCGACGCCGATCCGGCCGAGCACGACGCGATCCGGGAGCTCTGGAAGAAGCACTCGATCGCGGAGGACAACCGCGACCTCCCGGGGCTGATCTCGACGCTCACGGAGAACTGCGTCTACGAGCTCGCACAGACCGGCCACCGCTGGGAGGGCCACGAGGGCGCGGCGCGCTTTTACACGGAGCTGCTCACCGCATTCCCGGACATCCACTTCGCCCTGACAGACATCGTCATCGGCCCGCAGGGGGTGTGCGAGGAAGCGCGGGTGACCGGGACGCACGAAGCGCCGTGGGTCGGCATCCCGCCGAGCGGCGAGCACCTGGCGTGGCGCGTGGTCATCTTCTTTCCGTGGGATCCCGAGGCCCGGCTCTTCAGGGGCGAGAAGGTCTACACGGACTCTGACGTCTGGAGCCAGGCCGCGATTCGCTCGCCGACTTCCTGACCCTTGTCCTCCTGGAGGAAGTGGCCCGCCCCTTCGACAGGCGGTTGTAGCTCGGCGTTTGGCAGCAGCTCCGCGATCCGCTCGGCGACCCGTGGCGAGAAGATCGGGTCGGAGTCGCTGAAGAAGACGAGCGCGCGCCCTTGCCAGGTGCTGAGCGCCTCGCGCACCGCCAGCATCGCGGCCGCCGACGGATGCTCCGGCTCGGTCGGAACGAGCTCGGGGAACATCAGCGGGCCGGTCAGCGACTCCGGGGTGGGATGGGGCGCGTCGTACGCGGCGGCCACCTCGTCGGAAAGGTCGGTCACGCAGGTGATCTTGACGAGCTGTCCGGGCCGCAGCTCCGTCCCGACACGGCGGACGAAGTCGCGGAAGCGCAGCCACTCATCCGAAGGCGGACGGCCGGAGTAGAGCCCGGTGTTGAGGATCACGAGCCGCGAGATCCGGTCCGGCCGCTCGACGGCGAGCCGGCAGCCGATCGGGCCGCCCCAGTCCTGGACGACGACGGTCGCGTCGCGCAGGTCGAGCTCGTCGAGGAGGCGCTCGATCGACTCGACATGTCGGTCGAACGTGTACCAGTCGCGCTCGACCGGCTTGTCGGAGCGGCCGAAGCCCAGGTAGTCCGGCGCGACGACCCGTCCGGATTTCACCAGGGGCGGGATTGTCTTCCGGTACAGGTAGGACCAGGTCGGCTCGCCGTGCAGGAGGAGAACGGGCGCGCCGGCGCCCTCGTCGACGTAGTGCATCCGCAGGCCGTTGTGCTCGAGGTAGTGGGGCTCGAACGCATAGCCGGGGAGGTCGTCGAATCGGTCGTCCGGGGTTCGGTAGACCTCCATGGCCAGGAGACCCTAAGGTAGTTCCCGTGCCCAGACTGGACGGGAAGGTTGCGATCGTCACCGGCGCGGGTCGCGGGATCGGCCGCGAGCACGCGCTGGCGCTGGCCGAGGCCGGCGCGAAGGTGGTCGTCAACGACCTCGGCGCGACGCTTGCCGGGGAGGGGGCCGACGCGACTCCCGCGCAGCAGGTCGTCGCCGAGATCGAGGCCGTGAGCGGCGCGGCGGTCGCGAATGGCGACGACGTCGCGGATTTCGCCGGCGCCGAGCGGATGATCGGGCAGGCACTCGACACCTATGGCCGCCTCGACATCCTGGTCAACAACGCCGGAATCACGCGCGACCGCATGCTCGTGAACATGAGCGAGGAGGAGTGGGACTCGGTCCTGACCGTCCATCTCAAAGGCCACTTCGCGCCGACGCGACACGCCGCGGCCTACTGGCGCGAGCGGTCAAAGGCCGGCGAGGAGGTGCGGGGCCGCGTGATCAACACGTCCAGCCCGTCGGGCGTGTTCGGCAACGTGGGACAGACGAACTACGGCGCCGCGAAGGCCGGAATCGCCGGCTTCACGATCATCGCGGCGCAGGAACTCGCGCGCTACGGCGTCACCGTCAACTGCCTCGCGCCGAACGCACGGACGCGGATGACCGAGGCGAGCTTCGGCGAGATCCCGAAGCCAGAGGACGGATTCGACGCGATGGATCCCGCGAACATCGCGCCCATCGTCGTCGCCCTGTGCGCGGACGAGGCCCAGGACATCACCGGCCAGTGCTTTTTCATCTACGGCGGCGCGGTCAACATCCTGCGGCCCTGGGACGCCGGCGAGCTGTTCGCGCGGGACGACAAGTGGGGCGTTGACGAGTTTCTGGCCCAGCTCCGCGAGCGCTTTCCTGGCGGCGCGGCTCCCGAGGGGATGGTCGCGCAGATGGGCAAGGCCGGCGGCCAGTCTTTGCAGGTTGGCTGAAGACGGGTTCACCGCCGCGGTCCCCTTTGCGGGACTCCTGGGGATCGAAGTACTGGTCGCCGAGAAAGACGAAGTCCGCGGCACACTCGCGTGGCGCGCCGACCTCTGCACGGCCGGCGGCATCCTGCACGGCGGCGCGCTGATGGGCTTTGCGGACAACCTCGGCGGCGTGTGCGCGTTCCTCAACCTCCCGCCCGACACGACGACCGCGACAGTCGAGTCCAAGACGAACTTCTTCAGGCCGGTTCGCAGCGGACGGGTCACCGGCTTAGGGCATCCGCTCCACGTGGGACGCACCTTTATCGTCGTCCAGACGGACCTGACCGACGACGAAGACCGTCGGGTGGCGCAGGTCACGCAGACGCAAGCCGTGATCGGGAGGAGGCCTGAATGACGACGCAGTTGACCGTCGAGGAGCTCGAGGGGACGGGGGAGCGTGAGCTCGGGCCGAGCGCGTGGCATCCGGTCGAGCAGCGGAGCATCGATCTCTTCGCGGAGGCGACCGGCGACCACCAGTGGATCCACGTCGATCCCGAAGCGGCGGCGGCCGGCCCGTTCGGCGGGACGATTGCCCATGGCTACCTGTCGCTCTCGATGCTCCCGATGCTGATGAGCGAAGTGTTGTCGGTCGTGGGCGCGCGGATGGGGGTCAACTACGGCATCGAGCGCGTGCGGTTCACGGCGCCGGTTCCGACAGGATCGGATGTGCGGCTGCACGCGAAGCTGCTCTCCGGCGAGCGGCGCGGCGAGGGTGTCCTCTACCGCGTGGGCGTACAGATCGAGATTCGCGGCGCGGAGAAGCCCGCACTCGTCGGCGAGGTGCTCTACCTCGTCTTCGCTTGAGGGTCGTCCTCCCGGACGGGACGGCGGTTCGGGCATCCGGGTTGGCGGCGCGCGGACAGGAGGCGTGCGACTTCGGGCTGTACCTCGACGCGCGCTGGGCGCCGGACTGGCCGGCGGTCGTGCTGGAGTGGGAGGACTTCGGGGTACCGCGCGATCCTGAGGCGGCGGCGTGTGCGATCGGAGATGCGTTCGCGCGCGCCCGCGCCGGTGAGACCGTGGAGGTCGGCTGCGCCGGCGGCCTCGGCCGGACGGGCACCGTGCTCGCGTGCATGGCGATCCTGGCCGGCGCTCCCCCGGCGAGTGCAGTCGCCTGGGTGCGCGAGCACTACGACGGGCGAGCAGTCGAGACGCAGGTCCAAGAAGACTGGCCGCTGTGGTTCGCCGAGCACCGTGGGCTCGGCGCCTGACGCAGCGGTCCCCTGAGTTTGTGGCTCAGAGCCACAAACTCATCTTTCAGCGCCCGGCGTCCTCGAGTCGGTCGAGCACCTCGTAGACGGTCGGGACACGTCCGGCGAGGACGGATCCGGTGATGTCCGTGACGACCTCGCGCACGGCTTCGCGACGTCGGCGCTCGGCGTCCTGGCGCTCCCTCTCGTCGAGGACGAACCGCCTCACGTGCACATAACTTGGCTTGATCAAGCCCAACTTGAGCGCAGCGATGCCTACCCGGCGGTTGATCTCCGCTACAGGCTCGCGGCGATCGTCGAGCGCCTTGATCGCAGCCAGGATCCTGGGGTCGTATCGTGGAGCGAGCGGAACCACGGCTTCATCCTGGCGATCTGGGCGCAGGGCCTGTGTGCCAACTTCGAAACGAATCTGTGCCCGAAAACGAGATAGTGGCTCAGAGCCACAAACTCGGGGAGCGCTGCGCAGGCCTCAGCCGGAGCGTCCGGGAACGGCTAGTTCAGGCGCTCGACGAGCATGGCCATGCCTTGGCCGCCGCCGACGCACATCGTTTCCAGGCCGATCGTCTTGTCGAGCGTTTGGAGGTCGTTCAGCAGCGTGCACATGATCCGCGCGCCGGTCATTCCGTACGGATGTCCGAGCGCGATCGCGCCGCCGTGCGGGTTCACCTGCTCGCCGAAGGGATCGATCCCGACCTCGCGGCAGACCGGCAGCACCTGCGCCGCGAACGCCTCGTTCAGCTCCATCACGTCGACGTCCTCGATCCTCATCCCGGCGCGCTCGAGCACCTGCTTGATCGCGCCGATCGGGCCGACGCCCATGAACTCCGGCTCCACGCCCGAGACCGCCGACGCGAGGATCCGCGCGCGCGGCTTCAAGCCCAGCTCGTCCGCCCGTTCCGCGCTCATCACAACGACCGCGGCCGCACCGTCGTTCAGGGGACACGAGTTCCCCGCGGTGACCTTGCCGCCCGGCTTGAACGCCGGCTCGAGCTCTTGCAACTTCTCGAACGTCGAGCTCGGGCGAGGCCCGTCGTCGCGCGCGACTCCGTCCCAGGGCGTCACCTCGTGGTCGAAGAAGCCCGACTCCTGCGCTGCAACGGCGCGCTCCTGCGAACGCTGCGCGAACCGATCCATGTCCTCGCGTGACACGTCGTACCGCTCCGCCACGTTCTCGGCGGTCAGGCCCATGGGGATGTACACGTTCGCGATCGGCGCGTCGTCTCCGAACAGCTTCGGATGGAGCTCGTCGGCGTCCTTGGGGTAGCCGTCGACCTGGGAGATCGACTCGACCCCGCCGGCGACGAACGCGTCGCCCTCGCCCGCGCGCACCGCGTGAAACGCCATCCGGATCGTCTGCAGGCTCGACGCACAAAAGCGGTTCACGGTCGTCCCGGGCACGTCGTGCGGCATCCCGGCGAGCAACGCAGCGCGACGCGCCAGATTCATCCCTTGCTTCTGCTCGGGAAAGCCGCAGCCGATCATCACGTCCCCGATCTCCCCGCGGTCGAGCTCGGGCACCTGCGCAAGCGCGGCGTCGATCGCGAACGCCGCGAGGTCGTCCGGGCGCGCGTCGACGAGCGAGCCCTTCTTCGCCCGCCCGATCGGCGTCCGCGCCGCCGCGACAATGACTGCTTCGACCATGCGCTCTACGTTACGCGAAGGCGCTCTCGCCGGTCAGCGCTCGGCCGACGATCAGCTTCTGGATCTGGCTCGTGCCCTCGTACAGCGTCGTCACGCGCGCGTCTCGCAGGTACTTCGCCACCGGGTACTCGTCCACGTAGCCGTAGCCGCCGAGCACTTGCACCGCCGCGTTCGCCGCCCGGACCGCCGCTTCGCTCGCGAACCACTTCGCCAGTGAAGCCTCCGTCGTGTACGGCTTCCCAGCGTCCGCGAGAGCCGCGGCCCGCCAGGTCAGGAGCCGCGCCGCCTCGGTGTCGACATGCATCTCCGCGAGCAGCTCCTGGACGAGCTGGAACCCCGCGATCGGCCGCTTGAACGCGACCCGCTCCTTCGCGTAGTCGACCGAAGCCTCGAGACAGCCCTGCGCAATCCCGACACACCCGGCCGCCAGCGAGATCCGTCCGTTGTCGAGCGCCGACATCGCAACCTTGAACCCCTGACCCTCGTCGCCGAGCCGCGCCGAGTCGGGGACGTGCACACCGTCCAGCGAAAGCTCCGCCGTGTCCTGCGCGCGGAGCCCGAGCTTGCCCTTCAGCGGATGCGCCTGGAAACCCGCTCCGTCGGTGGGGACGAGGAAGGCCGTGATTCCGCGCGGCCCCTCGCCGCCCGTCCGAGCGAACACGATCGCGACCGCCGCCCACGAGCCGAGCGTGATGAAGACCTTGGAGCCGCTGAGCGCCCAGCCCTCGCCTTCGCGCTCGGCTCGCGTCGCCAGCGCTGCCGCATCCGACCCGCAACCGGGCTCCGTCAGGGCGTAGCACCCGAGTGCCTCGCCTGAGGCCAGCTGCGGCAACCACGCGGCGCGCTGCTCGTCCGTGCCCCACTTGGCAACCGTCTTCCCGAAGAGCCCGTTCGACACCGAGACGATCCCGCGCACCGACGAGTCGGCGCGGCCGAGCTCCTCGCAGAGCAACGTGTAGGAGACCGAGTCGAGCCCGCCGCCCCCGAGCTCCTCCGGAAGCGACGCGGCGAGAAACCCAGCGCCCGCGAGCTTCGCCACCAGTTCCCGCGGTAACTCCTCGGCCCGGTCCCAGTCGCGTGCGAACGGGACGATCTCCCGGTCGCAGAACT
>JBDTZN010000193.1:0-2892 GCA_040005095.1 Thermoleophilia bacterium | reverse complement strand
AACCGACTCTCCCGCTCCCGGGACTTCGACGCCGTCTACCGCCAGGGGCGGTCCGTGTCGACGCGCTTCCTGGTCCTCTATTGGTTCCCGCGCGAGGACGCGGAAGGCGAGCCGCGGCTCGGGCTCGCGGTGCCGAAGGCGAACGGCGGCGCGGTGGTCCGGAACAAGATCAAGCGACAGCTGCGCGAGGTCTGGCGCGCACTCCTGCCGCAGGTGCAGCGCGGCCGGGATTACGTGCTGATCGCGCGCCCCGGGCTGGTCGAGGCGACCGAGGCGCGCGGCTTCGACTGGCTCACCGAGCGCGTCGACGAGGTCGTCCAGAAGGCCGCTGCATGAAATACGTCGGGATCGGCTTGGTCTACGGCTACCGCTTTACGGTCGGGCGGTTCGTGCCGGCGAGTTGCAAGTACCACCCGTCGTGCTCGCAATACGCGCTCGACGCGCTCCGCCGCTACGGGCTGATCCGCGGTTCGATGCTCGCCGGCTGGCGCATCCTCCGCTGCAATCCCTGGAGCCACGGCGGGGTCGATCGCGTCGAGGATCAGAAGCTCTTCCGCGGACGTCTCGCATGATCGCCGCGATCCTGGCCAGCCCGCTGACGCCGATCGAGAACCTGCTTCGCAGCATCCTCGACTGGCTGCACGCGAGCGTCGGCCTGCCCTGGGCGTGGTCGATCGTCGCGCTGACGGTGATCGTCCGGATCGTCCTCGTCCCGCTCACGGTCAAGCAGATCCACTCGATGCAGGCTCTCCAGCGGCACGCGCCGGAGATGAAGGAGATCCAGAAGAAGTACAAGGACGACCGGCAGAAGCAGCAGGAAGAGCTGATGAAGTTCTACAAGGAGAACCAGATCAACCCGCTCGCGTCGTGCCTGCCGATCGCCGCGCAGCTCCCCGTTTTCTTCGCCCTCTACTACGTGCTCCGGAACCTCTCCAGGCACCCCCCGGGCGGCCAGGCCGCGGTCGACGCCGGCAAGTTCGCGTGGCTGCACGTCGTGCCGAACATCACCGACTCGATCACCTCGCACTGGTCGGGCTACGTGCTGATCGTGGTCTACATCCTCAGCCAGCTCGCCTCGACGTACTACATGTCGACAACCATGGAGAAGTCGCAGCGGATGCTCATGCTGGCGATGCCGCTCGTCTTCGCGGTCTTTATCTTGCATCCGGTCGGCACGGCGGTCTTCCCGACGGGCCTGCTCCTCTACTGGGTGACGACCAACCTGTGGACGGTCGGCCAGGGCCTGATCACGCGGCGACTCGTCCCGCGCACGCCGGCGCCCACGGCGAAGAAATCTTCCCGCTCGGGCGGGGACGACTCGGGGAACGGTGCGAAGCGGAGCTCGGCTCCCGCGCCGAAGCCCGCGCCGGCCGCGAAGGCGCAGGCCAGGCCTGTGCGCAAGGTCAAGCGCAAGAAGAAGTCGCGGCGGTGAGCGAGGAGCTCGAGCCGCTTTCCGTCGAAGCGACCGGGGAGACGGTCGGCGAAGCGAAGTGGGCGGCGCTGCGGGAGCTGGAGCGGATCCAGCCCGGGCTCGACAAGTCGACCGTGGTCTTCCAGGTCGTGTCGGAGGGCGAGCGCGGCCTGCTCGGGGTCGGGTACGAGCCGGCGCGGGTCCTGGCGACGGCGTCTCGTGTCTTGGCCGAGCGGCGCGACCCGCCGCGGGTCGCCGACGAGAGCGACCTCGCCGCCGAGTCCCGAGAGCTGGTCGAGCGCGTGGTCGCAGCGATCGGGCTGGACTGCCGCGTCGAGGTCGAGGAAGGCGAGGAGCAGATCGTGGTGACCTGCGAGGGCGGTGATCTGGGGATGCTGATCGGGCGGCACGGGCAGACGATCGACGCCGTCCAGTACCTCGCCAACTCGATCGCCTGGCGGCGCTTCGAGGACACGCGCAAGGAGATCGTCGTCGACGCTGCGGGCTACCGTGCGCGACGCCGCGAGCTGCTCGAGGGGATCGCCGTGCGCAGCGCCGAGCGCGCGGTCGAGGACGGCGAGCCGGTGGAGCTCGAGCCGATGACCGCGGTTGAGCGCAAGGTCGTCCACCAGCGGCTGCAGGATTACGACGGCGTCGAGACCTCGAGCGAGGGGGCGGAGCCGAATCGCTACGTCGTCGTCTCACCCGCTTGACGCCTGGCTGGCCGCAGTCGTCGCCACGCCTGGCCTGACCTCGCTCCGCGATCCCGCTGAGGCGCGGCGGGTTCTCCTCGAGGACAGCCTCCGCGGGCTCGAGCTCGTCCAGCGCTTCGAAGGCCCGATCGTCGACGTGGGCTCGGGTGGGGGCGCACCCGGGATCCCGCTGGCGCACGCGCTGCCCGATCGCGAGGTCGCGCTGCTCGAGGCGAACGGGCGCAAGTGCGCGTTCCTGCGCGAGCACGCGCCCGCGAACGCGCGCGTCATCCAGGGGCGCGCAGAGGAGCAGGAGGTCGATCTGTACGGCGTTGCGCTCGCGAAGGCACTCGCGGCTCCTCCGGTCGCGGCGGAGTGGTGTCTGCCGCTGGTGCGTCCCGGAGGCGCGGCGATCCTCTGGGTCGGGCCCTCGGCGGAGGCCGAGCGCGTCGCTGCGGTCGCGGCGAGGCTCGCCGGGGAGGTCGAGGGGGCGGATGGGTTCCTGGTGCTTCGCAAGGTCGGGCCGACACCGGCCGGGTTCCCGCGCCGTCCAGGGATGGCGAAGAAGCGCCCGCTCGCCTGAGCGCACGCTTTACGTCCACATAACCCGCAGGTTCGTAAAGCGCTGCACGATCTGGACATGAAGAAAACACTCACTCTCGTAACCATGGCCCTCGTTCTCGGGGTGCTCGCGCCGTCTGCGGCGCTGGCCGAGGCCGACCCGGCAGCTGCGGTCAAGGCCGACGTGGCCAAGCTCCTCTCGGACGCGACCGCACGGCACGACGCCGT